>JBJTTJ010000140.1:0-23388 GCA_046080125.1 Cuspidothrix sp.
CCCCAGCCACCTCCCTGTTTACCCCTGTGGAAGCAGACCTGCAAATACTAGCAGATAACCTCACACAGCTAGTTGGAAACCGCCACCCCATCCTCTATGCAGCAGCCGAACATCTATTCGGTGCTGGGGGCAAGCGCATTAGGCCAGCCATTGTGCTGCTGATATCGCGGGCAACCATGCTAGAAGAAGACATTACAGCCCGTCATAGAAGACTGGCAGAGATTACAGAAATGATCCATACCGCCAGCTTAGTCCATGACGATGTAGTAGATGAGTCAAATGTTAGACGTGGTGTACCAACAGTACATAGTTTATTTGGTAATCGCATTGCTGTACTTGCGGGGGATTTTCTTTTTGCTCAATCATCTTGGTATTTAGCAAACCTCAACAACTTGGATGTTGTCAAACTACTTTCGGAAGTAATTATGGATTTAGCTGCTGGAGAAATCCAACAAGGGCTAAATCGGTTTGATATCAGTATTTCTATCGAAACCTATCTGCAAAAGAGCTATTACAAAACAGCCTCCTTAATAGCCAACAGTGCTAAAGCGACGGGATTAATTAGTGAAACCTCCCCAGAAATTGCCCAACAGTTACACAATTACGGTCGCCACCTGGGGCTGGCCTTCCAGATAGTAGATGATATTCTCGATTTCACTAGTTCAACTGACACTTTGGGTAAACCAGCAGGTTCTGACCTCAAAAGTGGCAATCTCACAGCACCAGTTTTATATGCCTTGGCGGAAAAACCTTACTTGGAAGTCTTGATTGAACGAGAATTTGCCCAAGGAGGAGATTTAGAAGAGGCATTGGCACTCATTGATGATAGTTCAGGTATTGAGCAATCTAGACAATTAGCTGCTCACCACGCAAAATTAGCTACAGAGAGTATCAGCATTTTAAAACCTTCCGAATCACGTCAAGCATTGATCAAATTGACCGACTATGTTTTAAGCAGGCTCTACTAAAAAATTTAGAGTGATTTAAAGCTTGGGATTGAGGAAATTTATAGCAGAAGACATTTATCTTGTGAGTTTGGGATTTTCAGGATTTCCTCAAATCCTTGTCCACTGCCATAACATCCAAAATCCCAAATTTTATTTATGCAATATTGGGGGGAATTATTTTTCTACCCCTAGATTTCTGTAATTGTCGTTGAATTTGGCTTTCTAACTCCAATCGTGAAACTTCTACCAAATTGGTGAGAGTTCCTGGAGTTTCGATAAAAACCAGACTGTCTACTGGTTTCATGGCTACTAACTGGAACAAAATCTGGGTGACATACATAGAGGTTGGGAGCAAGTGAGGGTCACGCCCAGCATCTAAGATTAGAGAAATATCCTGTATGGTAGGGAAAGCGTAAATAACTTGCTTTTCTATTCCTGGATTTGCGCGACTGCTCAATGTAGTTAAAACCCAATCCTGCTTAGAATTTTGGAGAATAAAGTATTGGTGGTGTCGTAACTTTTGGGCAATAGCGATTAAGACAGGAGAAATTGACACCATGAGTTGTGGTGTCATATCATCCCGGGGTGCATTGTCTATCAGCAATTGAATTTGTGCTTCTAAATTCATCATGATTTGTCCGTGACTTTAGGTAATGGCTAAAACAAGAATAAGAAGATTTTCTAGAAAATTGCGACTGATTCGGTTAAGAATCTCTTATTAGCCACATCCTCAATCTAAATTGGTTTGGGTTAGCCTTAAACACAAAAACCATAAAGTGATTATCTAAAGTTTGACAAGTATTGTCCAAAATATGTTAGGGTCTTTTTGAGAACTGGGATTATGAATTCACCCGCAATCGCAACTACTCAGGGGAAAATTTCTATCACCGTGGAGGTAATTTTTCAATTCCTATTGAGAGAACTTCAACAGTCAACTAAGGCTTCCGAGCAAAATTGTCACGATGTGTCCGTGAGAATTACTAACGAAGTCTTACGGATTTGCAGTGAAAGCAACCGCATTCAAACTTCCGGCATGATTGAAAGTTCAGCTATGAGCCTAGCTAAACATCGGTTACAACAGTGTATCCGCTACTACCAGCTAGGTTCAAATGGTGGTCGCGTAGAACTACACAGCACACTAAGTGCTATTATTTACCGTTATATTAATCCTCCTCACAGGCAATTAGGCTATCAAGGGCGGTTGACTATCATTGAGGATTTTCTACAGAGTTTTTATTTAGAGGCTTTAAATGCTTTTAGAAGGGAGAATCAATTAGGTCTAACCTATCGCCCCCAGACTTTATTAGAGTTGGGAGAATATATGGCATTTACCGAGCGCTATGGTAAGCGTCGGATTCATCTCCCAGGCAGACAGCAACAATTAATTATTCTCCGAGCACAAACTTTTTCCAAACAACAACCTCCAGAAACAACTGTAGATATAGAACAGGCATCAGAAAGTGGTAGCGGTGAATATGATGGTTCTTGGGAAGAACCAGCTATTCAGCAATTGCGTTCAGCTATGGCGACGCAGACCGAACCGGAAGAAAACACTCTGCGCTCGGTTGTGATTACAGAATTAATAGATTATTTAGAAGAAAAAGAACAATCTGATTGTGCTGATTACTTCGTACTTCGTCTTCAGGATTTATCAGCATCAGAAATTGAATCTATTTTAGGTTTAACCTCTCGCCAGCGTGATTACTTGCAACAGCGCTTCAAATATCACTTAATTAGATTTGCTTTATTGCATCATTGGGAACTAGTGCATGAGTGGTTAGAAGTTTCCTTACTTACTAATTTGGGTTTAACTCCGACTCAGTGGGAAAATTATATCGCCCAGTTAGATAATAAACAAAGGCAAATTTTAGATCTAAAGCAACAAGGTAAACCTGATGAACAAACGGCTAAAATTGTGGGCTTGTCCATGGCGCAGTTACAGAAACGTTGGTTTAAGATTCTCGAACAAGCTTGGGAGATTCGTAACTCCTTAGTGTCCGGATCTAGTGCATCTACCCATGAATGGTAACTTGTGAATCCTCACAAAATTATTAAGTTTTTCAGGTACTGAAGAATGACAAATTCAACACCTACGTGTATAACTTGTTAGAATGTGAGGAAGGGATAGAGATTCATCTCTAGATGGTAGCCTGTTAATGGTGAATCCACCAGGGAAGAAAAACCCCAAACCTTTCAACTGGGAGAAATTCCTACTGTGCAAGAACGTTTTCAAGCTATTCTCAAGCGTCGTTTACAAGACCAAATAGAACAAAATCCGCCTCTGTTCCCATGGGAAACACAATCAGTAGAGTATCCTGAGTGTGTAGAAGAACAATCACTGGGATTAGTTCCTATTCGGCGATGGAGTGTCCACCAACAGTCTCAAGTTAATTTGCCAATTCCCCTGCCGGAAAAAGTTTTCTGGCAATTGTTAGAAAAATGTCAGGTATTATTAACATCTTCCTTACCCCTGGGAGCTAAATTGGTCCAGGTGGTAGAAAGTATGTTTCCCCATGATTCTCAGACGATTAATGATTTAGCCGGGTTAGTGCTTAGGAGTTCTTATCGTTCGGCGGATAGTTTAACAGCTGCGTCTGATATTGAGAGTGACTATTTTGATTTATTACCACGGCAACAAATGGCCTTGTCTTTAATGGCGACTAAGCAATTGCTAGAAAATTTAACTTTGGCGATTTCATCTACACAACCATTGGTAGAAAGACAATGGTTAACAACTTTGGGAACTGTAAGTATTCGGGTAGAATTACACAATGTCGGTAACTTAAAGAAGTTAATGATACAGGGTCAGTTACCCACGCCAGGAATTTTAGAGATTAAAGGCAGTAAGACTGGAAAAAATGCCAAATCAAAAACCGCAGATCTGGCGATCGCGGAATTGGATTGTGAGCAAAATGAGGTAAGTTATACCTTAGCGGTGGAGTTTCCAGAGTTAGATCAACAGCCTTTTTTATTAGGGATTCAGGTGAAAATCTAATTGAAAACTGCCGTTTTGAGTAAGATATATCATCATAGTTGATAATCTACCCGTTTTAAACTATAATTCTTGTCTCTATCATCAATATCTAACTAATTGAGACGCATCTAATATCTTAGGCAGTGTCAGGTTTACATCAGAGCTTTGCTGAATTGAAAATGTTTAATTTATCCAGGGTAAATCGTTTCTGGCCTGTAGGGGTGGGTAATCACTGGCAAACAATGGGAGAAAAATCTTCAGAGGCGGAAGATTCCATTTCTTTGCGCTTACTGGTATTGGTGTTAGTAATTTTGGGAATTGTAGCTACGGATATTGCTGGTGAAACTTTGTTTAGTGTGTGGACAATACCATTAACTATTCTAGGTACAGCTTGGAGTTATTACCGTCGTCGTAGTTCTAATATTCCCGTCCAGTTTGGTATTGCGATGGGAATGCTGTTGGCTTTAGGGGCTTTTTTTGGTCGTTTTATTGGCAATTGGAACGATACGCGACTAAGTTTGGCAGAGTTATTGATTCAGTTGCAGGTATTACATGGTTTTGATACACCCCGCCGTAAGGATTTGGGGTATTCGATTGTAATTGGGTTGATTTTGGTAGGTGTGGCAGCAACTTTGAGCCAAACTATGGCCTTTGCACCGATGTTGCTGTTGTTTTTGGGCGTAGCTTTGCCAACTTTAGTTCTCGATTACCGTTCTCGACTAGGCTTTAAAAAATTGAATTTAGCAAGGTCTGGTGGCAAGAATAATTATGATTTTAATTTTAAATTGTTGATTTTAAACTTTTTGTTGATTGTGTCCTTGGGACTGGGGATTTTTGCAATTTTACCCCGGTTTCCTGGGTATCAACTCCAATCTTTTCCCATGAGCGCGCCGATTAAAACCCTGGAGAATTTTACAGGGCGTAGTATTATTAACCCTGGTTATGTTCGTCCAGGTAAGAATGATGGTCAAGGTAATAATAGTAATGGGAATGTGGGGGGAACGGGAAATACTGGTGAACCTGGAAGGATAGATAATAATTTTTATTACGGTTTTAACAGCGAGATGAATCAAAACCTGCGGGGAGAAATGAAGCCCAAGGTGGTGATGCGTGTGCGATCGCAAGCAGCAGGTTTTTGGCGAGTACTGGCCTTTGATCGTTATACAGGCAAGGGTTGGCAAATTTCCCGGAATGAAGAGAAAGATATTACCACCCTCAGACAATCATCCTGGTCTTCTCGTATTAGTCTTGATTCGCCATTGTTGGGTATTGGGACAAAAGAGGTAGTACAAACTTATAATGTGGTGTCGGAGTTGCCTAACTTGATTCCCGCAATGTCCTATCCAAAATGGCTGTATTTTCCTACACCATTGATAGCTGTTGATCAAGAAAATGGTTTGCGTGCGCCGGTTCAGTTATCAGAAGGGTTAACCTATACTGTGGTTTCGGATGTTCCCTACCGCGATCGCTCTTTGTTAGCTAAAGCTACCACTAAGTATCCGGCCAAAATTAAAGATTATTACTTGCAAATTCCCCCCGCAATTGCCGAAAAAGTTCGCCAACGCACGGAGGAAATTCTTGCTATGTACGATCAACAAAGAGTTTCCCGTTCTCCAGATTATAAGCGCTTAGATTCAACCTACGAGAAAGCTCTGTACTTAGCTCAGTACATTAAACAGAATTACTCTCTACCGAAAAATCCCTTGGATTTGCCTTATTTTGGGAAAAATGATGACTTAGTAGAAAGTTTTTTATTCAAAAATAAAGGTGGCTACCCAGACCATTTTTCCACAGTGTTAACAGTAATGCTACGTTCCATCGGTATTCCATCGCGGTTGGTTGCGGGATTTGCTCCTGGGGAGTTTAATCCATTTACAGGGATGTACATTGTCCGCAATACTGATGCCTATGCAATGACGGAAGTTTATTTCCCTCAATATGGCTGGTTTACTTTTGATCCAATTCCTGGCCATCCTTTAATTCCCCCTTCCATAGAAGAAGATCAAACTTTTAGCGTCCTGCGGCAATTTTGGAATTGGATAGCAGGTTGGCTACCTTCACCAGTCACAGGAATTTTAAATACTCTGTTTGGAGGCATATTTAGCTGGTTGCTCTGGGGACTAGCTTGGTTTTTGGCTTTATTTACCAAGGGTTGGTTAGGGGTCTTGACGGGTTTAATCGTGGGAACAATAGCTGGTTTCCTCGGCTGGTTGAGTTGGGGACAATGGTGTAGATTTCTAAATAGGCGGTGGTTAAAGAAACTACCACCCATGGAAAGACTTTATCAACAAATGCTGCAATGGTCTGCTAAAAAGGGTTTAGGAAAACATCCTAGTCAAACACCACTAGAATATATCCAGTTTTCATACCAATATCATTCCCCGGAAATAGCGGTGGTAATAGATGAAATCTGTCATGCTTATATGAGTTGGCGCTATGGTGGACATAGTCCTAACCATCAGCAATTAGAACAAAAATGGAGAGCTTTAAAGAAAGACTCATCGCATAAAAACGGGATCACCCAATAGACCTGTTATGAAAATCAGATAAGAAGTAAATGTCTAATAGACAATTTCATTACTCCCAGATGTCTAATGACTGCTTCAAGACAGAAGACTCGATGGTAATTATTAGACATCTACATAGGTCTTCCAGACTAAAATCTTTACAAAGTTTAGTAGAATGACATTATCACACCGATAAGTATTTTTTCTTATTGACATGACAGAGGCTCAATTTCCCTGGCTTACCGCGATTGTTCTATTTCCCCTTATAGCATCCTTTTTGATCCCTGCACTCCCTGACAAGGATAGCAAACTTGTCCGTTGGTATGCCTTGGGTGTAGGCTTAGTTGACTTTGTTTTGATGTGTTATGCCTTTTGGCGGAATTATAATCCTAGTAATACAAGTTTTCAACTTGTAGACCATTATGTTTGGATGCCTCCTTTGGGCTTAAACTGGACTATTTCCGTTGATGGTCTTTCAGCACCTCTAGTATTGTTGGCCGGTTTTGTTACCACTCTGGCAATTTTTTCCGCTTGGCAAGTTGATCGGCGACCAAAGCTCTTTTATTTTCTCATGCTTGTGTTGTATTCCGCACAGGTGGGAGTTTTTGTCGCCCAGGACCTGCTACTATTTTTCATTATGTGGGAAGTTGAATTAATTCCCGTATACTTGCTAGTTTCCATTTGGGGTGGACAGCGCCGACGCTATGCAGCAACAAAATTTTTGATTTATACCGCCGCAGCATCCATATTCATACTGATAGCAGCCCTAGCATTAGGTCTAAATGGCGGCACAAATTTAACTTTTGATATTGCACAACTGGCACATAGAGAATATCCCCTGGCTTTGCAACTTGTACTATATGCAGGTTTGTTAATTGCCTTTGGCGTAAAATTGGCTATTTTTCCCTTCCATACTTGGCTACCTGATGCCCACGGTGAAGCATCTTCTCCCGTATCTATGATTTTGGCAGGTGTACTATTAAAAATGGGTGGATATGGTTTAATTCGCCTAAATATGGAACTTCTGCCCGATGCCCACATTTATTTTGCACCGATTCTAGCCATTCTAGGTGTTGTGAATATTATCTATGGTGCTTTAAACTCCTTTGCCCAGACGAATATGAAACGGCGTTTAGCTAACTCCTCAATTTCTCACATGGGCTTTGTGCTGTTAGGAATAGCATCTTTCACAGACTTGGGTATCAATGGCGCAATGTTACAAATGCTATCCCATGGTTTGATTGCTTCGGTGTTATTCTTTCTGGCTGGTGTCACCTACGATCGCTCCCATACAATGATAATGTCAGATATGGGCGGTATTGGTCAAGCCATGCCAAAAGTGTTTGCTCTATTTACAATGGGAGCAATGGCATCTTTAGCTTTACCGGGAATGAGTGGTTTTGTTGGTGAACTTGCGGTTTTTGTTGGTGTCACCACTAGCGATGTTTACACTTCCACGTTCTGCACTGTAACAGTTTGTCTAGCTGCTGTAGGTGTTATTCTCACACCTATCTATCTCCTATCCATGCTGCGTCAAGTCTTTTATGGTTCTGATGCTGCTTTGATATGTGATATTAATAACAGCAGTTATGAAAATCAGGAAGATGAGGGAACAGCCTGTTTTGGTACTGATTGTCTGTTGCCTGGTCAATCCCTTTATACTGATGCTAGACCCCGTGAAGTATTTATCGCCGCTTCTTTTCTCGTCCTGATTATAGGTATTGGTTTATATCCCAAGGTGGCTATGCAAATGTATGACGCGAAAACTGTAGCTATCAATGCTAAAGTTCGTCAATCTTATACCATCATTTCCCAAACCAATCCTAGCATTTATGCCTATGGATTTTTAAATCACCAAGTTGCCAGAACTGAATTCACACCTGTTTTAGGGACGTTAGAATAGGAGAATAGAGATCCCTTGTTGAAGAAATGGGGGGTCAAATTTTTCACCTTAATGAGAGTAGCGGCCGTGATAGCAAACTCAGCTAATCAATTAACCTCAGTTTTTCGTCTGTCTCCCTTAATTCGCATCACACTGTTAAGTCTATATTTAGCTTTAACAGTGCCTTTACCCTTTTTAGCGCATATAACAGCAGCATATATTCCACCATTACTTTTATGGGTGGGAATTGGTTGCGGCTTTGTGTTGTTATATGGGATTTTAACTGAAAGAGTTATCTTGGATGAAGAAGGCATTAAAGTCACTTACTCACCTTGGGTTCCCCGATTTTTCCGTCCTGGTTGGAGTTTATCTTGGTCGGAAGTAAAAGCACTAAAACCGCGCACCACTGGTCAGGGTGGGTTAGTCTATTATTTCCTGAGTCAAGATGGCAAAGCCTATTTATTGCCCATGCGTGTGTCTGGATTTGCTAAGTTTATCAACATTGTCCAAGTAAAAACAGGTATTAACACCACAGATGTTCGTCCTTTTTCACAACCTTGGATGTATATCATCCTGTTAGGTTGTACTCTATTATTGATTTTGGTAGATGCTTGGACTATTCAAAATGCTTTGGTGATTGGTTGATATTACCTCTCCACACTCCCATGCTCAGGTTAGAATCTGTTAATTTCCACAGACGGTTACAGCATCAACACCAATACCCGATTTTACAGGATATTTCCTTTGGGGTATCATCTGGCGATCGCTTGGCTATTGTTGGTGAAGCTGGTGCTGGGAAAACTTCCTTATTACGCCTCATTAATCGGCTGAGTGAACCCACTAGCGGCAAAATATATTTCCAAAATCAGGAATATCGCCAAATTCCCGTGGTTCAACTGCGTCAACAGGTGATACTTGTACAACAAGAATCTAAGCTGTTAGGGATGACAGTTGGTGAAGCCTTGGCTTATCCTTTAATTCTGCGTGGTTTACTTCAGCCCACTATTCAGGAAAAAGTCAGTTATTGGCAAGAACAACTGCAAATTCCTGAACAATGGTTAGGACGAACTGAGGCGCAACTTTCTACTGGACAAAGACAGTTAATTGCGATCGCTCGCGCCCTAGTCACCCAACCCCAGATTTTACTCTTAGATGAGCCTACATCAGCCTTAGACACTGCCACATCTAGTCACTTAATAAACATCCTCAAACAACTAACTCAAACCCAATCTACGGCGATTTTGATGGTCAATCGGCACATTGATTTAGTCCAAGAGTTTTGCACCCATTTCTTACATCTTCAGCAAGGTCAATTAGTAATTAACCAATCTGCAACTGAGATAAATTGGAGTAATTTAACGGACAGATTGATGCAAGCAGAAACTCAAGCACTAGCAGAATGGACTTGATCCACTCTTTATTAACCCCAGTTTCTCTTCCCTGTTCCCTTAAATTAAGAACTTTGAGTAGTCAATACAGGCAATTGATTACTAAACCGCTCCCTTGGTAATTTAGTTTGTGTTTGGGGAATGTTAGCATTCAAAATTTCCATGTTAAATCTGTATCCAACATTGCGGATAGTTTGAATTAAGCTGGGTTGACGTGGATCAAGTTCTACCTTCTTCCGCAGGGACAAAACATGAGTGTCAATAGTACGGGGGTTATCAATAGCGTCAGGCCAAGCACGACGTAATAATTCCGATCTACTTAAAGGCACTCCTCCAGCTTGTGCTAAAACATATAACAAGCTAAATTCCTGGGGTGTAAGGTCAATAAATTCCCCCTGGAAGCGAACACGGCGCTGGACTAAATCAATTTGCAAACTGCCATAATCTAAATAGGCTGGTGCAGTAGGTGTCCGGTTACGACGGATAATTGCCTCAACCCTAGCCAAAAATTCTTGCATTCCAAAAGGTTTGCTTAAATAGTCATCTGCTCCCGCTTTTAAACCTGTCACAATATCAGCCTCATTAGTGCGAGCAGATAACATGAGAATTAATGGCTGTTGCTGACGATGTAACCAGCGACAAAACTCCACACCATCACCATCCGATAAATCCGCATCTAGAATAACTAGAGTGGGTTGATGGCTGAGGAAAACTTCTTTTGCTTGATAAATACTGGCAGCTTGATGAACTCGGTATTCTAGTTGTTGCAAGTGCCAACCCAACAACGACCTCAGATGGGGATTCCCCTCAACGATTTCAATACAAACCGATCCCACAGTGGCAAGACCCCTTAGCGTTGATGAATTTCAAATTAACAATCTCATGGTTAAGGTTTTGTAGTTTTTGCTACTTCAATGGCTATATTCTTCATATTTACCTCAAGAAAATCTTGCAAAAAATTTATTTTCTATCCTGTTTATAGCAAAGCCAGCCACTTTATTAAATTTTCCTTATATTTCTCTCAATCTTCGGCAGCTTATTGATTCACATCTATTTAAAGTTTATTGATAGTCATTTGTCCTACTCCTAAAGATATATGGTAAACTCGGATCACAATCATCAACCGAAAGGAGTAGCAGAAGAATCGGACTTGACTACATCCAAAGATAGATAAGACTAGTTATCTATGACTACGGCGGCTAATAATTTATCAAGCTTAATTATACAGGTTTATGTGTTAGTGACTAAATTTGTATTGTTAGACAACTAAGCTAAAAAGTTGAAAGAGCAACAGATTGATTCGGTGAGTATCAATATTCAGAGCCCATTGATGAAAAAATTGTGGAAATAATGTACAAAACTACCATATTTCCAATTTTTGGCTTAGGATGTAATTAAGTTTTTAGCTGCTGGGGGGTCTGACCCAAGGTGAAAATGTTAACTTATTCAGTTAATACATAGGTAAGAAAGTGATATTTCATTAAGCGTGAATCGTCATCTACAATTCTCATTCCACAGAGACTAATACAGCAGTTATGCTCCAAGACACACAAACCATCCGCTATTACCAAAGACTTACCGACGCCTTCGTCGAATTATGGAATCGTGGTTATCGTATGGATGACATGCGGATGTATTTGGACGGATACCTGGCAGCACTTCGTCACAGTAGCCTGATTGAACCTTATTGGATTCATCGCTTAGAAGAAGAAGCCAGCCGCTATTTGTATGATGTATCTAACTTTACCATGGTTGAGCCGGAAGCGGAAAAGCAACATGGTTACTACTAAAGGTGTTGTTTACTTAAAAATTACCTTAATCACCTAGTACCATTGGTTATGACCGCATAATTTTTCTATTCGTCAATGGATCAAAGTAGTATAAAACTTGAGAACTACTACAATTCATATAATTAACCCCTTCAGTTTTATGCTACTGAGGGGAATTTTGCTGAGATTGACTATTGTTTAATTCTGAAATAAGGTAATGAGTAGGAATATAATAATTAATGTTTAAAAATAGACTTCTGGTGAAAAAGATGTAGGGATAATTAATGAATTGTCTCTACCAAGGTTTTGGTGGTTATGCATAGGACAGTGTTTTAGAAGTATCAAAGTTAATTGAGATACAGCAAATCGCGTATATTTAAGGTATAAACTGGACAACCAAAATCCAAACAGCAAGGGTGTTTTACCTCCTGCTTTCTTGCTGTATATGCTTGTAAAGAGGGGGATAAGCTGAAAGTACAGCTTTCAAGGAGAGATTGAGGGGAATCTAAAAGTGTTAGATTTCACGGGAAAAAGTTTTCAGCAATTATCTAAGATTGATATACAATTAAGGTAAGTATGGTACAAATTCTTGACTCTACTTTAAGAGAGGGAGAACAGACTCCTGGAGTCTATTTTTCTCCAGAAAAAAAAATGGTAATTGCCCAGTTTTTAGATGAGATAGGAGTTGATATTATTGAAGTCGGTAATCCCGCAGTAGATAATGAAATTGCTGTCGCTATAAAGCAAATTTGTCAGGGGGGACTTAATGCGAAAATAGGCGCGCATTCTCTTTGTAAGATGGATAATGTCCAAAAAGCTTTAGATTGTGGTATTGATTTTTTGGGTGTATTTTTTAGTGTTTCTCAAAAAAGATTACAACAAGATTACAATATTAATTTAGAGGTAGCTATTGAGAAAATTATTGAAGTAGTTAGTTTTGCCAAAGAACAGCAGCATGACCTATTAATTAGATATACACCAGAAGATACAGTGCGATCGCCCATAGAAAATGTAATTGCGGCGGCCAGTGCAGCAGTAACCGCAGGAGTGGATATAATTAGTATAGCCGATACCACAGGCTACACCACACCCTTTGATCCCCAGAGGAGTATGTATTTTTATGTTAAAACCTTAAAAGAGGAACTAAACAAGCTTGATTTATATCCGAAAATAGAGGTTCATTGTCACAATGATAAAGGTTTGGCCTTAGCTAATGTCCTAGATGCCTATAAAATGGTGGACTATACTGAGCGTAAGTATTGGTGTATTCATTTTTTCCTTAGATGTTTACATAGTTAATCTAGCTCTCCCTAGTATGTTAGTATCCCTACATACGAGTTTTGCTAATAGTCAATGGATAGTATTAAGTTATTTATTAGCAATATCTATCTTTGTATTAAGCGTATCTAAATTAGGGGATATGGTGAGCAAAAAAAATTTGTATATTATCGGCATGATAGTATTTACAATTAGCTCATTATTATGTGGACTTGCTCCAAATATAGGCTTTTTAATTGCTTTTCGTGGTATTCAAGGACTAGGTGCGGCCTTTATTTCAGGACTAGGGACAGCTATAATTGTAGAAGCTTTTCCCCCCGAAGAAAGAGGGTTAGGTTTAGGCATTCGAGCAGGAGTTTTTGGTTTAGGAATGATGTTAGGACCGACAATAGGAGGGTTGCTAATTAATATAGGAGATTGGCCTTTAATTTTCTTTATCAATGTCCCTATTGGGATTATGGGAATTTTAATGATGGCATATTTTGTTCCATCTTCTACTATAAAACCTAAAAAACAGAAGTTTAATATTATGGGGACTATTGTTCTCACATTTATGTTAACTTGCTTTATTTTAGGTATCACCTTACTAGAAGAAAAAGGTTATAATATTCATATCATCGTAGTTTTGTTATCTTTGTCTGTAGTTTTTCTAGGGATTTTTTTGTTTATAGAATCCCGAACTTTAAACCCTATCCTAGACTGGAAAATTTTTAAATCTTTAGATTTAAGCTTAGGTTTAGGGTTAAGATTTATAGGCAACTTTGTGATTGCTGGAGTTATATTTATTCTCCCTTTCTTTTTTGAATGGGTGGAACAATATCCTAGTAATAAAACTGGTTTTTTCTTAGCAATTCCACCAATTATTATTGTCTTGGCAGCACCTATTGCTGGGATGCTTTCTGATAGATTTGGTTCACGGATTATTAGTTTAATCGGGTTAGTATTGATGGCTATTGGTTGCTTATTAATTAGTACCTTTAACACGGAATTAACCATCATTAACTATATGATGGCAATTATTCCTTATGGTTTAGGTATAGGGATGTTTCAATCTCCTAATAATAGCGCCATTATGGGAGCAGCACCTCAAGATAGTTTAGGTATTGCTTCGGGTTTATTATCTTTATCACGAATATTAGGACAAACTTTAGGTGTACCATTAGTTGGGGGTATATTTTCATTTGTAACTCTGAATAACACAGAATTAATTACTGATGTAACTCATGCACCCATTGAAGCATTAATTTTAGGGATACAAATCACCTTTGTATTCATCGGTGTGCTTTTACTAATTTCCACAGTATTTGCTATTAGTTTATGGTGGTTTGAACAACATAAATTAGTCAAATAACTTGGATTTTTTAGCAGTGTATTAATACCATTAAAACATTTTATTTTTACATTTTACCCAGCAACAATAACTGATTGATAGTTTACTGAGGTAATTTCAACAATTCTTCTAAAGATATCTTTTCTGAATTGTATAGTTCCTCAATCTTCCTTGTAGGAGTTTCTAAAACTTCTTTCCCGCTTCTAATTTGGATGTTTAATTTATCTTGAATTTTATCATAAATCACCAGTAGAGAAATAGGTCTACCAATGGTTTGTGTAGTTCCTCGAACTTTAAAATCAGTGACAAATTTACCTTCTGTGGGGACATAAAGAGGTAAATTAGAAGCTTGAATAATTTGCTGTATATCTGCAAGTTTTAAACTAGAAACGGGCGGAATTTTTGCTTCAAGATTGACGAATTTGATTAAATTTGGTTGATTAATAACAACATCCTCTACCTCTTCATATTGAAATGTGATTTTTCCCGCCAAATTATCAGTAATTGCATAAATAGGGATAGAGTAAGGAGGTTTTGGTACAGAACCCTGTGCATAGAATAAACTCCCTTCTTCTGTCACAGTAATTTGAGAATTATCTGCTAAAGTTTGTAAAGATTGTAGATTAGCAATGGTACTTTTAACAAATACAGAATCCAAACCTAAAATAGATGCTAATTCATTAGCTGTAGGAGGAGGATTAAATTCCATACCAGCACGAATAATAAACTCTTCTAAAACATTAAATTTACGGGGTTCTTTAATGGTTAATTCTAACATATTTTGAGTAACAGTATAACGAAACTGCCGTGCTACTACAACTGATAAATCAGAATTTTCAGATTCAATTTCATCAACTAGATATTTTAAATTTGCATCAAGTTTAGCTAGAGAAACAGGAAACATCAATAAAACCTCCATGATGATTAACAATGTTTGCAACTTCAGAATACATAGTACCCACTGGTCCAGGTTTAGATGTAAATAAATCGTGACAACCAACAATTACTAGTAATTCTTGAGCGCGAGAAAAAGCCACATTTACCCGTTCTGGTTTATTTGCAAATCCCACATCTCCTTGATTATTATTCCGCACCATACTGACAATTACAACAGGTCTTTCCATTCCTTGAAATCTATCAACTGTACCTGTTCTAATTTGTAAGGAAGGGAAAAGTTCAGGTTGTAAACGTTCATCAATTTTTCTTAATTGAGCACCATAAAACGTGATTACAGCTATTTCCTTTTTCCCTTCTCCATTGGCGACTTTATTAATCCAAGATTGTTCAAATTGCTGACAAATACTTGCAATTACATCAATTTCTTTAGTGTTAAAAAATGAAGTTCCATTTCGTTCTTCTTGAAAATCCTTTTCTTTAGGGATATTTACCCAAATCAAATGATGATAAGGTTGAATAACTTCCCCGGATAAATTGTGAGCGCGTTTAGCATCGGGTTCTAAAATCCCACATTCCAATTTACCACGATAAAATTGATTAATTGCTCCCATAATCATGGGGTGCATTCGATATTGAGTATTCAGCATTTTTCTAATACTCTTATCAGCAGTTTCAAACTGACTTTTAAATAATGATTCTTCTAAAAATTGCAATTCTTCTCTAGTATTACCCATGGTTTGGGCAACTTCTGCTACGGTGCTAGTATCAAGCATCGGTGGTAATTGTTTATGGTCTCCTACCATGACTAATTTTTTCCCTTTCAAAGCGGGAATTAGTAACTCTGGAGGAGTACATTTACTAACTTCATCTATAATCACAACATCAAAGGATTGAAATTCTTCTGAGAAATTATAGTTTGCAGCTTGCACACAAGTAATACCGACAACGTTAGCATTATCTAAATAAATTCCCCTTAAATCTTTACTATCTTGTTCTGAAGGTTGACGTAATTTTTTAATCCAATCTTGAACAAATTGTTGATATTTATGCAAATAACTTTCTTCACTTTGTAGTTGTTTTTCCCAGACATCAAATTTATTTTTGATTATACCTAAGCACGCTAAATCTAATAGGTCATCATTCGGTAATTCTGGTTTCAATTTATCAGGTATAGTTTGCCAAATTGACTGCCACCAATTCCGTTCTATAATTAAAATATCTGGCAACTGTAATTTCAATTGTTGTTCTATATCAGATATTTTGATTTGTAATTCTTGAAGTTGTTGTTGAGAAGTATCAGTTTGTATTTGTATGGTTGTCAACTTCTGGTTTAAAGAGTCTTGAATTGTTTCTAAAATAGTAAAAGGTGCTAAGTCTGAAATCAGAGTTTCTAATTCATGAATGCGACTTTCCCAAAACTTAACTCGCTGGAAAAACTCTTGAGGTTGTTCCCACATATTTGTTTGTGTGGTGAGGTATTTTTCTGCTAAAATCCTTAATGGATGAGGTATATTTTGCTGTTTATGAAATGCTTGTAAGTGATTAATAACTTCTGTCAATTTTAAATTAGCAGCTTCTTTACTTGTCTTTACCTGAATTTTAGCTTCAGATATTTGTTCTAAAGAAATACCATTTTGTGGAAGTTCTTGAAATTGCTGGTGTAGAATTTGCAGTTGTTGGTCTGCTTCAGTTTTTACTTTTAAAACACATTGACGTGCATGAACTAAGATAACATCTAGTAGTTCTTGAGTAATGCGGTTAAGAGTAGCTTCAATGTTATTCCATTCCCAGGATTGACCATAAGTTTTTTCTAACTTAATTAAAAAGACTTGAGTATGTTCAACGAGAAATTTTCGCTGTTTTGGGTTCAGGATGGGATAATTTTGGAACTCTTGATAGGTTTTTTGCCATTGCATTTGATCACTTTTTGATAATACTATAGGAATTTGACTAAAATTTTGCTGTAGAAAATAACTAAAATCATGTTTTTTGCCTTTTCTATCAGTAAAGTTACCTTCGATTTCATAAATTATAGCTTTTGTTAACAATGACCAATCTGGTAAACTAATTTTGTAATTTTTAGGAACGATAGTTAATTTTAATGTTTTTGCAAACATCAATAAGCCTAGTGGCAAATCTACCATATTTTCTGTTAATTGTAAATCCGATTGCTGACACTCTTTTAATACTTGATACAAATTATTATAAGCTGTAGATTTCCACTCGACAACAGCTTGGATAATATAATCTATTTCCCGTTTACGATTTTCCCAAATTTGAATTGTTGGTTGCAGATTGTTGTGGTTACTCAATTTTTGATAATCTGTTTCTAATTTCTGTAAAGATAGAGAATTTTGTTGGAAAATCTCGATTAATTCTGCTACTTGGGAAATAGCTACAGTCAAGTTATTGGCATCTTTTAATCCCTGATTAAATTCAGAAAGATGATTTTTAATAGTTTCTTGTAACCAAACTGCTAAACCAAATGCACCAAAACCTGGACGAACAAGACCAATTTCTTCAGTATATTTAATAGCCTGACGAACACTTTCCCGAAAATCTTCTACTTGCTGATTTTTTTCTGTATAGGGTTGAAGACGGGGTAAAAAATCCTTAATGTCGGGAGATTCCCAGTCTATATTATCTGTATTACTTAAAATATTTTCTAACCCAGTAATTAAAGATGTAAGTTCATCTTGATTAACCAAAAGTTGACGATATTGATTTTCTTGGTTTTGATAAATTGTTGCTAAACTTTCTTTCTCAATTTTCAGTTCATTTTGTTGTTGATTTAATTCTTCTTCAGCTAGAAAATAATCTATAAACCGTGGTAATAATGGTAATAATTTATTGATATTTTTGATATTTTCCTGACGTTGACTAAGATTATTTTCACAGTCGGTAGCGGTATTTTGTAGCCATGTACCAATTACTTGGTCTTCTAAAAATGGTTGTCCTTCTTCTCCTACTTTTTCAGCCTTTCCCTTTCTGACGGCGCGAATAACGGGATTATGAACTAAGCGACTGAGGGCATTATCAACGGCTAAATTAGCTTGAGAAGTAATTAATGTTCGTCCTCCCCGTAATGCTACTTGATAGCAAATTTCGGCTATTACTGTTGTTTTACCTGTTCCTGGCGGTCCTTGAATGAGAACTAAATCCTCGGCGGAAAGTACCTTTTCCACGGCAGCTTTTTGAGCAGGATTGGCAGAAGATAATAACAAATCTTTAGATTTTAGTTTAATTCTTTTAGTAATTGTTCTCGCTTGGGAAGCATCAAATAAAAAATTACCTAAGTAGGGATTTTGTGTACGTCCTTGTCTCAACTGTTCTAAGGCTTTTTCTTTACGTTCAATTTGTTTGATGTCTCCAGCAGCATCAAAAAATAAGTAGCCATTTTTAGGAAGTTGATAATTACCTTTAGCTATATATTCAATTAAATCTCGTTCTAAACGAATATGAATTAGATTATATTTTTGATCAATTTTTTCAATAGTTCCCAGTTGCCGACTATGGCGGCGGTTTCTGTCTGTGGGTATGGACTCTAGAAAGTTAACTTGCTGATTTTTAGCTTTTTTGACCCTTTCCCAAAAGTTGTCTACACCTAAAAAATTATCTTCAGAACCGTCCAAGGTAGCTGAGTTAAGCTTGACTTCTACAGTAATTTGTCGAGGATTTGAAGCGTAATTTTGAATAATAAAAAATACGCAGAATTGTCGTGATTTAGCAATGCGTTCTTCAACCTTTAAAAAAGCTTTCCAGGCTTGAAGTTGGTCTTCCGTAGGAACATGATTTCCACAAATTGGCATATTTTTAATTTTTGCTAATAATGTGGAGGGAATCTCCAGATGGTATTGATGATTAGGAATCAATCGCAACCAATAGGGTAAAGCATAGCCGTCAATGTTTCCCCGGGATTCTGGAATTAAATAAGCTGATAAAATTTTAAAACCGCCATATCCATCTTGACGAATAGCAGCTTTCATTCCTAAAGTTTTGCCGAGTTTTTTGAGTTTTTTTGGTAATTCAAATTTATCTTGATCTGTAGCTATGGTCAATTCCCAAATTTCCTCTCCTGGTTCTTTGCCATTTCCTTGACGACGAATGTAAAACAATCCTGGATTTTTACCAACTAAATCAAATAATAACTCATTGGCACGTTCTCGCCGTTCTCGAAAGTCAGGATATAATTGTAGAGATGATTGACCTTCAAAATGGCGCACTAAATTATCAACTGATGAACCTATCAATGTATAACCGCAATCTTCTATTTTTATTTTATTATTCATGGTGTTGGTAGATAATAGCAGTAATAAATAATTTGAAATTTGAATAGATAGCAGATGTCAGGTTGCGTTCCTTAACCCAACCTGCATCTACACCTGATATTAAGAAGCTAGTGCCACCTCTACCGCTTGTTGTAATTCACCTTTGTTGTACATTTGAATTAAGATATCAGAACCGCCAATAAATTTGCCTTCAATGTATACTTGGGGAATTGTTGGCCAGTTGGAATATTCTTTGATGCCTTGACGAATTTCCTGATCTGCAAGTACATCAATAGTTTCAAAGGGAACTCCCAATGTATTGAAAATTTGGACAACGTTATTAGAAAAACCGCATTGAGGCATTAATTTGGTTCCCTTCATGAAAACCATAATTTTGTTGTCTTCTATTAACTTATCAATTCTTTGTTTGAGTTCTGGGGTCATGGTTAATTGTTTCCTTTGTTGCCAAAAGTCAATAGTCAATAAAATGTTAGGTTTCGTCTTTTTAATCCAAAATCCTAAATCTAAAATTAGTTTGTTGCTTGCCAAGCTTCAGGGGTGTAGGTCTTTAATGCTAAAGCATGAATGGCTTCGCTAGAAATAGCTTGTTGCAGTGCACCATAGACTAGCTGATGTTGTTGCACCAGTCCCTTATTTGCAAACTGCGATGAAACTACTGTTACTTGATAGTGATCACCACCACCTGTCAAGTCTTGTACCTGCACTTGGGCATCTGGCAGTTGTGCCTTAATCATTCCCTCCACTTGCTGCGGACTCATCATCGCAATTCCTGAAAAAAACTTACTTCTCTATTATTATGTAGCGTTTGCCTGTTGTCTGTTACCATTTACTGATTATTTCTTGCCAGGAGCCGAAAATGGTACATCTACAAAGCCTAATTCCAGTAATTGTTGATAAGCTTTTGTGCCTAATTCTCTGGTCGGGTTTTGACTTTTGATAATTTGTATAAGTAAAGGCACAGCCAATTCTGGTTGGTTTTGCGCTCGATAGACTAAAGCTAGTTGGTAGGTAGCTTCATCGCGTTTTTGAGCAGTTGCTAAGGCTTTTTGACGATGAGAGTCCGCAGCGCGAATATCAATACCCGCAAAACTGGAATTTAGTTCTTGATAAAAGCCTGATAATTGATTATAAACTTGCCGTGCTTCTTGGAGTTTTTTCGCTGCTAGGGGGTAATTTTGACCAGCAACTGCGTCGGAAGCATCTTTTATCAAGCGATCGCCCCCCTCAATACTTAATATACTACTACTAGGCACTGTGGGAGCAAGAGTATTTGTTTTGTCTCCGGCGCTGGGTTGAGCTTGACTAATGATACTAGAGGATTTTTGTATCTCAGCCTGGGCTGGTGATAGCAGTCCCATAACTGCTATAAATGAAACTGATAAGGATATAAAGGAAATTAAAGGAGTAGCATTCATGAGGTTAATTAGTGCAACAATTCCATAAACAGCAATAAAACTTTGTGTATCTTAACTTTCTTTAGCACCAAAGATAAAGTCAAGGTACTTGACAAGTTTCCATCATTTGGACTAAACATTGTGTGAATCAAGTTCCCGTACGAGGTAAGAGGTAGGAGAAGTCATAAAAATTTGTTTTTCTAATTACCAATTACCAATTATCAGTTTAAACTGTACAACTTAAGTTATTAAAATCATACTGAAATTATGAGTGATCATATTAATTTTGGGGATGTTACCCAAACAAATGTATTAAATAATAGCCTAGCATTAACCTTACAACGTGGAGGTGAAGAGTTGATGCTAGAAAAAACATTGTATCGTTTCACTATCCGTCCTGGTAATAATTTTAGTCGTGAAAAATTATTACAAACACCTGGGGCTGTGTGGCGACGGACTATATCCCAATCCAGATTAGAACTATATACAGTATCTCCTGATCAGCTAGACACAATTATGTCTCAACTAAGGGCTGATGAAAATGTGGAATTTGTTAGTCATGTATATACACTAGAAAATAATCCAGGAACTTTTGTCTATCTCAGTGATCAAATTACCATTCAATTTGCCACTTGGGTAGATAACACTAAAATTAATACCATTGCTAGTGGATTCAATTTAGTGCAAGATCAATCCGTAGAAGGCATACCCAATACTTTCGTTTTTCTTGTTAGTAAACAAGCCACACAAAACCCGGTAAAAATCACCAATCAATTACAAACCCTCCCGGAAGTTCTAGCGGCCGAACCAAATATTATCATTCAACAAGAACCCCATTATCGTCCCCAGGATTCTCTTTATCCTCAACAATGGTATCTCAATCATAATGGTGGGAATCAATTAATAGCTGGTTCTCATATTTGTGTAGAACAAGCTTGGGATATTACACGCGGTGTCCGTTCTGTAGTTGTGGCTGTAGTAGATGATTCCTTTGATTTAAAACATCCAGATTTTCAAGGTAGAGGTAAAGTTGTTGCCCCTAGAGATTTAAAAGAAAATGATTTTTCACCCCTACCAGGAGAAAAGGAAACCAGTCATGGTACTGCTTGCGCGGGACTAGCTGTAGCCGAAGAAAACGGATCGGGAATTGTGGGGGTAGCCCCTGGTTGTTCCATGATGCCCATTCGCACCACTGGTTTTCTAGATGATAAATCCATTGAAGATATCTTTAATTGGGCAGTGGAAAAGGGAGCAAGTGTGATCTCTTGTAGTTGGGGAGCTTCTGCTGTTTATTTTCCCCTTTCTCTCCGGCAAAAAGCTGCTATTAGTCGGGCTGCTACCAATGGCAGAAAGGGCAAAGGATGTGTAATTATTTTTGCAGCAGGAAATGCTAATCGTCCCATTAATGGCACTGTTAATGAGCAGAATTGGCCGAAAAATATTGTCCAAGGAAACACAAGTTGGTTAAGCGGTTTTGCAGTTCATCCTGATGTAATTACTGTTTCTGCATCAACGAGTCTAAATAAAAAAGCAGCGTATAGTAATTGGGGAGATAATATTTCTGTTTGCGCTCCTAGTAACAATGCACCTCCCGGAATGTGGTTTCAAGAAACAGGTTTTGTTTATACACAACCAGCTATTGTTTCGGCTTTGGTGGGATTGGGAATATTGACAACAGATCAAATAGGGGCAGCAGGTTATGATGGCGGCAACTTTACTAATAATTTTGGAGGAACTTCTAGTGCTACTCCCATAGTCGCAGGAGTGGCAGCTTTAGTATTATCAGCTAATCCTGATTTAACCGCCCAACAAGTGAAACGAATTTTGCAAGATACGGCTGATAAAATTGTGGATAATAATCCTGATTCCCAGTTGGGTGTCCGTGGCGGCACTTATAATAGTAATGGTCATAGTCAATGGTTTGGCTATGGTAAAGTCAATGCTGCTAAGGCGGTTAGACTAGCACAACAAATGGTTACGGTAGCTAAAACGACGAATCAGCAAACACAGGTGAAAAATACTCAAGTTGTGAGTATTCCTGATAATAACAAACAGGGAATTAAAAGTGCGATCGCTATTCAAGAATCTCTAAATGTTAGCGATATTCAAGTTAAAGTCAATATTACCCATGACTTTCTAGGAGATTTAGAAGTTTATTTAATTGCTCCCAACAATCAGCGAATTTTATTACAAGGTCGCACATTAGGCCGACGAAATCAATTGCAAAATACCTATACAGTGCGATCGCATCCCACCCTCAAACAATTACTTTCCTTACCCGCAAAAGGCAAATGGCAACTGCAAGTGATTGACTTTGCTGCTCAAGATGTGGGTAAACTTAATAGCTGGGAATTGGTACTTGTCCATGGAAAATAAACTTATTATTTTGTATAAACATGATCATCGTCATGATCTAATCCTGAATTTTACCCATATCCCCGACTTCTTATGATCAATTTATAATTTATGGCCACAATAATGGGGTCACTATATCTATCACTAAACAAAAAATCCCCCAACTCGACACCAATCATCTATCATAGATATCATGTACACCACTGTCAACACTAACCAAAAAATAGAGAAAGTGGTCGTCAACCACCCATCACTTCCCTTCGGGTAAGTGAGGGCTTGTAAAAGCCTAGTTGACCAGACTCAGTTCTTAACCGAACTACGTTAGAGGTAAGAGTTAAAGACCTACCAGAGGATGCGTAGCTAGTTCCCTGCTCTAGA
>JBJTTJ010000141.1:0-7596 GCA_046080125.1 Cuspidothrix sp.
CTAGAGCAGGGAACTAGCTACGCATCCTCTGGTAGGTCTTTAACTCTTACCTCTAACGTAGTTCGGTTAAGAACTGAGTCTGGTCAACTAGGCTTTTACAAGCCCTCACTTACCCGAAGGGAAGTGATGGGTGGTTGACAGTCAAATCCTCTCAAGAAACGAAGATAAATCTATTATACAATAATGGGGATAGGGTTTACACTACAAAATAAAAGACTAAACTGCTTTTCCGCGACCATCTCAAAATATTATTCGATTAAATTAGAGCCAAAACGATAACCTTTAGAATATACAGTATGAATTAGTGGAGTTTCACCCGCCAATTCCACCTTACGACGCAATAAACGAATTAAAGCCGCAATAACATTACTACTAGGTTGTATTTCATTTTGCCATAAATGTTGCAAAATTTGAGCATGAGTCAGTAATTGTCCGGTGTTTTCCATGAAGTATTGTAACAATTGACTTTCCTTTTGAGAGAGTTCGATAATTCGTCCGTGACGATAAGCTATTTGATTTTCTATGTCCAGTTCTAAATCCGCTACAACCAACTTTCCTGTTGTAATACAATAGGATTCCGTACCAGCACGACGCAATAAAGCCCGGACTCTTGCTAATAATTCCCGCAATTCAAAAGGTTTGACTAAATAATCATCTGCACCTGCGTCCAAACCTTGTACACGGTCATCTAGAGTATCTTTTGCCGTCAAGAATAGTACGGGAGTTGTTTTACCTTGATAGCGTAACTGCTGACAAATTTCTAACCCGCTTTTGCCCGGTAACATCCAATCTAAAATGAGTAAATCATAACTACCAGCCTGTGCCAAATTACTGCCACTGATTCCATCATAGCTGGTATCTATAGTATAACCTTCACGAGTTAACAAACGACATAAAGGATCAGTTAGTTCAACCTCATCATCAACCAATAAAATTCTCATGGGCGTTGGTGGAAAAGCAATCTAGATATATTCTCAATATAGTGAACTGTACATTAAGACAACAAAAAACAATGTTAACCGTTGCTATACCCAAAGGAGAGCTACTTAAACCTAGTCTCCGCATATTACAATCTGTAGGATTAGATTTTACTGCTTTCTTAGAATCGGGAAATCGTCAACTACAAATTCCTGATGCGAGTGGACAAGCAAAAGGGCTGTTAGTGCGAGCGCAGGATGTACCCGTTTATGTAGAATATGGTCAGGCGCAATTAGGAATTGTGGGTTACGATGTCCTCCGAGAGAAACAGCCTCAAGTTGCCCAATTAGTAGACTTAAAATTTGGCTATTGTCGGATGTCGGTAGCGGTAAAAGCGACCAGTTCCTATAAATCTCCCTTAGATTTACCTGCCCATGGTCGGGTTGCGTCTAAATATGTAAATTGTGCGCGAGAATATTTCCAGAGTTTGGATTTACCCGTGGAAATTGTTCCTTTGTATGGTTCGGTAGAATTAGGGCCAATTACGGGAATGTCGGAAGCAATTGTTGATATAGTTTCCACAGGTAGGACTTTAAGAGAAAACGGTTTAATTGAGATTGCCACTTTGTATGAAAGTACAGCCAGGTTAATTGTTCATCCTTTAAGTTATCGTTTGAATACAGGTAATTTACATCAATTAATTCAACAAATGCGCTCAGAACTTCTCACCGCAGTTTAATCAGGGGTTGCTGAATAAATGTAAAACCAGATATATCAAAGGTGATAGGTTGATAAATAACAAAAAAGTCCCAGAGTTTTGAAGGGCATACCTGAAAAAGCGTGTATTTTTGAGGAATATAGCCCCGGCTTTTTTAAAAAGTCGGGGATTTTAAATTTTCAGAATACAGTAGACCCTAGATTCTTGAATAAGATTTAGGATTTTTTCACGGTACTAAGTTGATCTAAAATTGCTAAAAACTCTTGTTCAAAAGCAACTTGAGCGCGGTTTGTTTTCCCACCAATATAGAGAGTTTCACCTTTTTTTAGGACCCAAATTTGGGAATGGGAAAAATAACTCATAACCACACCCAACATTAATAAAGCAAAACCAATATAAACAATGGGAATACCTGGGTCATATTTAATTTGTAACCCAGTGCTACCAATGACATCGAGAATTTGCAAATTTACCCCATTTATAGGTATACCCATTCCCGCACGCACAGTATTGATTAATTTACCTTGGGCATCATAAACTAATACCATACCTTGTAAATCCTTAGCCAGTATGGAAACACCTTCACTTAAATCTGGTTTTGTGGGCATCCAAGTTCCCCAGAGTCTACCTTTACCTTTGGTATCTAATTGTGCCATTGGTAATTGGAAAATCGGACTTTTATTTAATCTGACTCTGAGGCTAGAAATTCCCCAATCTGTTTGATAAAAAACTACACCATGATAACGCAGTGGCTTATTAACATAAATCTTTTCCTGATTAACTTCTTTGCCATCATGATCTAATACAGACATATCGGAATAAAATTGATCAATTCCTCCCGTAGGGGTGTAGTCAATCCAAAAACGATTCACCCGCACCGACCAATCTTTTAACACCTTTTGAGATGACCAAGCACCAGCATCAACAATATTTTTGACTTGAAATGTGTCCCCACTAGCAACCATTTCCTGAGCCATAAAACCCGTCATTGATCCCCAGATTCCGCCTATTAAAATGGCAACTATGCCAATATGAACAATAATCGGGCCTATTTTACCAATTATACCTTTACGGGCATAAAGAATATGATCTTGTTCTTGGAAAATCCGATATTGTTTTTGTTGTAAAATTGGCGTAATTGATAGCAAATCTACATTCTGTAATTCTGCACTCAAAGCTAACTTTTGAAAATTGCGAGGTTCTCCGTAATATTGCCACTTTTGAGCAGCTTTTAAGGCTGGCAATTGACGAGTAAAGGTGCAAGCTGTCAAACTTGTACCAAATAGAACTAATAGACTCAAAAACCACCAAGTTCTATAGACATGATCTAATCCTACTACTTGAATCACTTTCCAAGTTAGGAAACCAAATAAAGCCGGATGTTCGGGATAGTTAGATTGGTAAAATACCGGGGGTTGTCCCTGTTCAATGACAGTACCACTAACACTAAATACAGCAATTACCAATAAGAGAATAATTGCTAAACGTAAATCAGTTAATACTGGCAAAATTTCCCGGCGGATAAATTTTCCAGGTTTTAACCACCAACTTAATTCTGTGGATGTTGTATTATCTAAAGTCATTACTTAGAAACTGCCAAAAGGAATGCGAGAAAGCAAGGAAAAAACGCCAAAACCTACTAACAATATACCGCTTACAGGATTTATCCAGCCTGACCAACGACGCAATTCTAATAGTTTTTTAATTGTTGCCGTAAATGTCCCGGCGACAATTAACGGAACTACATATCCGGCTGTGTAAGCAAGTAGCAAAGCTGCACCTAAAATTAGGTCTTGAGTATTAGCTATCCAACCTAATAGACTGGCTAAAACTGGTGTGCTACAAGGAGAAGCAACTAAACCAAACGTTAACCCAAGACAGTAGGAACGGACTCCGGGAGCTAAATCTTGAGAAATCCAATTTGTGTCATTTAAGGATGGAAATTGTATGGGTAATGCTTCTAATAAGTTAAGTCCCATAAGAATAGCAATAATGCTGACAATAATTGGTAAACCGATTCCTATCTGTCCGTAGACTTTACCAACGAAACCCGCTAAAATTCCCATCCCCGCAAGTGTGGTTGCTAGTCCCAAGGCAAACCAAGTTGATTGCCCTGCTGCTTGTAAGCGGCTTTTAGCCTCATAACCACCGATATAGCCAATGGTAATCGGTAACATAGATAGCATACAGGGGGTAAGGCTAGTCAGCAAGCCCGCCAGAAAAATAATCCCCATGCTGACAATGCTTAGGTGGGCAAGTTGATGGGTAACAAGGGTGTTAGCCAGTTGTTCTAGTTCGTAGATTGTGGTTTCTAGGCTTTCTAGCATGACTATGTATAGTTGAAAAATGCTGATTCTGGTTGAATGTTAACGCATTTTGGGTTATGAGTTCATGCCGAATCGGTAATTTCCTGTTTTAGCGTAATATTAATCATACATAGTTCCCGGATTTTTATTAATACTTGATGAATTTATGGTAAAGATTGTCAAAACACTGGGATATCATTGTCGAGGTTATTTTAGTATCACATCATTATCAAGGATGATCTGACAATCTTATATTCTTATTCAGAAGGAATCTACTAATATGACTCGTAAAAACAACAAAGTTTTACAACAATCTGGAGTTATTCCCTACAGAATTAGAGAAGGAAAAGTTGAAATTTTATTAATTACTACTCGTAAGCGTCAGGGTTGGGTAATTCCCAAAGGTGGACTTTGTAAAGGGATGAGTCCCTATGATTCAGCCGCGAAGGAAGCATGGGAAGAGGCCGGGGTGTTAGGTAGGGTGACAACGGAAAAGTTAGCTAATTATAAGTATCGCAAACGAGGTAATACCTATAAGGTAAATTTGTTTTTATTGCCAGTAGAAACTGTTTTAGATGATTGGACTGAAGCGACCACAAGAGAAAGAAAATGGCTGGAAATTCAACAAGCTGCTGAATTAGTCACGGAAACTTCACTCAAAAGGATTATGCAAACTTCATGGATATGGATTTAGATGCTTAAATGCTAAGTAAGTAGATGAGAATAAATCAAAGTAGATTAAGTAATATAAAAAAAATGAGCTGCTTTGGTAGTGAGGATTTGAGTCCTCACTACAATCAGAAAATTATTCGGTTGTCACTGCTTATTTACTTAGAATTTATTGACAGAAAAAACTTATCCTAAGTCATTTCCCAGATTAAATTATGACTTTTGAGGAAATTGTGGGTGAAATGATCTACTACATTGGTATCGCTCAATTCTAGATTATAAAAATCTACAAACTGATGATCAAAATATGGACCTGCGTGCCAAGTTCCTACTTCTAATTTAATAAAGCAATTTCCGGGGATGACAAAAGCAGCAATTTCTGATAATACAGGTTCGTTGATATCATTATGAGGTGGACAAACTGCCATAAACTACTCTTTACCATCCAAAGAACCTAAACATTGTGTACATTTGGTATGACGAGTAATTTGCTGGAATTTTCTGCCTTTTTTCTGTAACCGCATAATATAAAACCGGGGAATACCATTTTCTAGGTTTAATTGTGCATCTTCATGATCAAAATTCTTGCTATCTTTGCTGGCATAAATTACCTGTCCATAGGGTTGAAAATTTTCTGGTGTAATTATTTGTAATGGTAGTTTTTGTATTGTTGGTAATGTGCTCATGGGTTTTTATTTTTTCTGGTAGAGATGCTGCTGGGAGATGCTGTATGCGATCGCACTCCCGAATATAAATTATAGCATTTGTACCTGATCATGACGGAAACTGCTGTAAGACCCACCGACTTCTTTTATTGATTGTGTTCATAAATTATAAATTGATCACAAGAAGTCGGGGATCTGGGTAAGAGGAAAAAACCTAAATTTTACCGATGTAGTGCAGTCCTAAAATTATACCTGCTCCCAAAATATGCCCAAAGGAAGCAGTTGCTAACACCGCAGGTAGACCAAAACCACCGAAAAATTGAGGTGATGGTAATTCTGGTTTAGAGTTAGGATGTTCAATGGTAAATTTGCCTATAGCGATCGCTAGGATATTCGCAATAATCATAATTATACCAATATTTGGACTCCATTCTAGAGGTGTGGTAGCAGTGGCCAGCAAGATTGAAGTTAACATCAAATTTACTCCTGAGATTTTTGGATGCTTGACAATATCATCTAAATATTGACTCGGAAAAATCTATATCATGGTTTACTTTGTGGCAAAGTTTAACACTTATTTTCAATTCATCATCAAAACCAATACCTATTATTAATCAGGGTTTATTAGACTTGTCCGAAAATTAAATGTGCGTTTTCTAAAACCCTTGTAGAGACGTTCTATAGAACGTCTCTACATTAATTCCCGGACAGGTCTATTGTACTGGTACCATTGGAAAATGCTAAAATAAGATTAATTATTTTCTAAATTGATCATGTCCTCAACTCTTGATTCCCTACCACCTGCACTCAATAAAATCGTCCACCGCTTTCAACGCGCTACAGACCCAAAAAGACGCTATGAACAGTTAATTTGGTATGCTCAAAAGCTGCCAGAGTTTCCTGAATCTGGTAAAATTCCCGAAAATAAGGTTTCTGGTTGTGTCTCTCAAGTATATGTGACTGCATCATTAGCAGATGGTAAAGTCATGTTTCAGGGTGATTCTGATTCTCAATTAACTAAGGGATTATTGGCATTATTAATAGAAGGATTAAATGGTTCAACACCTACAGAAATAGTCCAACTTACCCCCGATTTTATTCAAGAAACTGGTTTAAATGTCAGTTTGACACCTTCCCGCGCTAATGGGTTTTATAACATTTTCAGAACTATGCAGAAAAAAGCTTTGGAATCTAAGTTAGAAAATTAAACTTCATCCGATTTTTACAAGGGAAATAAGATCCCCAACTTCTTTTATTGATTGTGTCCATAAATGATAAATTGATCACAGAATCGGGGATCTGTGTATAAACAAGTTCTATATATGACTCCTATTTGATTTTCGTTAACTTAGCTTCCTGTCGGGGTTATAGAAGTCGGGGTCTTTATTTGCTATAATTGAATACTTACGAAAAGGAAGAGTATAGAATTGGCGAATAAAATCTAATTCTTTTGTGGCTTTTGTGGTGACATCTAGGCTTATACTTGAATAATGATCACATCATGGAGTTGATAATCTAATGCCTAAAAAAAATCTTTCTCACCTCATACAAGAAGAAGCACAAAAATTTACACCCCTCCAAGGTGAACCTGTGATTGAAGTTGCTGCTGAAGCGGTATTGGAAACACAAACACTAACTACAGAGATTCTAGTTTCTCCTAATAACAAAGAATTAAAACTAGAAGCGAAAATAGAAGAATTACAACAAACTCTTTCTACATTAAAACAAAAAGAAGCTACCCTTGAAAACAAAATAAGTGACCTACAATTAGCTGTTACAGAAAAAGATGAAGTAATTAAACGCTTAAGCATAGAACTTCAGGACACAAAACAAACCGCCCTCCAACTGGCAGATTCTAATTCTCAGTTGTTAGAAGAAATCAAAGTTTTTAAACAACCTAGTCAACAAACTAGTCAAATTTCTAAATCCATTCAATACAAAAAATCCCATATATCCATAGAAAGACTCCAAGAAAAACCAAATCAAGATAGTGAAGATTTTTCCAAAAATACCTGGTTATATGATTAAGATTAGGAGTCATATCCCAGAATTCTTGAGGAAATCTGGGATCTTGTTAATCAGATTGTTTCCGAAATTCTAACATAAGTTGGCTGACAATTTCTGGTTGTTCTAAATGGGGAATATGACCACAATTTTTAATCCAAATTAACTGACTTTGAGGAATGGCTTTAGCGAATTTATTAGCGTCCCCAGTTCCTAAAATTTTATCGCTATCACCCCACAAAATTAAAGTTGGTTGTGCAATTTTGGCCAGTTGTGGAAATTTAAAAGCACCATAACCGCCACTTTTCGTAAAAGC
>JBJTTJ010000142.1:0-2972 GCA_046080125.1 Cuspidothrix sp.
TAACAATGTTTTTAAATATATAAAACTATCTCACCCCCATAATGTATGCTATCTTGTCTACTTTTACTAAACCTTGACGTTCTAATTCATAAGCAATAAAGGGATATTTTTCTTTTAAATGGTCAAAAGAATACTTTTTTACAATAGTCTATTAGCTTATATGAACGCCCCAATTGCCACATTTCTTCATTAAGTTTTAGTTCTTTAATTGTATAAACTACTCTGCTTTTTAGTGGTTCTAAAAGATTAGGATTAGGTTTAATAAGCATAGAAGGAAAATTAATAATAAAACTATCTGCTGGTAAGAAAAAAGGATCTATAATCTCTGTTTTTGTTCCTTTGATAGAGTTCATTTTTGAGCAAATAAGGCGGAAATTATCCCACTCATAAGCTAGTTCAGGGTTAACCGTTTTAGGAATAAAATGATCAACTGCTGGGCTACCTGTGTCATAAGGAATCCATTGTGCTGAATATGCACAAATATGATTACAAGCATCGTATAAATCACGCAATGATTTACGCCAATAGGTAGCTTTTTTATTTTCGTAATCTCTATTTGTAGGATTAGGAAATTTACTTAAGAAAGCCAAACCTGGTTTTCTAACTTTTTGGTCAAAATCATCAGGTTCAGGCTGAGGTTTAATAGGAATCACAAATCTACTCCATGCTGTTCTGCAAAATAAACCCACCTTGGCCAAAATCTATCATCTTCTGATAAATACCTGGCCAAATCATGTGATACTCTTGCCACATCTTCCGAATTTGGATTATCTGACAATTGTAAAACTTTCGCTGCTTCTATAGCCTTTTCTGCTTCCAAAGAACGCGAATGACGCAATTTAAAAACATCAGACATTAACCAATAATCTACCACACCTTGACGAATAAAAGGAAGTTCCTCAATTTGGACTTCATTCCCTAATAAATCGCTTTTCACCAGTTCTAGACTAAATAACTTATCAACTCTTTGATCAAATCTAGGTTCTACAGATGCCATAACTAAAGGAGAATGAGTAGCAACCATAATTTGCACTTGTAAATCAGATTCTAAATCATCTCTGACATCTAACAAAGCAGGTAAAATAGCCCTTTGCCATTGGGGGTGAAGATGTGCTTCTAATTCATCTACTAAAATAACCATTCTCTTCTGTGGTTCTATGCGGATAAGTTTTGATTGTATTTTATGTTCTTCATAAGCCCAAACTATCAAATAAGCCATTGTAATTATCCGCTGTACCCCTGCGGAAGCATGAATAATGGGAACAGTTCCATAAGGATGTTCTATGGTGGGAATTTCTCTAGCATCATAAGGAAGTCTAACAGGTTCTCCCGGTTTCAAAATTCCTAAATCACCCTGTTCTGGAGGAGATAAACGTTCTAATACTTTTACTAAGGTGTCAAATGGATATTTATCTGGTCTACTTTGCCATTGAATCCAATCTTGTAATAATCCATTAATAAATGTATTGCCATTTTCATCTTTTTGACCATTCCATAACTCATCTTTTGTAAACACAAAAGGAAGTGGTTTTTTATCAATATTTCTAATACGTGAAGAAGATGACAAATATTGTTTTGCAGTGTCCCATACGGCAAAAGAACCATCTACTCTGGCATAAATTAAAAGACCTGGAATAGTTGAGCGATTTTTAATTTCATTCCATCTTTGAAGCTGCCAATCATAAGAAATACTCTCTGTATCAGATTCAGAATCTCCAGAAATTTTAAATGTAATTACAGGTTCATCTTCACTTGCAGTTTGGGTTGGATATGCTGGTAAATTTGCCCAATGTCCAGTTAAAGCCCACCAAGCACATTCTAGTAAAAAAGTTTTACCCAGTCCATTATCACCTGTAATTAAGCTCAGTCGTTCTGCTGGTTCAAAACAAAGTTTTTTTGCAGCCCCTACACCTTGTATTTCTAAATAAGTTAAAGCACCTTCTTCGGGTAGAATATCTGGAGGTTTACCAATAACAGTTTTTAATTCTTCCCAAGACACTACTTTATCTTTAAAAAGCTGGTTTATATTGATATTATCTGGAATGGAAATATCAAATAATTGATTAATTTCTTCCTCATTCAACAAAAAATCATTTTTAAAATGTTCAATAATATCTTCTGGTGTTGTTTCAGATGTCCATTCTTTTTCACGATATATCCAGACGGCTAAATAGAAAATAGGAATTACTTGATTTTTATATAAACAAGATTTCAAAATTTCAATATAGTTATCTTTCCAACCCCAGGCATCTTCATCAATTTGATGTATTAATGCTTCTATAAATAGATTTTTACCGGAAATATCTTGGATAATAGACTTTACATATCTATCAAGTTTCATCCATATTTTTTGAATTATTGAAAACCGAAAACATCTATAATAAAACTCTGATTCCTTACAGGGTTTATAGTGATTTTCTAAAAAATCTTCAATTTCTGAATGTAGAGATACTTTAATAGTATTCCCTACAGGTAATCGTAATTGCTTAAATTTTAGAAAAGTGATTCCCAAAAAAGAATCTACCTTTTTTAAATGTTTCAGAGACTCCTTAATTTGATCAATACTAATAAACATAAGTTTATCCGGTTCACTTTTTTTAAATTAATCTGAATACATTACAGGTTAAATTATTTCACTAAATAGCAAAATGCAAAACCCTGGGTAATTATTAAAACTAGCTTACCTAGTTTATGACAAAAAACATCCAACAGACACAACTTACCAGAACTAACGCAAAAACTCTCTAAAACTCTTCTTTCTTCGCTACCTTCGCTCCTTCGTGGTTCATTCATTCAATCTAAATATATAATAGTGCCAGTGCGATCGCTCACATATAATTATATCATTGTTGATAGCTTGAATGCAAAACCTCCTCTAATTATTCTCACAAACAACAGCGAAATTGTTAAAATACTCATATCCTCATCACAACTCAGACACGCGACAACCATCTACCATGCTTCAGTACCCC
>JBJTTJ010000143.1:0-23110 GCA_046080125.1 Cuspidothrix sp.
TTCTTAAAAGACTACAAACAGGCAATTAATGATTGGAATCAAGCCATTAAATTAAAACGAGACTATCCCGAAGCTTACACGAACTTAGGTATAGTTTCCTATGAAATGGGAGAAGTAGAAACAGCAATTAATTATTGGCGAAATGCGATAAAAATCAATAGCAATTTTGCAGAAGCTCATTTAGCATTAGGTGTAGCCTTGTATGGGAAAGGTGATCAAGAAGCGGGTTTAAAATCGGCAGAAACAGCTTTAAAATTAGATAAACGTTATGGAAACATTGAGTTTCTCAAAGAAAATGGTTGGGGTGAAAAGTTGATAAAAAATACTCAAGAGCTTTTGAATCATCCCCGGATCAAAAGTTTGATTTAAAGTTAGTGTAGCTGTTAATTAACTCTCCTATAGAATTGATATTTGATTTTTAAAAAGAATCGGGTATTATAGAGCGTCACAAATCTGTTCATAGGATATAGTTTAAAGTATCCTACATATATTGTCTTGCCTTTGACTTCCTAATCAAACAGATTTCTGGTGAAAAAGATGTAGGGACAATTTATGAACTGTCCCTACCAAGGGTTTAGTGGTTATGCATATTTCATTACCATAAGTTGGTAGGGCAACTAAATTGACCAATCCCCGTGTCTAAAGCCGGGAATTTCGTCTCATTTTTGGGTCAACTCCTAGTATAATAAAATCCAGAGCAGGATGGAAAATTTTAATAAACCTATAAATTATGGACGTTCAACAAGCTTTAGACTTTGTTGAGAGTTTAGTTTTTGAGAAAAAAGGGAAGCGTTTGACCGATTTACAAAGATTGCTTTTACAATCATCTTGGTCAGAACCACACTTACGCTACCATGACATTGCTCAAAACTACGGTTATTCAGTCAGTTATCTCAAGCAAGATATCGGTCCAAAGTTATGGCAGTTATTATCAGAAGTTTGCGGCGAAAAAGTTAGTAAAACCAATTTTCGTTCAGCTTTAACAAGACAATGGCATCAATTAGATGTTAATGCAGTTATAGAGGATAATTCACCCATAATAACTGAAATTGAACCAATTATCCCAACTCAAGAGTCCTTGATATCGCCAGTTGTGCTTAAACAAACATATCAAGATTGGGGGGATGCACCGGATGTTTCTGTGTTCTACAATCGGACAGAGGAACTGGCTATACTGAAACAATGGATTGTCGGTGATGGTTGTCGGTTAGTTGTATTATTAGGAATGGGGGGAATTGGTAAGACCCATTTGAGTATCAAATTAGCGGAACAAATTCAGGATCATTTTGAGTATTTGATTTGGCGATCGCTATTACCAGCCATCCCTTTACAACAATTAGTAATTAACCTGCTTAAATTTTTAACCCAAGGAGAAGAAAACAATTTGCCCATTAGATTTGAAGAACAAATATCTTATTTAATGCAGATGTTGAGAATAAAAAGATGTCTGCTAATCCTAGATAATGGGGAAACACTCTTAAAAAGTGGTGTTTTAGCGGGTAAATATGAAGAAGGTTATGAGGACTATAGAAAATTTTTCCAACGGATAGGAGAATGTAACCATAATAGTTGTATAATTTTAACTAGTAGAGAAAATCCCCAGGAAATAGCCTTAATGAAAGGAGAGACTTTACCCGTGCGCTCTCTAAAATTAACAGGATTGAATCTACAAGCAGGTAGAAAAATATTAGAATTAAACAAATGTTTTTTAAACTCAGAAACATCATATAAATCTTTAATTGAAACCTATGGAGGTAATCCCCTAGCCTTAAAAATCGTGTGTGCAATGGCAGTAGATTTATTTAACGGCAATATTTCGGAACTGCTCATCAATAAATCCTTGGTATTTGGAGAAATTAATCAAATTTTAGAACAACAGTTTCAACGTTTACCTGATTCAGAAAAAAGCTTCCTATACTGGTTAATTATAGAACAGAAACCAATTAGTGAGGAGAAGTTATTAGAAACCTTTGCCCATCTATCACTGAGTATGATGATTGAAACTATTCAATCTCTTTTGCATCGTTCTTTTGTAGAGAAAAAAAATCATAAATTTCTGGTTCAACCGGTAGTGAGAGAATATTTATCTCATCGGTTAGTTGAGGAAATTATTGCAGAGATTGATAGAGAAGAATTATTGCTACTCAATCAATATCCTCTATTAAATTCCCAAGCCAAAGAATATATCAAACAAGCACAAATTAAACAGATTATCAAACCGTTGTTGGAAAAACTATTAAACAGATATCAAACTCAAGAAAAAATCGAGTTAAAATTCAAAAATATCATCGAAAGTATCCGCACAAATCTATTATTAGCTCCTGGTTATGCAGCAGGAAATATTATTAACTTATTGTGTCATCTGCAAGTTGAACTATCAGCTTATAACTTCTCAAATTTAACTATTCGGTCTGGTTGTTTACAAAATACCAACTTGCAAAACGTTAATTTTAGTGGTGCGGATCTAAGCCATTCAGTATTTGCTAAACAGTTAACCAGTATCCTCAGCGTCGCCTTTAGTCCTGATAGCAAATTACTGGCCACAGGAGATGTAAACGGGGAAATTTATGTATGGCAAGTTAGGGACGGACAACCGATTCTCAACTGTAAAGGACACGCCGGCTGGATACACGCGATCGCCTTTAGTCCTGATGGTAAAATGCTTTGCAGTGCCAGCAGCGACCATACAGTTAAATTATGGGATATCTGGGATGGCAGTTGCTTAAAAACTCTCACCGGACATCAGCAGCGAGTCCGTTCCATTTGCTTTAGTCCCAATGGCCAACTCATCGCTAGTGGTGGTAGTGACGCTACCATCAGAATTTGGGATAGTCATACTGGTGAATGTCTGCAAGTATTGTCAGGTCATAAAAGTTATGTTTGGTCTGTAGCCTTTTCCCCCAATGGCCAAATCATTGCTAGTGGGAGTGAAGATAAAACTATTAAACTTTGGGATGCCAATACAGGTAAATGTTGGCAAACATTATCAGAACATGAACGATGGGTACGTTCAGTGGCCTTTAGTCCTGATGGTACATTAATAGCCAGTGGTAGTGGCGATCGCACCCTGAAAATTTGGGAAACAAGCACAGGTAAATGTTTGAGAACATTAACAGGACATACCCAAAGATTACGCTCAGTCGCCTTCAGTCCCGATGGTAAATTAATAGCCAGTGGTAGTGGCGATCGCACAGTCAGACTTTGGAGTACAGTAGATGGACAATGCCTCAAAAGCCTACATGGTCATAACAGCCTTTTAACCTCCGTGGCCTTTAGTCCCGACGGTACCATCCTAGCTACCGGCGGAGAAGATCGTTCCGTCCGACTGTGGGAAGTTAGCACAGGCAGTTGTATGGATATATGGCAAGGTTACGGCAGTTGGATACAATCTGTAGCCTTCAGTCCCGATGGTAAAACCCTAGCCAGTGGTAGTGAAGATAAAACCATCCGATTATGGCATCTGCAAAAGACCCATTCTCCAACAACTCCTCCCACGTCCATCGTCTTAGCAGGACATCGAGGCTGGGTGTGTTCCGTCGCCTTTAGTCCTGACGGTAAACATTTAGTCAGTGGTAGTAGCGATTATACCGTCAAATTGTGGGACATCAATACAGGTCAATGTCTCAAAACCCTACAAGGTCATACTCGTTGGATAGGTTCAGTGGTCTTTAGTCCCAATGGCTTAATTATTGCTAGTTGCGGCGGCGACTACACCGTAAAACTATGGGATATCATCACAGGTAACTGTCTCAAAACCCTGGAAGGACACGAAGGTTGGTTATGGTCTGTCCAATTTAGTCCCGACGGACTCATCCTAGCCAGTGCTTCGGAAGACAAAACCATTAAACTCTGGAATATTAGCAGAGGTGAATGTATCAATACCCTCATAGGTCACACTAGCTGGGTACAAGGCATCTATTTCAGTCCCGACGGCAAACTTTTGGCCAGCGCCAGTTGCGACTGTACTATTCGTCTTTGGGATGTCACCACAGGTCAATGTCTCAAAACCTTACAGGGACACCTCAGTTGGGTGCAATCACTAGCATTTAGTCCCAATGGAGAACTTTTAGCTAGTGGTAGTTGTGACCAGACTGTGAAATTGTGGAACATAAATACAGGTAAATGTGAGAAAACAATTCCCGCTCATCAAAGCTGGGTATGGTCTGTGGCCTTTAGTCCTGATGGAAAGATCCTAGCAAGTGGCAGTCAAGATCAAACTATCCAACTCTGGGATATGCCCACAGGAAAATGTCTACAGCTTTTGAGGACTAAACGACCCTACGAGGGAATGTCTATTAAAGGCACAAAAGGTTTAACAGATGTGCAACGAGAAGCTTTAAAATTTTTAGGTGCAGTAGATTAGGTTCAAGGGAACAGGAAAAGAATATCAGGACTGTTGAGGGTGCGGAATGTGGTATACAAAATTTCACTGACGAAGATGTAGCCTTAAAAAATCAACTAGAAGAGCAAAAAACCTGATGGATGTACTCAAAGCTTGGCAAGAAATCCTCGGTCCAGAAAATGTTTTCACAGAAGAATCCAATCTTACTTCTTTCCAAACAGCAACATTTGCTACTAAACAGCGTGTACTGGCAATTATTCGCCCAGGCGATCGCACGGAAGTTCAAGAATCTGTCAAAATTGCCAATCAATATCAAATACCCATTTATCCCATTAGTTGTGGCAAAAATTGGGGACTAGGTTCACGAGTTCCAGTGGCAGATAACTCTGTAGTCATGGACTTGAGCAGACTAAATCAGATTATTGATTACAACGAAAAATTCGCTTACATCACTGTAGAACCAGGGGTGACTTTTCAACAAGTTTATGAATATTTGCGTGATATTAAATCCAACTTATTTTTATCTGTAATTGGTGGCTCTCCCTATGCTAGTTTAATCGGTAATGCTTTAGAAAGAGGAGATGGTATTGGCCCTAATGGCGATCGCGTTAAGTCCATTTGCGGTTTTGAAGTGGTTCTACCTACAGGAGAAGTCATTCATACCGGATTTGGCAGATTTGCCCATGCCAAAACCACATCTTTAAGTCCTTGGGGAGTAGGTCCTGCTTTAGATGGGATATTTACTCAATCTAACTTAGGCATCGTCACCCAAATGACGGTTTGGTTAACACCAATACCTAAATATTATCAGTCTTTTACTTGTTTCATTAAAGATCATCATTCTCTAGAAAAAGTCATTGATATTATTCAGCAATTAATGCTGCAAGGCGTAATCCCAGAAAACTGTTTTAATTTTTGGAACTCCTACAAAGTCTTAGCTAGAGAGGGACGATATCCCTGGCAAATGCTAAGTGGTAAAACACCACTTTCTCTCCAGGAATTAAAAGGTGTAGAACCTTGGGTTGCAACTGGAGATTTATATTGCACCAGTCAAGAACAAGCAATAGCCCTGCAAAAAATTATTGAAGCCACATTAACAAAAGATATAGCCCAAATAATTTTTACAGCTGATGATCATCACAACCCTTTGAATTTAACTTTGGGCATTCCTAGTGATATTAATACTAAAAGCACCTATTGGCGCAAAAAAACCAAAGTTCCCAATCATATAGACCCTGATAGAGATGCTTGTGGAGTCATTTGGCTTTGTCCCCTATTTCCTTTCGACGGATCACAAATTGTTACCGCATTAAACACCATTGAATCAATCATTAAATTCTCTGGATTTGAGCCAAACATTGCCATCAACTGTTCAACCAGCAGAAGCATAAAAATGTTTATCGCTATCATGTACGATCGCTTACAACTAGGACAAGATCAAAAAGCTATGGACTGTCATAATCAACTCTTGGAATTTCTGATCAACTCAGGATATATTCCCTATCGTTTGGGGATTCAATCTATGAGTTGTCTATCTACCTCGGATGATAATTACAATCAGTTACTAAAAAGTATCAAACAGGAACTAGACCCCAATAATATTCTTGCTCCTGGGCGATACCAAATGTCATAACAATACTTAGATCAACTCATTAGAAAATTCTACTTCTGAGTTTGTAAATACTACTAAATCATCAAACTAATTTCTCAAAACCTTAACTTATAATCCCTGATTTATTTAACATCTACAAATCCGGGGTCTGACTTTAGACTTGATTGTTTTTATCTGTCAGCTTTTCCCTAAGTTGCTGCAACTTTTTAAAAGCACTACCTTTAGTAATCTCTATCACTTCCATTTCTATTTTCAAGGGATCAATTTTAATTTCTAACTCCCTAACAGGTTGTTTTGCATCCTCTGATTTAGGGGTAACTTCCCTAGATAAATGAACAGCTACAGCAGCTTGATTAGCTACAGCAATTAAAAACTGTAAATCATCTTCTGTATAGCGAGACAAAGAAGATACATTATCAACATATAAAACCCCAGCAACTTGATTATAGCTTTTGAGAGGTACACACAGACAATTTTCAATTCTTTTTATGTAAATAGAAGTCGAATTATTAAATCTTTGATCCTGCTTAGGATTCTGGCTAATAATTGCATCTCCATTTTCATAAGCAAACTTCACTATTTCACGGCTATAAAATTCCACTATTTCACGGCTATAAAATTCAGGATTATTGTCTACATAACTCTGTAATTTGATGGCTTTTGGTTCAAGTTGCTGACAAGTTTCATTGACTAATAAAATCACAGATCGATCAATTTCCATCACCAGAAATATTAGTTCTAGAATCTTATCCAAAAATTTATTAAGGGGTTCAGGAGCGGAGATTTGTCTGCTAATTTCTAAAAGAACTGTGAGTTTATTCAATGTTTGTTCATTACTATTATTAGTAGTAAATTGTGGAACTTTAATGTCAGGCAGAGGTACTTGTTTGAAATTCTCATTTAATAATTCTATACTATTATTATCTTGCAACTGAGATGTTTTTAGCTCATGAACAAACTTAAACATAACTGTACCGCACAAAATAACATCACTATCATGCAGTTGACAAGAATTAACTTCAACTTGATTCACAAAAGTATGATTAGAACTCTGACAATCATGAATTGTTACCTCATTAACATTTAGATGAATTTGAGCATGATAACGGGATACCGTACCTTCTACTAATACAATAGTATTATCAATTTGACGGCCGATAGAATTAACTCCCGATTGTAACTTATAAACTCTCTGATTGAGAGTTTCTGGAGCGTATATTAAATAGGACATAGTTGCTCCTTAGAAATGATGTAACTTTAACTTTAAAACAACGGAAAAAATAGATATTTAGCTATAAATTGTCAAAATTCATGGATACTTTTGAAAATAATTTGATTAGTGAGGGAAGGAGGGGAAATATCCCTCCAGCTATCTCATGATATTATTTGGTGATTTTTAAGTTCAAAACAATCTAAATTACAACTGTATTACTGGTAATTTGTCTAGCTATTTTTTGTAAAACTCCACTGATGGGATGATTGTTGAACTTGATTGTAAAAATACCTTGACTTGCCAACCTTAACATATCATAGGAGTCGGGTAGAATACCCAAAACTGGCAAATTGTAGGTAGCTTTGACCTGTTGACCCACGCGCTCAAAATCATATTCAGGTAAGGCCTTATTAACAATAAGAAACAGGTTAGGTACTTTCAGTCTTCGCGCTACATCTACTGTCACTGCTGTTCCCTGAAAATCCTGTTGATCAGGACGCAGAATTAACAGCACAATATTAGAAACTGTTAAAGAGAGTAGGCTTTCTTCACTTAAACCAGGATGAGTATCAATGAATAGATAATCTAGTTTCAAATCCTTAATTAGTTGTTGATATCCTTCAAATAATAATTCTGGATCAAAACTTTCCCTTAATATTCGAGAAATATCATTGATTTTAACACTGGCAGGGACTAAATAGATCTTACTATTTGCTGTTCCTTGGCCTTCAAGAATATGAGTGACATCACAGGCCGCATCCATCATTCTACTTTTTCCCCACAAAAAATCATTGAGGGTGTGCTTGATCTGGTTATCAGTCACATTAAAGAGAATATGAATCCCTGGGGAAGGAAGATCAGTATCTATAATTCCTACACGATTTCCGTCACGGGCGACTAAAGCAGCAAGATTGGCAGTAGTATTGGACTTGCCAGTTCCTCCTCGATAGGAGTGAATGGAAATAATTTTTGGCATTTGGTTCGGTTAAAAGTTACAAAAACAAGGCATAGATTACATTTTAAAACATTTTCTTCATTTGCAATTATTCTTTTTTTCCTTTTCTGTGATCGTGCTTTTCTACTTCATCAAATCCCGATCCTGAAGATTCCTAGACAACGGCAAGATTCTAGATTCGTTAAAAAGACTTTAATTATGATCTTTTCTCATTTTCTTGCTTCGCTGTTGTAATCGTTGTAAATAGTCTATTTCACCTTCATTGTCATCACCTGCTTCCGTAATAATTGGCTCTGAAATGGGAGTATCAGCCTGATGATCACTATTAGCTTCCTGTTCTAAGTAGTCTAGGGCATCCAGTCGCCGAGTTTGAGATGTGTTAGAAACATCATTTGTTGTTGAAATTGCCATAGGTGGTATGATTTGGGGAGTTTCTGAACCTTTATCTTCTTTTAGCTCTAGGTTGCGGATTTTTTCGGCTTTTTGTTCCAAATCCAGGAAGAATTCGCTTTGAATGATAGCACTCACTTCTTCTGCTTTTTTGCTCTCATCAATATCAATTTTGATACTTAGTAAGCCTTTAACATTTTTAACAATGGTCGCTGCATATCTGTCTATTAAGACAACGGTCGTACCAGTAGCTAAAAGTGTCAGTATTGAGGGTACTATAGGTATCCAACCAGAGGAGATAAAGGCCAAATAAGTAGAACCAACTAAGATCAAAGTCGCTACTCCAGCACTGAGAATTAATATCCAAGGTTGACGAATTTTCCCGGCTAATATGCCTCCTATCATCCCCCAAGCTAAAATCCACAGTCCTTCTTGCCATTTCTGCCAATACCAAAATAAGGGACGATTATCTAAAACAGCACTTAATATTTGACTGGCATTTTGGGCATGAACTACTACTCCGGGCATTTTCTGTCCATCTACTGCTCCCGCACTATATGGGGTATAAAAAGTATCTTTGACAATGACCGCCGTATAGCCAATCATGACAATTTTATCTTTGATTAATGTTGGATCAACTTTATTTTCTAGTACATCGCTCAGTGATACTTGTTTGACTGCATTTTTAGCAGAACGATAATTCAGCAACAGGCGAAAATCTCTAGTATCTGCTTGATGATATCCACCTGCATCTGGTTCTAAACGTTTAATCTGGGTATGACCCAGCTGTAATCCCGATGCTGATAGTTTTGGTTCAATTCCCACTCCTCCTAAGTAGCGGACTACCATTTGAAAGCTCAGGGATGGCAATTGATTTTCAGTATCAACATAATTACAGATATGTTGGACTGGGTTAGGCAGTTTGGAAGCTTGAGGGGTAGTAATTAATATTCCCTGTCTGACCGTACCACCAGCGTCTACAGGAAAGTCAGCAACTCCAATCCGGTCTTCTGGAATACCAGGTGGTGCAGGAATTCCCGGAGATTCTGATTTACTCATTTCACAGGTAGCAACAATGCGATCGCTCTGAGATAATCGCTTTAGTAATTGTTGGCGACCTTGATAAGATCCTTGCTTAACATCTCTTAAAATATCTATGCCAATTACCCTGGGGTTATGCTCCTCCAATTTGGCCAGCAAAGTCGCCAAAGTTCCATCTTCAATGGGGTACTCCTTACGTCTCTGGATATCTACATCAGTAATCCCGACGATCAGAAATCGCTTATCTGGCCCTTCATCGGCACGCGATCGCATCATATAATCAAATGCACCTAATTCCAGACCTTCCAGTTTTCCTTGGGATCTCAATCCCATCATCAATCCTGTGATCACCAAACTGGAAAGCACCACACTACTAGCCAAACTCCAGAGATTTGCTGATAAACTGCGCTGTTGTGATTCTACACCTACCATTTGCTTGTCACCCCCTCTGAAATATAAACTAGAGATGAATCTTACTTTAGTATAGTTACTCTATATTTTCCAGAACCAGACCATAGCTTGTCAGACTCCTGGAAAGGAACTTTTTAATATTGTCCAAAAATTATGGGTGATTTCTACGGCAATTACGGAAATGTTTTCAGTCCTTAATTAAATTAAACAATTTGTAATAAGGCTTTGTAAATCCTTGGGGATTCCTAATATTACACAATCCGTTCACCCTCATGGTAAATTAATTACATAGATAAGGCAAAAGTGCTAGGACGATGTTTGAAAGGTAGTCTATTGTAATATTTACCCACCTTCAAAAATTATGCTAAGAAAATCCCTACCCCGGCTCACACTCAGCTTGACTGTATGCATACCTATCATCATCCTCAGTGTAATCGCCGCAGCCAACCCAGGAAATGCAAATATTTTACAACCAGCACCCCAAGGTACTAGGATAAAATTGGCACAACATCGTCGGTCTCTATTAAAATTTAAAGTTCCCGCTATTAGACCTTCAGGTAATCTAGAACCAGGAGCAGCTAGAGGGAGTTGTGGTACAGATAATATACAAGCAGTATTACCACCAAAACCCATGGGAATGAAGGAAACAGAAATACCCATTGAATTAACTCTTAGCGATCGCCCCACCTTCTTTATTAGTATTCCAGAAACTTCCACAAATCAAGCAGAATTTCTGCTTCAGGATGAAACAGGAGACAAGATACTCCTCAACAAAAAATTACGCCTTACCAATAACAAAGGCATTGTTAACTACACACTAGAACCAGAATTTACCGGATTACAGATTGGGCAAAAATATCGTTGGCAGTTTTCCCTGATATGTGATCCCACTCATGGCGATCGTAGTGGCGATATAATCACCAGAGGTTGGATAGAACGAGTAACGCCCAGTCCAGAAATCATCAAACAGCTACAGACAGACAACCCTAGAGACCGTGTCACTATTTATGCTAACAATGGCTATTGGCACGACACTCTAAAAATTCTAGCTGATTTACGAGCGGCAAATCCCAATGATTCCAGCGTCGTCAGTGATTGGTTCGAGCTATTTAGGTCAGTAGGATTAGATAAAATAGCAAAACAACCTATCAGCACCCTGGAAGTTGACTCCGCAGAAAAACCATAATCAAAACCCATAACTTAGCACTTTCTGTGAAGTATCCCTGATTATTTCCTACTCGTTCTATTTTGCTCAAGTCCTAACTAAAGAGACTGTTTTAGTCACATCTGATGACTATTATGTAAAGTTTCATTACTTAGTTGAGTATTTCTGGTATCCTATTAAAGAAAGCCATTGGGAATAACCTTACTCATAGGCTGTTGTGCATTTAATTTCTATAAGTCGGACCAGGCCTCTTGCCAGTTCCACAAAAGTCAGGAATATTAGGATCGGACAATTTAGCCCCATAACCAGCTTCCAAAACAAAATTAACAAGACACTCAAACTTAGCCCTCCTCCCCACCAATTGCCGTCTGATTTCTCAGTCATCTGCAACCCCAGTTTCTTATGTTAATAACACACTATCTAATTCAACAATCCTTTGATCTTGGAGAGTCAGTCAAATATAGCATTGGCTTAGTAGTGGTTTGCTTAGTAATACTAGTCCTATTATGGTTGCCTGATCTTTTAAAAGAAAAATAAAATCATCAATTAGAGGTAACTGCAAAATTCAACATCCCCGTTTCCTGATCCTTTACCTAATCCCCAATTATTTGTTTAACATTCTTGGCCATAGTTCTGGATCAAATTAGTCCTATAATATACCTTTATTCGTCTCCAGTGTAGCAATGAACTCTTTACAGGTGTGTGTTAATACTTTGAAAGCTTATGGAGCAACGGAGTCAGAAATTGAAGAATTACTGACCTACAATCAAAATGTTTTCTCTCGTCCCATGTTAGGACACCTGCACCGCACCCAGTCAGAACCCCATCTAGCTACCTGGGAGCAATATACTCAAGATGCTGCTGCCCTTGGGACTTATGTAACTTTACAAACTTACCTAGTACAGTTACAATTTCCCATCATAGCTGGGATCAGTGAAACACCAGACTATCGAGCGGCCACTCGCCAAGGTAAATCCACCAAAAGCATGAAAAATGCAACCGGCCTGATTTTACAGCAACCAGAACACCTAAAACTGTATATCCATCAGACCCTAGCTGGTGAAATTCCTGTGTTAGTTGCCCCTAATCGCCATGATTTTATTGCCTTAGTCCAAGCATTGGTTAAAAAGAACGAACCCTGGCCAGTTCCAGATGCCATGGGAGCCTGTACAGTCCAAGGATACAACAACTGGCATCGAGTTCACCAATATCAAGCAAAATGGCTGGCAGAAAATCAAGATCATCAAAGAGATTGGGGATCGGAATTTCAGAGATTAACCCAGCATCCAGAACTGTATCGAGATCGGTTTATCTTACTAAGCTATGGAGTATATAGTCATGTTACCGCCAATAAATTAGGGCTAGAAGAACAAAAATGGCTGGAATTATCCTTTAAAATTCGTCTAGAACACGAATGTACCCATTATGTTACCCAGCGTTGGTTTAACTCAATGCGAAATAACATCCTCGATGAATTAATAGCAGATTATCGGGGGATAGTCAAAGCCATTGGTAATTATCGGTCTGACTGGTTTTTACATTTTGTCGGTTTAGAAGCTTTTCCTAGCTATCGTCTAGGGGGCAGATTAGAAAATTATCGTGGACAACCAGAACTATCACCAGGAGCATTTAAAATTTTACAACAGCTAGTCAAAACAGCAGCCGAAAATCTAGAAAAGTTCGATCAAAAAATTGAACATTCCCAGAGAACAGAAATAGCAGAAACAGCAATATTCATAGCCTTAACAACATTCAGATTAGAAGAGTTAGCATCACAACAGGGGGTAGAACTACTAGAAACAGCCGTAGAACAACAGAAAGAACTGATGATTAACTCTCAATTAAATGTCTAGAAGATGAGAAAAACCAGTTGAGAAGTTTCCAAAAAAACAGGTGAAATTATGATAGATAATTTTCTTAAACAGCTAAGTAATAGTGATATCCAATGGCTGAAGCAAAACGGTAACCAGGAGAACATTAGTTCAGGAGATGTATTAATTGAACAAATGCGATCGCTGGATTATTTCTACCTCATCATTAGCGGCGAACTCACAGCCAGCATCAGTCAAAACCAAGGCGGTAGATTAGGTAACATTTTTGCCGCCCTAGAAGAAGATCAAGATTTAGAACAAGAAATTGCCCGCTTTTCCCCAGGAGAAGTCATAGGTAAAATGCCCGTTGTCGAACTCACCCCAGCAACAATGACCGTCAAAGCTACAGAAAACTCATCTGTGCTGGCTATTCCCTATGAACTACTTCAAGATCAACTACAAGAAGACTGGGGTTTTGCGTCCCGATTTTATCGAGGTATTGCCGTCTCACTCTCAGACCGCTTTGGAAGACTTATCCAACACTTTTTGAAACATCAAAAAGGTCAAATTGCACCCCTACAGGACACACCAATAATTTTTGGCGAACTTAGTGACAGCGATGTTGATTGGATGCTTGGTGTTGGCAGATTAGAGCAAATATCCGCCGAAACAGTTCTCATTCGCAATGGTGAACAAATCGAAAACATTTATATTATTCTTCAAGGTGGGATAGCAGTCTTTGTCAAAGAACAACAATCTAACCGGCTTTTGAGCTTGTTTGGTGCTTTAGAAGACAATGACTCCACAGACCAATCCCTCGAAAGAGAAATTATGCGCCTCCATCAGGGAGAAATTCTTCAAGAAGCCATCACCTTAGATAATCCCGTTTCCACCTATACCTTAAAAACCCTAGAAAATTCTATCTTACTGCAAATTTCCGCTCCACAGCTTTTAGTAAAACTGCAACAGGATATTGGTACTGCCGCCCGCTTTTACCGTGTTGTTGCCATGCTACTTTCAGGCAGATGGCAAGGACTGATCAGCCGTTTAGGATACGGGCGCAATCCCTACCAAATGGGGCAAACTCTCGACATATCCACAAAATATGAAGATGAAATTGATCTTGATGTCATGGATAACCTTACCCTTGGCGGTGCAAGATTTGACTGGATGCTCAAACGATTAAAAGTCAGTTAGTTTTTACGAATTACATCAATAACAGGTAACTGAAGTTATTATGTCAGACTCATCAAAAAAACTATTTCGTGAAGAAGCACTAGAACGGTTATCTTCACCAGAACGCCTAGACCAACTGATGAATGTAGTAGATCCTAGAGCCTGGCTACCTTTAGCTGGATTGGGATCTTTAGTAGCCATAACCGCCATTTGGAGCGTTGTTGGTCGCCTACCACTCACAGTTTCAGGACAAGGAGTATTACTCTATCCTCGCGGTGTCATCCAAATCCAAGCCCCCAGTGATGGTACAGTCGTAAAATTGAAAATTAAATCTGGAGATAATATCAAAAAAGGAGATGTGATTGGTATTATTAGTCAACCTTCCTTAGAGCAACAACTTCAACAAGAACGGAAAAAACTGGGAGAATTTTTAGCCCAAGCTCAAAATAGCAAATCCTTATTAAAAAAACGACTCATCTCAGAAAGAGCAAATCTTGCTAAACAGCAAACTAACCTCCAAGAGAGTTTAGATCGAGAATCTATCATGCCCACACTACGCCAGAAAAATCTCAAATTACTCACACAAAATCGCATAGCCATTCAAAAAAGACTAACTGACGACGAAAAAGTTTTACCAAGTTTCCGGCAAAGAAGTATAGATTCTATTACAAAAAAAAGAACAGGTCTGAATGAGCGGATTGAACAAATTCGTAAACTACTACCCCAACTGCAAGAACAACTAGAAGCCCGGCGCAAATTATATGCAGAAAAAATAGTCAGTGCCGATGTTATGTTAAGCGCGCAAAGAGAATATTTCGACAGTCTTGCCCAACTCTCTGACCTTGAAGCCCAACAAAAACAATTAGACTTAGAACAAGTCAACACAGAAAGACAATATTTGGACAGTCAAAACCAGACCAATGAACTTGTTAGCAAACTGCAAGAAATTCAAGTCCAGGAAGTTGATACAGAAAGACAATATCGGCAAAGCTTAAATACCCTGGACGAAATAAAAACCAAACTTCAAGATGTTAACAGTCAATTAGCTAAATTAGCGCAGGAAGAACTAGAATCCCAAATTAATAGAACCAATAATATTCAAGATGTGAGAAGAAGAATTGCCCAATTAGAACGAGAAATACAATTAAAAAGCCAAATTGTCAGTGATTACGACGGCAAAGTTATAGAACTATCAGTAGTACCAGGGCAAATAGTATCTAGTGGATCTCGTTTAGGAGCAGTTAACGCCCAAGGGACAGATGCTAAACTTATGAGCGTCATTTATTTTGCCGATAAAGATGGCAAACAAATCAAACCCGGAATGGAAGTACAAGTTACCCCCAGTCTAGTTAAACGAGAACGATTTGGTGGCATTCTCGGCAATATCCAAACAGTGACATCCTTCCCAGTCACAGTCCAAGATATGTCAACCATCATCGGTAACCAAAACCTAGCTGAAAGTTTAGCAGAAGGTGCAGGAGGAGGAGGTTCTAGATCTCCTATCCAAGTCTTTGCGGAATTAAAACCTGGTGATACCAAAAGTGGCTATCAATGGTCTTCTTCTCAAGGGCCAGATATTCAACTTTCATCAGGTACTACTGTACAGGTAAGAGTGAAAGTAGGGGAAATTGCACCCATAGCTTATGTAATACCAATTTTTAAATCAGTGACAGGGATTTATTAGCTCAGAAGTCTAGGCAATAGTTAATACCCAGATTCCCGACTTGTTGTGATCAATTTATAACTTATGGACCCAATCAATAAAAGAAGTCAGGGATATTATCATCTCATCTAAATTCTTACTCACCAATGACCAGTTACTAAATTAATTACGGAGATTGATCAAGAAATTATGTCTAAAGGACTGATTGCCAAATTTCTCCCCCAAAAAGAACACGGTCGTGTGCGAACTCCCACAATGTTACAGATGGAGTCCGTAGAGTGTGGTGCTGCCGCACTAGGTATTATCTTGGGCTATTATGGTCGTATAGTCCCCCTAACAGAATTGCGCCGAGAATGCGGCGTATCCAGAGATGGTAGTAAAGCCTCTAACGTCCTCAAAGCAGCCAGACTATACGGTTTAAATGCCAAAGGATTTAAAAAATCCCTGGAGGACGTGCAACAAATTAAACCTCCTTTCATAGTTTTTTGGAACTTTAACCACTTTGTAGTCTTGGAAGGATTTGCCGGGAAAACAGTCTATTTGAATGACCCAGGAACAGGTCCAAGAAAGATTACCTTCGATGAATTTGACCAAGCTTTTACAGGTGTAGTGTTGGTAGCAGAACCAGGTCCAGACTTTGAAAAGGGAGGGAAAAAAAAGGGCATTATTAATGCCATGACCTCACGATTGGCAAGTTCCCGTCAAGCATTGATATTTTGCCTAATTGCTGGCTTGATGTTGACAATTCCTAAATTGGCAGTTCCAGCATTTATGCAGGTGTTTGTGGATGAAATTTTAGTAGAAAATCGTACTGAATGGCTACGTCCCATGCTATTAGGTATGGTGATTGTAGCTCTAATGCGAGGTTTATTAGCTCGGTTAAGGCTGACCTATTTACGCAAATTATTAGTAAAACTGTCAGTATCCATGTCTGGGCAATTTCTTTGGCATACTATTCGCTTACCAATAGGATTTTATGCCCAACGGTTTGCCGGTGAAATCAGCAGTCGTGCCCAACTAAACAATCAGGTAGCAGAAATCCTTTCCGGACGTTTAGCAACCACCGTCATTGACTCAATGATGATGGTTTTTTATGCCTTAATTATGTTCTTGTATGATCCCCTATTAACTTTAATAGCTACTCTCTTTGCTGCTGCTAATTTTATAGCCTTGCAGTCCCTTTCTAGGAATCGAGTTGATGCCAATATTCGCCTGTCTCAAGAAACAGGTAAGGTAGGGGGTGTAGCTATTAGCGGTATTCAAAGTATCGAAACTGTTAAAGCTAGTGGCTTAGAAGGAGACCTATTTGCCAAATTCGTGGGTTATTATACTAAAACTATTAATGCCCAACAGGAATTAGGATTACCAACTCGATTACTAGGAACATTACCCACAGTGTTAACTTCCTTGGCAGTGACTTCAATTTTAGTTGTGGGTGGTTTGCGAGTCATGCAAGGAACTTTGAGTATTGGTGCTTTGGTAGCCTATCAATCATTAACCCAGGAATTTCTCAATCCTGTCAATGACTTAGTGAATTTTGGGAGTACCTTACAAGATTTGGAAGCGGACTTAAATCGCCTCGATGACGTATTAGAAAATCCCGTTGACCCGGAAGCACAAAGACAAGTAGAGGCTACCAATTCCCAATGGAGTAGTTACAACCAAGATTCCTTTAAATTGCAAGGATACATTCAGTTGGAGAATCTTTCCTTTGGTTACAGTCGCTTAGATGACCCATTGATTAAAGATCTCAGCTTCACCTTGAAACCCGGACAGAGAGTGGCTTTAGTAGGTGGTAGCGGTTCGGGTAAATCTACCGTAGCTAAATTGTTGACAGGACTATATCAATCTTGGTCAGGAAAAATCCTCTTAGATGGTATTCCTAGAGAAGAGATTCCCCGCCCAGTTTTGGCTAATTCCCTAGCCATGGTAGAGCAAGAAATTTTTCTATTTGCAGGTAGTGTGCGAGAAAATCTGACCTTGTGGGATCCCACTGTACCCGATGAAGACATCATTAGAGCCTGTGAAGATGCTGCTATCCACGATCTGATCTTAAATATGCCAGGGGGTTATAATAGCCAACTGACTGAAGGTGGTATGAATTTAAGTGGTGGACAGCGCCAAAGGTTAGAAATTGCTAGGGCCTTAGTGAGAAATCCTTCTGTATTGGTACTGGATGAAGCTACGAGCGCTCTAGATGCAGAAACGGAATTAATTATTGATAGAAATCTACGGCGACGAGGTTGTTCTTGCGTTGTTGTTGCTCACCGTTTAAGTACAATTCGTGATTGCGATGAAATTATCGTTTTAGCTCGTGGGAAAGTCGTACAGAGAGGTACACACGATCAGTTACGCAGCAAGCCTGGATTCTATACTCGATTAATTGGTACTCAAGAAAAGACTGCCTAATATCAAGGGCGGTAAATTTAATCCCTGGATCTGTGCTTCTTACACTTGGTAAATTACTATGACTATCACTCAAACAGAACGTATTATAAAAGGGAATGAACCCTTACTCCTAGATAATCCTGAGAAAATATGGTTAGTAAAATCGGGTTCTTTGGTGTTGCATAGCATCTTAGTTGAGAATGACCAAATCAAAGGTAATCGGCGATTTTTATTTAATATTGGTGCTGGGGAAAGTTTATTTGGTGCCGCCTTAGCACCAACCACAGTAGAAAATGAGTATCGGGGGATTTTAGCAGTAGCGCTAGAACAAACAGAACTACTAGAACTGACTTGGGAGGATTTGCTGGGGGGAATTAGAGATGGTGATCAACAGGCGCGAGCCCTGCTAGAAGGATGGCTTTCTCACTTAGGAACATGGTTAAATGAACAGTTAACCCCAGTCACAGCCCCCAAAAACACCATCTGGGCAGATCAAACCTATACCTCATTACTCAAAGGGCAAACCCTGATCCCACCTCGGAACTCTAGCAATGATCATAGTTCTGGAAATATAGCCTGGATTGAGATCCAAAAGGGAAAAACTCATTGGCGTGGTATACCCGAACTCAAACTAGACAGTAAATCCCTACCTATACCTCTGATAGCGGGAACTTGGCTAGAAGCAGAAAATCCCGTAGAAGTGAAAAAAACCACCTCCGCAGCACCGGAAACCTTAGAACACCTGGTAACAAGTACCTCCCAATTCCATGCTTTCTTTTTCTACTACTTCAACATTGTCCAGCAGGAGCAAATAGAAGCAGAATTTCGCCGATTCCAAGAAAGACAAGAAATCAATCGGCGGATGATCGAAAGTTCCATGGGGGAACTTGCCGCCGTATTACAGCCACAAACGGAAGAGTTTATCTCCCAAGATACTCATTTACTCATGGCTGCCGGTGCAGTGGGTAGGGCGATGGGAATTGATATTCGTCCCCCCGCCCAGTCAGAAGACTTTGAGCGCGTCAAAGATCCCATCGAAGTCATCGCCCGTGCCTCCCAATGTCGCACCCGTCGCGTCATTCTCACCAGCAATTGGTGGCAGGAAGAACACGGGGTTTTATTGGCATATACCAAAAATAACCAGCCAGTAGCCCTATTACTGGATGAAAAGAATCGCTATATCATTTTTGACCCGGAAACCCTCACCCGTAAACCCGTAGACGCTGAAGTTAGCGCTAACCTTAGCCCCGAAGCCTATTCTTTCTATCGTCCCCTACCCCCATTTGTCAGCAATGCCCTAGAAATTTTCCTTTTTGGGATCAAGGGTTATGAAAAAGGCCTCATTGGCATCATCATCCTCGGGGTTTTGGCTTCTCTTCTGGGTATGGTGACTCCCCAAGCAACGGCAATTTTGATTAATGATGCCATTCCTGACAGCAATTTGTCTTTATTATTACAATTAGGATTAGCTCTGTTTGGGGCTGCTTTTGGACAGGCAATTTTTCAACTAGCGCAACAAATTCTCACTTTACGGGTAGAAAGTGCGGCTGATGCCTCCCTGCAACCAGCGGTTTGGGATCGCATTCTCAAATTAAGCCCAACCTTTTTTCGTGAATATTCCTCTGGGGATTTGGTCAATCGCTTGCTGGTGGTTCGGCAGATTCGAGAACAACTGAGTGGTTCTACCCAACGCACCCTTTTAAGCAGCTTATTTGCCCTTCTGAACCTAATATTAATGTTCGTCTATAGCTGGCAACTGGCTTTAGTAGGATTATCTCTGGCGATTTTAGTAATGATCGTTACCGTGATTTCCAGCCGGATTATCGTCTCTAAAAGACGCAAGGAAGAGGCATTAGATGGTGATATTAATGGATTGACGGTAGAACTGATTCAAGGTGTATCTAAACTTCGAGTGGCAGCCGCAGAGGAACGGGCATTTGCAGCCTGGGCAAAAAAATATAGTGAACGCAGCAAATTATTATCAGGCTCAAAACGGGTGGAAAATAGTCTCACTGTCTTTAATGAAGCGCTAGGGACTATTAGTTCTATTTTGGTATTTTGGTTTGCTATTTTCTTTATTCAACTGGCAATCTCACAAAGAACGGCTGGTGGACTCACAGCAGGATCATTTCTGGCCTTTAATTCAGCTTTTAGTGTTTTTATTAACGGTGCCACAGATTTGAGTAATACCCTAAGTGAAATTTTGGAGATTATCCCTTTGTGGGAACGGGCTAGACCAATTTTACAGTCAGAACAGGAATCTGATCCTAGTAAGGCAGACCCGGGCAGGTTAACAGGGCGGATTGCTTTAGAACACGTCACTTTCCGTTATCGAGATGATGGACCTCTGACTCTGGATGATGTCAGCATTCATGCTGAACCGGGAGAATTTGTCGCCATCGTTGGCCCAAGTGGTAGTGGAAAATCTACAGTATTTCGCCTATTACTGGGTTTTGAGACTCCTTTAAGTGGTACGGTTTATTATGATGGACAGGACTTAGCCGGGCTAGATGTGCAAGCTGTGCGGCGACAGTTGGGGGTGGTACTGCAAAATGTCCGCATTTCTTCGGCATCGCTGTTTGATACTATAGCATCCGGGGCTTTAGTTACTCTAGATGAGGCTTGGGAAGCAGCCCGAATGGCAGGATTTGATGCAGATATTAAAAATATGCCCATGGGTATGCACACGGTAGTTAGTGAAGGTGGTACTAATCTTTCTGGTGGACAAAGACAAAGACTTTTAATTGCCCGTTCTCTGGTTTTAAAACCCAAAATTTTGTTAATGGATGAGGCAACTAGCGCCCTTGATAACCAAACTCAAGCCATTGTTACTGCCAGTTTAGACCAAATGAATGTCACTCGTATTGTAGTTGCTCACCGTCTGAGTACGATTCGCAATGCAGACCGAATTTATGTGGTGGAGGCGGGGCGCGTTATGCAGGTAGGAACTTATGATGAATTGATCAAGGAGGATGGCTTATTTGCTCGTTTGGTAGCTCGACAGTTGGATTAATCCAATTGAGGAGTGTTTTATTTTTCTCTAGAGACTGTTGCCTTTCATAAACAGATTTGTCAAAATTCCTCGCTGATGAATATCTGCTATATAAAACCTAGATAAAACTAGACTTTACTTTCTACTTCAACGGGAGCATGGGAGCAGTTATCCCTCGGTAGACTTTCACGATGAAAGCCAAACGCGATAAATTAATTGCAGCGTTTAGATCCCTATCTATCTCAAAACCACAGTTCTCACAGCAATAAATTCTTTCGGATAAAGAAAGATTTTCTTTTTTATGCCCACATCGAGAACAGGTTTTACTTGATGGATAAAATCTATCAGCAATTATAATTTCACAACCAAACTTTTTAGCTTTATATTCTAGCTGACGCTTAAACTCATGAAACCCACAATCAGCTATTGCTTGGGCTAATTTATGGTTTGATAACATCCCTGAAACATTCAAATCTTCTACTACTATCTTCGCGTGGTTTTTGCATAAGTAAGTAGTGATTTTGTGAAGAGTATCTTTTCTCAGGTTTGCTATTCTCGCATGATGTCTAGCTAGTTTAATTTTGGCTTTATGCTTATTGCTTGAACATGAAGCCTTTTTAGAGTAGATATTAGATAATCTTTGCAGTTTAGCTAAGTTATGTTTGTAGTGTTTAGGATTAGCAAAAGTAATACCAGTGCTAAGAATAGCTAGTTCCTTTACTCCCAAATCAACACCAACAGCATCATGTTTTTTAATAGTTGGTCGACATTCTTGTTCATAAGAAAAAGCTATGTACCAGCTATCAGCAGTCCTAGAAATAGTAATACTTTTGCAGGTGGTATGAGGTAATCCTTCATAAGTTTTTACCCATCCAATTGTTGGTAGTTTTATTGATGTGCCACCTACAGGAATTGGTTTACCACCATTATCAATTGTAAAACTATCATTTTTCCCTTTCTTTTTGAAGTTGGGATATTTAGACTGTCCTTTAAAAAATCTCTGGAAAGCCTCACCTAAACTATCAAAGGCGTATTGAGTGATTTTCTGACAAATACCTTTTTCTTTAATCCATGCCAATTCAGGTTTTACATGGTTATTAAAGAATTTTTTGAGGATATATTTGTTTGGCTTTAATCCATCTTTATGCAAAGAAGCCCAAGTAGCTAAACCCCAATTATAGGTAAACCTTGCTATACCAGCGTGTTTAGCCATTAATATTTCCTGGGTTTTGTTTAACTTGAGTTTTGTTTTGATAGATAAAAGCATTGCTCGACCTCAACACTGTATTTCTTTGCTGTCTAAAACTGACATATCTTGTACAGGTTTGTCAATAGCATTTTTGAGATTATCCTTGATTTCTTTGGAGTAATTCCTCAATCCGTACAATCGACAAGAAAAGCAGTGGATAATTGCCATTAGGTCTTCCACTAATTCTTGTTGAGGTGATAAAGATTCCTGATTTGCAACTATGATCTGACACCTCACGGAACTTGCTAATTCCATAATAAAGTCAAAAGCAAACCGACACATTCTCACTTCAGCACTCCAGTTTACCAAAGAAAGAGAGCGTCAAGGACAGTCTGTACTTATAGAGGTTAAGGACGGGAAATTTACTATCATTTCATAGGACTTAGCTACAATAAATAGTCGTTACCAAAATTGTAACCGTTAAGAATTGATCAAATTGGACATGAGATAGTGAACAAATAGTACATTATCAACATCTGACTAGATAAAAAGTGAAGGTAAAATATGAATCATAAAAAAATCAATTCCACCAAAAGCAATTTTTTACAACGACGCTATGGTGTAAGTTTAGGAAGAAGGTATGTTTTAGTGTCCGCTGGTGAGATGTTGTTAAGTGTATTTAGTTACAACTCAGTTAACATAGGAAATTAAACCCTTGTTACCTTGATTCTTTGCGTCTTTGCATTTTGGCGTGAAAGCTTT
>JBJTTJ010000144.1:0-8668 GCA_046080125.1 Cuspidothrix sp.
TGCAAGGAGTACCACACCAGTAGCCATAGGCTTTTTACTAGCAGCACCGACAATTAACCCAATTGTGATTTGGGCAACTTGGACAGCATTTAGAGATCAACCAGAAATAGTAGTGTTAAGAGTCGTATTGTCCTTAGCGATCGCTACAATTATCGGTTTTGTTTTCAGCTTCCAAAAAGATTTAAGTCCTTTCTTGCAACCGGCGATCGCACGTTATCTGAAATTTAATCCCCCCACTCAAGCCGAACCTAAAACCAAGGGAAAACGTTATCAGTTACAAGAAGAACCATCGGTTAGTCCCCTGTTACAATCAGGAACTTATATTCTCGGTGGTAAAGCAGGTATATCTACAAAGCTGGGTGGAAATTTAAACCAGGCAAATATCACAAATTCTACCCCAAATAAACTTTTTGCAGATAAACTCCGTCTAGTATTGGATAATATGGTTCAAGAATTACGGGAATTAGGCGGAGTGATGGTAGTAGGAAGTGCAATAGCAGCCGCAATTCAAGTATTAGCCCCCCGTGAACTCATCCTCAGTCTAGGTGCAGGTCCAATTACCTCAATTCTTGCCATGTTGGTACTAGCCGCAGTAGTATCAATTTGTTCCACAGTCGATTCTTTCTTCGCCCTATCTTTCGCCTCAACCTTTACCACTGGTTCTTTGTTAGCTTTTCTAGTATTTGGACCAATGATTGATATCAAAGGTGTCGGATTGATGTTATCAATTTTCAAACCTAAAGCTCTATTTTATCTATTTGCTTTATCCGGACAATTAACACTTTTATTTACCTTAATTTTGAATTTGCACGTCATGTAAGCCAGTCATGTAATTTTTGTAAATTCTCCGTTATCTATGACAAATTACAACTAACATAATGACTCAATAAATAATGACTACAATCCCAAATCCCAAATCCCAAATCCAAAATCGCCTGACCCTGATGTACAATGCAGAGAAAGAATTAAATTTATCAGCAGAACAACCAATGATGACATCAGAAGTTAATTCAAAATCCAGTGAAAAAAGCCTGGAAGCAATGCGGCGCTTTTCCGAACAGTACGCCAAGCGGACTGGAACATACTTTTGTTCTGAACCCTCTGTCACCGCAGTCGTCATAGAAGGATTAGCCAAACACAAAGACGACCTCGGTGCGCCCTTATGTCCTTGTCGTCACTACGAAGATAAGGAAGCCGAAGTTAACGCCACCTACTGGAACTGTCCTTGCGTACCCATGCGCGAACGCAAAGAATGTCACTGTATGTTATTCCTCACCCCTGACAATGAATTTTCCGGTGACCAACAAGAAATTTCTCTCGAAACCATCAAAGAAGTTCGGGATAGCATGGGATGACAGAAATCATGCCTGAAGAGTTTTGGCAAGGTATAGAACAGTTCAACGCTGGACAGTTCTATGCTTGTCATGACATTCTCGAAGCACTCTGGATTGATAGCATTGAACCAGATAAAACCTTTTATCAGGGAATTTTGCAAATTGCCGTCGGACTCTATCATCTGGGTAATCACAACCAACGCGGAGCAATGATACTTTTAGGAGAGGGTAGCAATCGTCTCCGGCGTTATTTGCCCACTTATGGAGATATTAATGTTGAGGCATTATTTACCCAAAGTCTAGAGTTACTCAAAACACTACAACAACACAGCCTAGAACCAATACCAAATAATCAATTAGCCAAAAATCAACCTTGGACTTTACCAACAATTTCTACAATGTCCTAACTATGATTTGTCGGGCTAATTTGATTATTTGATTTAATCTCCTAAATCCCTGGGCGCGAGATAATATAAAATTTCTTAGCGCAACCTAAAGTTAAAAAACTCGTCCATCTTTGTGATCGGATTCATATTTTATTTTCCCGTTCCCTATTCCTTATTCCCTAAATTCTATGATACTTCCCTATCAATTCCTAAAACCTCAGATACGTCGGTTAGGATTAGCTTTATTACTGCCAATTTCCCTTGTAGGTACAGTAGCATTACCTCACCAATCCCTACCAGCTACAGCCCAATCCGCAAGCAGCCGTCCCCTCACTATCCGTTCTGATATCCAAGAATATGACGCAAAAACTCAAGTAATTACTGCTCGTGGTAATGTGCAAATGATTTACCCAGCCAGACAAATTCAAGCTACAGCCGCACAAGCACAATACTTCAGTAAGGAACGCAGAATAGATTTCAGTGGTAATGTTTATATTTTACAACAGGGTAATAATAGTATTCGTGCGGAAAAAGTCACCTATTTAATAGATGAAGGTAAATTTATCGCCTTACCCCAATCTAACCGTCAGGTAGAATCTATATACATGATTGAAGATTCTAATCCTAACAGACAAACTAATCAACCAGCCCCAAAAACTCCAAAATTAAAACCTTCTAATTAGCATCTACACCTAGACACAATCCCACAGTGAAAATCGTTTTAGAGAATATTCACAAATCTTACGGTAAACGATTAATAGTTAATCGTGTTAATCTCGCTATTTGCCAAGGTGAAGTTGTTGGTTTACTCGGCCCTAATGGTGCAGGGAAAACAACAACATTTTATATAGCCACAGGTCTAGAAAAACCTAATCATGGCAAAGTCTGGTTAGATAATGATGATATTACTAATTATCCCATGCACAAACGAGCTAGACTGGGTATTGGTTATTTAGCTCAGGAAGCCAGTGTATTTCGTCATCTTTCCGTACAAGAAAATATCCTCCTAGTATTTGAACAAACTCAAGTTCCCCGCCGAGAATGGAGACAAAGACTATATAATCTATTACGAGAATTTCGCTTAGAAAAAGTTGCTAACAGTAAAGGTATTCAACTTTCTGGAGGTGAACGACGACGCACGGAATTAGCTAGAGCTTTAGCCGCAGGAAAACAAGGTCCAAAATTCCTTTTTCTAGATGAACCCTTTGCTGGAGTTGATCCTATTGCTGTGTCCGAAATTCAGGAAATTGTTGGCCAATTGCGCGATCGCGGTATGGGCATTTTAATCACAGACCACAATGTCCGCGAAACCCTCGCTATCACAAATCGCTCGTACATCATGCGCGAAGGGCAAATTCTCGCCTTTGGTAATGCTGATGAACTCTACAATAACCCCTTAGTGAAACAATATTATTTAGGTGATAATTTCGCAATCTAACATCACTCCCATACCATGATGTCTAAACAATCTCAGTCGTTCTCTAATTTTATTTCCCTATTTTCTTTTTCCATCATGGATCGTTACTTAACACTCCAATTACTGCCCCCATTTTTATTTGGTGTTGGGGCATTTACTTCTGTAGTTTTAGCTATTGATAGTTTATTTGAATTATTACGCAAAGTTGTAGAATCTGGACTACCAATCAACATCGCTCTAGAAATTTTCCTATTAAAGCTACCTTATGTCATGGTTTACTCCTTTCCCATGTCCACTTTGTTAGCTACTTTAATGACCTATAGTCGTCTTTCTAGTGAAAGTGAATTAATTGCCCTACGTGGGTGTGGAGTCAGTGTTTATCGTATGGTTTTAACTGCTGTGGTATTAAGTTTTGCTGTGACGATCATGACTTATATATTTAATGAACAAATTGCTCCCTCTGCAAATTACCAAGCTACCATTACCCTACAAAAAGCCCTCAAATCAGATCAACCTTCCTTTAAACAACAAAATATTTACTATCCTGAATATCGGGAAATTAAGGAAGCAAATGGCAGCACTAATAAAATTCTTTCCCGCTTATTTTATGCTGACCAATTTGATGGTAAAGAAATGAAAGGTCTAACAATTATAGATCGTTCTCGAGGTAGTGTTAATCAAATTGTTGTTTCTGAATCAGCTAAATGGAACAGTCAAAAACAAGTCTGGGATTTTTACAATGGTACTATCTATTTAGTTGCCGCAGATCGCTCTTATCGGAATATTTTACGATTTGAACATCAACAATTACAACTCCCCCGTACACCTCTAACTCTGGCTGAAAATAGCCGAGACTATGGTGAAATGAACATTTCCCAAGCCAGAGAACAACTGGAAATAGAACGTCTAGGCGGTAATGAGCCAAAAATTCGCAAACTACAAGTCAGAATCCAACAAAAAATCGCCTTTCCCTTTGTCTGTGTCATTTTTGGCTTAGTCGGTTCGGTTATGGGTAGTATCCCTCAACGCACCGGACGGGGGACAAGTTTTGGTATCAGTGTGATAGTTATTTTCAGTTATTACCTACTGCTATCCGTTTCTGGAGCTTTAGCACAAGCTGGTATACTTTCCCCTTTTATTGGTGCTTGGCTACCAAATGTATTTGGATTGGCGGTAGGATTATTCTTGCTGGTTCGAGTGGCTCAAAGATAAATATTTCTTAAGTTTCATGATCTAGTTGTCAGTTGTCAATCCCGTCCATGCATTTGGCAATGATAAAGAAATGTAAATTTAATTTGATTGAAAAATTTGTTAACTCTTGGCTAAATTTCCTATAAGTAAAATGAATCAATATACATCAATTAGCAGCACAATAGTGAAGAAAAAAGCCAAAGAGGTGGGATTTCATCTGGTGGGAGTTGCTGCTGTCAAGGATTTAGGGGAAACAGATACAGAGAAATTGCAGTCCTGGTTAAAAAGGGGTTATCACGCGGACATGGAATGGATGAAAAATCCCCGACGTGAAGATATTAGTTTAGTGATGCCGGAAGTGCGATCGCTCATATCTGTGGCATTGAATTATTACACCCCTCATGTACATCCACAGGGGGATGAATATGGAAAAATTTCCCGCTACGCCTGGGGTCGAGATTATCATAGAATTATGCACAAAAAGCTGAAGGAGTTAGCTAGTTGGCTAGAATCCCTAGACGCAGATATAAAATCGCGGTATTATGCAGATACAGGTCCAATTCAAGATAAGGTCTGGTCCCAAAAAGCCGGCATTGGTTGGATTGCTAAAAATGGCAATGTGATTACTAGGAAATATGGTTCGTGGGTGTTTTTAGGAGAAATATTAACTAATCTCGAACTGGAGAGCGATCGCCCAGCTACCCAACATTGTGGAACTTGTACTCGTTGTTTACAAGCTTGTCCTACTGGTGCAATTACTGAACCCTTTATAGTAGATGCTAATCGCTGTATTGCTTACCATACAATCGAAAATCGGGCCAAGGAATTACCACCAGACATTAGACCCCACTTACAAGGATGGGTGGCAGGTTGTGACATTTGTCAAGATGTGTGTCCTTGGAATCAGAGATTTTCCCAAGCAACTGATATTAGTGATTTTCAACCCTATCCTGGAAATTTAGCTCCCAAGCTGGTAGAATTAGCCCAAATATCAAACGAGGAGTGGGACAAAAGATTTACCGCATCAGCTTTGCGACGCATTAAACCGGAAATGTTACGACGTAATGCTCGATCTAGTCTTGACGCATCCAGGCATGATAATGACCCAAAAAGTAATAATTTTTGATTTCGATGGGACGATTGCTGATACAGTAGATGCTCTTGTCACTATTGCCAATCGTTTAGCCCTGGAATTTGGATATGTCCCGATCAATCCCCAAGAACTAGCCATATTGAGAAATTTAACCGCCAGAGAAATTATTAAATATTCTGGTGTTTCCCTACTCAAAATTCCTGTTCTTGTCAAAAAAGTCAAAGCAGAACTAAAACATAAAATCCCAGAACTAAAGCCTATTGAAGGCATTGATACCGCATTAGTAGCACTCCATAATCAAGGTTATCACCTAGGAATTATTACTTCCAACTCTCAAGAAAATGTCCATGATTTTCTCAAGGGTCACGATCTAGATTATTTGTTTGACTTTATTTATTCAGGAGTAACTATTTTTGGTAAAACTACAATTATTAATAATGTATTAAGACAAAAACAGTTGAAACCGGAAACCGTAATCTATGTTGGAGATGAAACTAGAGATGTAGACTCTGCAAAAAAAGCCAATATCAAAGTAATTGCCGTCAGTTGGGGTTTTAATTCTTCCGAAGCTCTCAGTAAACAAAACCCAGATTTTTTAATTCATCATCCCAGAGAATTAGTAAGTGTAATTCAAGGTTGTTAAGTTGTTTTATCGTTTAATTTTTACCAGATAGTTAAAACTGTTTCCAGTTAACAGTTCCCTTTCCTCACGGATAACTTTTTCAGCAACCCTAATTAAATATGCTAAAGCCACCAAATTTCCGTAGGGACAATTCATGAATTATCCCTAACGTAATTTTCACTTCTATATCTAATGTTTATTATTCGTCTAAATCAATCTCTTCTTCCTGTTCATCATCATGAGGTTGCACAACAGAATTAGCAGAAACTACAGCCCCTTTATCCAGTTTTTCCAAAACTTGTTCTTTAATTTTGGCGGCAAATTCTGGTTTTTCTTCTAAATATTTAATGGCATTATCTCTACCTTGAGAAATATTTTCACCACTGTAGCTATACCAAGCACCTTTACGGAGGAGAACACCGGTTTCTTCAGCTATGTCTACAAGACAACCGAGAGTAGAAACTCCCTTACCAAAGATAATGTCAAATTCAGCCACTCTAAAAGGCGGTGCAACTTTGTTTTTCGCCACCTTCACTTTTACACGGTTGCCAAATTCATCAGTACCCTTTTTCAAGGTTTGAATTCTGCGAATATCCAACCGCACAGAAGAATAAAATTTCAGTGCATTACCACCGGTGGTAGTTTCTGGACTGCCATAGGTGACACCAATTTTTTGCCGTAACTGGTTAATGAAAATAACTGTGCATCCAGATTTACCAATGTTACCAGTAATTTTTCGTAGGGCTTGACTCATTAGCCGAGCCTGTAAACCCACGTGAGTATCACCCATATCTCCTTCAATTTCTGCCCGGGGGACGAGGGCAGCTACGGAGTCAATAATCACAATATCAACAGCCGCAGAGCGGACAAGTTGATCAACAATTTCTAACGCTGATTCCCCTGTGTCCGGTTGGGAAACCAATAAGTTATCAATATCTACACCTAAAGCGGCTGCGTAGGTGGGATCTAGGGCGTGTTCAGCATCTACAAATGCCGCAATACCACCATTTCTTTGCACTTCTGCTAAAGCATGAAGGGCGACAGTGGTTTTACCAGAACTTTCAGGACCATAGATTTCAATTACCCGTCCTTTGGGTAAACCACCACCCAAAGCTAAATCCAGAGTTAGCGCACCAGTAGATATAGTTTCCACCTTCATTCGTGTCGCATCACCTAAGCGCATAATTGCCCCTTTGCCGAAGCTGCGCTCAATTTGTCCAAGTACGATATTTAATGCTTTTTGCTTGCCAGAAGTCTCAGTATTAGCTGCCATTCTTGCCTCTAAGTATAGGAGTTTGCAAAATTGCTGGGACGGGAGTTTTAATAGAACGGATATACTATCCTAACCGGAAATTGTACCAAATAGGAATATTTACAAAATTAGGGTTGCTTGTAATTTTAACGCGATCGCTACAAAATTATAGCATTTTCAATTTTGGATTGCCAAATACAAGGAGTTTAGCATTGCTCAAACTTATACTCATCAAGGCTTTTATCTCCTATCAGTTTTTCATGCTTGTATCTGTTGCCATCCGCAAAGCTAATTGGTATAATTTTTCATTTAATAGTAGCTAAAATATGCAAAAAGTGATTAAAACTGGTATCGGTTGGCGCATTGGTTGGAATCCAGACGCATCAGTATATAAAGGGTTAGTAGGTACGGAAAACTGGGCAATAGAATTAACAGAAGCAGAATTAAACGAATTTTCTCGCCTATTGAACCAGCTTGTGGAGACAATGAAGCATCTAGAGACAGAATTGATGGATGAGGAAAAAATTGCCTGTGAAGCCGAAAGTGATTTATTATGGATGGAGGTAGAAGGTTATCCCCACGCTTACAATCTTCGCTTCATCCTCAATACAGGACGCGGTGCAGAGGGTCAATGGGAAGCCCCATCCGTACCTCAATTATGGCAAGCAATAGGAATGCTAAAAGTTTTTTGAAAAACCCCTTGCTTTCTGATTTACTTTTTGCTATATTTGGAAAAGCTGCTTAATTAATGTAAATCCAACGGTTTAGAGCTTCCCCAAGTCCGAAATATACCATTGGAAATTTAAAATTAATTCGGCGGGGCGTAGCGCAGCTTGGTAGCGCGCCACTTTGGGGTAGTGGAGGTCGTGGGTTCGAATCCCGCCGCTCCGATTTATGCCTGGGTAAATAGTGGCTTTAAGGCTGAACTATCCGTGCAGTAACTTCCCTATCCTATATCTCCACATCCGCCAATAAGCAATATTCTTGGTATATAGCATTTACCAAGCTAGCGAGGTAGGGAGTTTTTTAGTTTTATGGAATAGGGAATAGGGAACAATAAATGAATTAGGGTGTACCTCATGAGACTGGGAAAGTACATTTTTTCCACCAGATGAATGTGCATAACCACCAAACCCTTAGTGGGGACAATTCATGAATTGTCCCTGCATCTGTTTCACGAGATGTCTATTGGGGTTTTTGGCTAAATATGTGGGTGCGATGAGCAAGTCCTGAGTTGACAATTTCAGCGACAAAACTATACTTATATTGACAAAAGTTAATATAAGGAAAAAATCAACTACTTGATATATAATACGGTGATATCAAGTATTGAATTGAGACTATTGCCGACGCGAAAACCAAGCAATGATGGT
>JBJTTJ010000145.1:0-3164 GCA_046080125.1 Cuspidothrix sp.
TAGTCTTTTTTTGGAAACTTAATTGGAACACAATCGCGTCTGGCTAAGGCGTGAAAGTCTACTGAGGGATAACTGCTCCCATGCTCCCGTTGAAGTAGAAAGTAAAGTCTAGTTTTGTCTAGGTTTTATATAGCAGATATAATAGCAAGGCTGTCTTAAAATAGAACTGTAGGAGATATTTATTATGTCCCGTCGTTGCGAACTAACTGGTAAAAAAGCCAATAACGCTTGTTCCGTCTCCCATTCCAACCGTCACACCAACCGCCTCCAGCACGTTAATCTACAAAACAAGCGTGTGTGGTGGGAAGGTGGCAAACGTTGGGTGAGACTAAAACTTTCCACTAAAGCCATTAAAACCTTACAACATAAAGGTTTAGAAGCAATGGCTAAAGAAGCGGGTATTAACCTCAACCAATACTAAATCCTAGGGAATAGGGAATAAGGAACAGGAAACAGGGAACAGAAAAAATCCTTTGATTTTGATTATTCTTCTTTTCTGAATCCTGACTCCTGACTCCTGGAATTAAACACTATTTAATTTGATTGTACCCCAATCAAAAACTCGATGATTAGTATCAATACCACGCACTTCTATTTTATCTGGGTAAACATCATACCCAGCAAAACTTAAATCACTGGTTGAATATTCAGTCCAGGGAGAACGACCAACAGGACGACTTCCTGCACCTGCACCACAGATTAAATAGGTAGTTCCATTAATAGCGCGAGTGCGTTCATAGTTGTGTTCATGGCCATTGATGTAAAGTTGAACATTATATTTTTTAAATAGGGGAGTAAAGGTTTTAATAAATTTGGCATTACTTCCATATTGACCAGAGGAATAAATAGGATGATGGCCAAAGACAACTTTCCAACGTGCTTTACTCATGCTTAATTCTTTCTCTAACCAAATTAGTTGGTTTTGCCAATCTGCATTACCATTAGTATCTAAAGCAAAAAACTGGATTTGATTTTTACTAAACGTGTAATAACGTCCCTGCATATTAAAACCAGCATATTTAACTTGAGTAACACCATTATCTGTGCGAATATCATGATTCCCTAAACAAGCATGAAACTTGACACCTTTTTTCAGTAAAGCTTGATAGGGACGTTCAAAAACAGCATTTATTTTTTCAATTTCCCCATTGTTATAGATATTATCACCGGCTAAAATCACTAAATTATAAGGATTTTTTTCATGATAAACATTCATAGCATTAGCTACAGTATACTGTCCGTTTGTACCAGTTCCCGTATCAGCAACAGAGATAAAACGCAATAATAAATCTTTTTTAACTGGACTGACTGCTGTTGCTGATTCTATGAGAGAGTTGTTAGCTGATAACTTCCACCCTAGTAGTCCAGACCCTATGGTAATAATTCCACTTAAAAACAAAAATTGACGACGTTTCATTTTCATATTTCACTTAATAAGTAGTTGTAGAAAATAAATTTTATAGTTGGGAGAGGGAACAGGGAACAGGAAGGATAAGGTAAGGAATACAGACATTATTTTGTAAAATTTCCATGTCAGGAAACAGACGCAGACAACGAAGAAATGAATTAACAAATCAAGTCCCTCCCATACCTTACCAGAAAAATCAACCGATTTGGAAAACGGCAATTATCCAAATTTTGCGGGGGACAATTGGTGTTTTAGAAACTACAGTTGTCAAACTGGAAACGGAAACACCCGTTGATAGTCAGCAAAAAAGCGGTTTTTTATCTAGTTGGGATAGGTTTTTAAGGACATTTCGCCTATTCTTGCCATCAAGTATATCTAATAATCTGTCAGATACGGTTTTGACAGGTATTTTTGCAGTCTTGTTTGTGGTGACAATAGGGATAACCACATTTACATTTATTCCTAAATCTGTGAAAGTTGCAACTTTTCCCCCTGTAGAGGAAGTTACCACACCCAGTCCAGTTATTGAACCAGAACCTACTCCGACTCCGGTTATTGAACCAGAACCTACTCCGACTCCGGTTATTGAACCAGAACCTACTCCGACTCCAGTTATTGAATTGACACCAGAAGAGTCTTTATTAGTAGCAATTGAAAATCAGTTTGCAGAAATTAGTATTGTGGTGAAGACTAAAGATAAGCGAAATATTATTTCTCAATTGATAAAACCCATTGAAGCTAATTTCCGCACCGGTGATTTAAAAGTTAAAATTAAGGATATTTGGTATAATTTGGAAAAATCCCAACAAGATAAACTTGCACGGGATATATTACAACGTTCTCAAGAAATGAATTTTATTCATTTAGAAGTTGTAGATTATCAAAATAAACTAATTGCCCGTAGTCCAGTTATTGGTAATCAAATGCTCATTTTTAAACGATGATACAGCAGCTTCCCTGATTATGAAGTATAGATATTATCACCCAAAGGAAGTGCTGTAAAACATCATCTTAGAAGTCGTTTTAAAATTAATCAGCAAGATGGTAATTTAGGTGTGTAATTAGGGTTGGCTGAAGATTTTTGAGCCAACTCTAATTATTTCCGCACAGACCAAGAACGAACTTGACCTAAAGTTACTGGGATTCTGTCACTAACATCAATGGTAAACAAAAACACCTTTTTAGCTCTGCGGCCATTTTCCGGGTCAAAAAACTTTAATTTCACATCCCAACAATCACTATTAATCCGACAGAAAGGACTTTTTTCCACTTCAATACTATCAAGCTGCATCCCTGTAGAAATAGCTTGAGAAAAACTAGAAGCAGCTTGAAAAGCATTAGTTACAGAAAAATTTAATGCCCTATCTTTGGCAAATTGCCCTAAATTTTGTAAATCAAAATAAACTCGATTTAAAAAACTACTCAAAGCTTTTCGCATCGCCATTTCTTCGACTGTTGCTGTACCTTCTGTTATCACAGTTTGCAAAGCCGCATCTACGAAACTATTGACTTTCCAGCCATACATTCCCCTAGTATTTGTGAGAGTAATTACAGGCACAACTTGACCAGAAAATAACTCCACAGTTCTATCAGTTAATCTTGCGGGAATACTCACCCGTTCCACAAAATCATCACTGTTTTCTGGTTGAATTTGTCCCTCTAACATCGCAATTAGAGTTTCATAAACATCAGCAGCAAAACTACTTACAGGTTCTAAAGCATAAATAGGAGTTAATTCTTGGTTGAGAGTCCAAAT
>JBJTTJ010000146.1:0-2871 GCA_046080125.1 Cuspidothrix sp.
GTTAATTGCTCAACTGTCCCTTTCATTGTTTGTGCTGGCGCACAAAATTACTCAAGGGACGTTTCACAATTAACCCTCCATTCCTCCCATCACCAAACTGAGTACAGTTTTGGTGGGGGTCTCCTGGAGGTTTAGATGAAAGTCTAGGGATCTTATTTGGGGGTTGTACCAAAAAGTCAGATCCCCAACTTCTTGAAGAAATCGAGGACATTGTTGCTCATAATTCATTTGGAATTGCTATTAATTTTTCTCCGACTCAAATATCAACATTGATGTTTTCGATTTGTCTAGCTGCTTTTTCCCATCGCTTTGCCGATTCTTCGTCATGCCAGTGAGTCCTCAAATATTCTGCCTTTTCATGGCATATACGCTCTAGCAACTCTAAAATAGCAGCTAGTGTTAACTTTTCGACTAATTGGGATAGGGCGGTTTTATATTCTATCAAAACGGATACTCCTTTAATTTCCAGTGAGAATAGATATCTCATGCAGTTGATTAATTACTACATCTGCACCTTGAACATGATTTGATTGATTAGTCCAAGTAATACCAATACAACCAGCAGCCCCAGCATAACGCGCCATTTGCATATCACCGACAGAATCACCTACCATTAAGGTGGTTTCCGGTCTTACTCCTAGGGATTGACAAGCTGTTAAAAACAATACCGGATCTGGTTTACTTGGCCCTGCATCAACTCCCATTTCCAATTGCAAATAATCTCTTAATTGGTGGGTAGAGACAAAATGACGCACATCCTCAGTAGTTGCGGCGGAGAGAATACCCAGTTTTAAACCGGCTGTGGATAAGGACTTCAACACCTCTAAACTACCAAAAAATAAAGGAGATGGGGTTTTTCGCGCATATTGATCAGCTTCTACCAGTGCTTGACGGGCAATTTTTAAACACTCAAACCATCCTCTCCCAGTTTCGGCAATGTAAACTGCTGCTGCAACTTCTGTTTCTCGACGACTAGCGACGGAGATTAAACCGGCTGGATTTAAGTTATTACCATCAATCCCAAAAGCCATTAGTAAGGGTTCACCAATACCTGGAATTTGCGCGTCTATAATTCGCGCTGCTTTGTGTCCTAAGATTCTTAAATATGAGCCGGAGTCTTCTAGAGTACCATTTTTATCAAATAGAATTGCTTCTATAGGAGAAAAAGTCATACTTTTACATTTAATAGTAGCCACAATATTCACACCGATACTTTTTTACTAATAGGACTTACGCAAGTGTCACACTAAAAATCTGTTGTAGGGTGCTTTACTACTGCATAAATCCTGCAAATAAACAGATTCTTGAGATCTGACGCACCCTGCCAATGTGCCAGTTGCGTAAGTCCTGCAATATTTAATCTTCTGTTTCTGCACAGGACTCAATTTCAGATAAATCCTCTTTGATGTTTTTAGCGTATTTTCTGAGTTCATGCATTCTATAGGAAAAGATGTGAAGGATTGAGAGTAAATCCTGGATAAGTTCTGATTGCGGACTGTGTACAATCTTGTCGAGAACCACGATTTGTCCACCGTTTTGTTCAATCATGTATTGTACAAGCTCAAATCCAAATCTTGCAAGCCTGTCCCTACAGGCAACAACAAGAATGAACTTATCTCCCCGTAAAAGTCGCTCCAGTAGGGAGCGCAAACCTTTCCTTTTAAAGTTGAGTCCTGACCCAATATCTTTGATGATTTCGGATTCTGGATAAAGGGATTGCATATAAGCGATTTGTCTGTCAAGATCATCTCGTTGCCTGGAGGAACTAACTCGGCAGTAACAAATAGTGGGAGTTCTAATTGAATCACCCCTAATGTACGATTCGACATCATACAATCTTTGCCCTGCTGGGTTCTTGATGCTTTTGATTTTCCCTTCATCTGCATATCTCCTCAAGGTATTTGGATGCAATCCCAGAAATTCGACCGCTTTTCTGAGTGGTATATATGCCATGGGGGAAGTATAGCATCAGTTAGTGAAAATTAGCAAATAATTAACTGACTAAAAGTTGTAATCTAAATTCTACCCAAATATACACAAAATTTCCATGAAGCCTTAAAAATTGGGGAAGTTTGATGGAACGACAATAGTCGGTTGAATACGGACAAAAAAAGAGGGTTTTTCCCTCTTGACAAGATAATTTAGAGATCCCAGTTATAAGTAGTGACAAATAGCAATAAACTATTCTTGAGTTGCTGCTGGGATTTCTTCTTCAATGTCTGTCGCTGCGGGAATTTCTTCCTCGACGATACCTTCTACTGGTGCAACTTCTTCAGCTACGGCTTCTACTGTTGTGGTTAGACCTTGCTGTTTAGCAAGCAATTGTTCCCGATACTTAGCTGCCATTTCTTCGGCCTTATCATAAACCAAATCACGGTTCTTGATCATGTCACCGGGTTCGGGTTCTAACTGTTTGGTAGACAGTGAAATCCGTCCTCTTTCTGCATCCAAGTCAATAATCATGACTTTGACTTCATCATTGACATTGAATACACTATGGGGGGTGTCAATATGCTCGTGGGAAATCTCAGAAATGTGTAGTAGTCCACTGACCCCACCAATATCAATGAAAGCACCGTAAGGTTTGATACCGCGAACAGTACCAATCACCACTTCGCCAACTTCCAAACGGTTCATCTTACGCTCAACAAGTGCTCGACGATGGGAAAGAACTAGGCGGTTACGCTCTTCATCTACTTCTAGGAATTTTAAAGGTAGTTCTTCGCCTACTAAATCTTCCTTGGGTTTGCGAGTGCTAATATGAGAACCGGGGATAAAGCCGCGTAGTCCTTCAATTCGCACTAATGCTCCGCCTCGATTGGTTGCGAAAACGCCAGAACGGACAGTAGCATCTTCTGCTTGTAACTGCCG
>JBJTTJ010000147.1:0-43049 GCA_046080125.1 Cuspidothrix sp.
ATTTTGCTGCTTCTCGCGCTTATTATGCCATGTTTTATATAGCTGAAGCATTCCTAGTAGGTGAAAATCTCAGTTTTAGCAAACACTCTGCTGTAATTAGTAAATTTGGCGAACTTTTTGCCAGAACTGGTAAAATTGATCTTAAATTTCACCGTTATTTAATTGATGCAGAACAGATACGTTTAAAGGGAGATTATGATCGTTCTGAACGTTTAACTGCTGAAGATGCAAAACTACTGCGGCAATTGTTATTGATGATTATAAGAGTTTTTTTGTCAATTCCTAAGTAACTCTTATAATTAATTTTTCTTGGGTATTTATTTCTTCCCCGCACCCCCGATTGTCCCTAATGCACCCCTATACCTCTTATAACCCATCCTAGTGATCTATTCGCCAATTACCTTTACAATTTAAGTTCCTAGCAATTACCAGGAGCATAAAAGAGTTATGTTGTCTAAAAGAATCTTACCTTGTCTAGATGTCAAGGCGGGCAGAGTGGTGAAAGGAGTTAACTTTGTGGATCTCAAGGATGCTGGTGATCCGGTGGAACTGGCTAAGGTTTACAACGAAGCCGGCGCTGATGAGTTAGTGTTTCTGGATATTACGGCCACTCATGAAGATAGGGACACAATTATTGATGTGGTTTATCGCACGGCCGAACAGGTCTTTATTCCTCTAACTGTGGGTGGTGGCATTCAATCCTTAGAAAATGTTAAAGGTTTGTTACGAGCAGGGGCTGATAAGGTTAGTATTAATTCTGCGGCTGTTAGAAATCCCGATTTGATTAATCAATCCAGCGATCGCTTTGGAAATCAGTGTATTGTTGTAGCTATTGATGCTAGACGTAGACTTGACCCCGAAAATCCTGGCTGGGATGTATACGTTCGTGGTGGCAGAGAAAATACTGGTATTGATGCTCTATGGTGGGCTAAAGAAGTAACAAAAAGGGGGGCTGGTGAATTGCTGGTAACAAGTATGGATGCCGATGGAACTCAAGCCGGCTATGATCTGGACTTAACTAGAGCGATCGCTGATGCTGTGGAAATTCCCGTCATCGCCTCCGGTGGTGCAGGTAATTGTGAACACATTTACACCGCTTTAACTCAAGGCAAGGCAGAAGCTGCTCTTTTGGCCTCTTTATTACACTTTGGACAGCTTAGTGTTGCAGAAATTAAAAATTATTTGCAAGAACATCATGTCCCTGTTCGTCTTTGTGCTTGAGATTCACCGTCCAGGAAACAACTATATCTTAGGAAGATAAAACACAGTTTTGGGAAAGAGTGTTAAGATAATGGTACTTCTATGAAGAAATATTAAGAAATATGTTGATTCCTATCTTAATTTTTGATGTGGCACTTGTAGCATGGTCACTACACCTAATGGAAAAAGCCTACGAGCACAAAGAATTTTCTCTGATGTTGGCTGGTACACTGGTAGCATTAGCCGCAGCCGCAATGCTAGTAGTTTACTTTTTAATGGGGAACTGTATCACCTACTTATTACAACTGTCTTAATCATGTCACGGTCAAAGGTCTTGGACATAGTTTAAGCAAACAGCATATAACTACCATTCTAAAAATCTAGTTGTTATATTAAACTAAATTACTATGATCTCAAGGATTTAGTCACTGTGCGAGATGATTTACAGGGATTGGATATTAGCCATGATCAATTGCGGGAACTAACCAACTTACCTATTAATCATAAATTGGTAATTATTACTGATACTATAGGCCAATTCTATAAACAGTTGCTAAAAAAAGCTCAAACAGCAGAAATCGCCACCTTGGTTTTTGTCGGACTGGCTATTTCCCTATGTATTTACCTATTAGTGAAGTTATCATCTTGGTTATCACTGATGATCTTAATATTATGGGTAGGTGGTATTACACAAACTGTATTGTATTTTATCTGGAGACTAACAAATAAATATCTTCACCAAAGTATGACTAATTCCTTGCAGATTTTATTAAATGATGTGGAAAGATATAATTCCGTAATTAAGGCCATAGATATTAATGATCAAATTGAAGATGTGGGTAACTTAGGAGTCCGTATCCAGGAAAGAAAAACAGTTTTGGCAGGATTAAAACTCACCAGAGATGATTTAGTACGCGCCATAAAAACTGAGAGGATTTTGCGAGAAAATAAAGGCTTTATCATTACCAATGCCGATTTGTTCACCGAAAATTTAGCTGCTTTGGCCTCTATGCAGGTCAATCAAGAGGCCACAGAACATGACAGATTATTAAATGAAGCCTTACAAATTTCTTTAGATGTGCAGCAGGAAATGAAAAAATTACAAAATAATAGTTAAAATTAATACATAATATCCTTTAAGTTTAAGTTGCAGGTAGAGAAAATACTTGCGCTTATATCTTCCTTAACTAATCCCTACCCATAAAATTTAAGATGAACTGGAAAGAAATTAGAGGTAACTGGGTACTTATTCCTCGCCATCCCATTGGGATTATTCATTTTTTAGGCGGTGCTTTTGTCGCTACTCTACCACATTTAACCTATCGTTGGTTACTGGAACATCTGGCGGATAAAGGATATGTGATTATAGCTACGCCATTTGTCAATACTTTAGATCATACAGCGATCGCTAAATCTGTACTCCTCAAATTTGAACGCACCCTAGAAACTCTACAAGATACCAGGGAAATCCGTAAAGTTTATCTACCTATTTATGGATTAGGTCATAGCATGGGTTGTAAACTTCATTTACTCATTGGTAGTCTGTTTCCCGTCCAGCGTGCGGGTAATATTTTAATATCCTTTAATAACTTTGCCGCCAATGAAGCCATACCCTTAGTAGAACAATTAAATTCTACATTAGAGATTGAGTTTACACCAACACCAGCCCAAACTAATCAAATAGTCCAAGAAAACTATCAGATCCGACGGAATTTATTGATTAAATTTAATAAAGATACCCTAGATCAATCAGCAAATCTGACCAAGATTTTACAAACACTGTTTCCTGAAATGGTAACAGTAAAAACTTTATCAGGAACTCACATTACACCCTTAGGACAGGATATAAAATGGCAATCAGGAACTTCTTTTAGTCCTTTAGATGCTTTAGGACAATGGTTTAAACAAGAAGTTTACCGAGATTTAAACCAACTAAAACAAGTTATCCTGTTCTGGTTAAATCCATTTTTGTGAAATATAGGGCAGATGGCATATAAAGAACATAAAAATTCAAAGACACTCTCTAATTTATGGACTCATCCCTCCTATGTTTGAAATATTAGTCATTGATGATGACCGATCCATACAAATGTTCCTAAAAAGGATGTTGGAAAAACAAGGTTATAAAGTGATTACCGCCAGCACAGGAGAGGAGGGCATTTTAAAAACCCTAAATTCACCTCCAGCACTAATTATATGTGATTGGATGATGCCAGGTCTAAGTGGTCTAGAAGTATGCGATCGCATTAAAAAAGATCCTAAATTATCCACCACATTTTTTATTTTATTAACTTCTTTAGATTCCATTGCTGATCGTGTTAAAGGCTTAGATACCGGTGCTGATGATTTTATCACTAAACCGATTGAACAAAATGAACTGCAAGCAAGAGTTAGAGCCGGTTTAAGGTTACATCAATTAAGTCAGGATTTACACACACAGAAGTTACTGTTAGAAACGGAATTAGCTGAAGCAGCAGAATATGTAAAATCCCTTTTACCTCCCCCTTTAAAACATCCTCTAAGTATTAAGTTCAACTTCTTGCCATGCCGACAACTGGGAGGCGACTGTTTCGACTATAATTGGCTGGATGCCGACTCTTTAGCCATCTACCTCTTAGATGCTGCTGGCCACGGACTCAAAGCAACTTTACCCTCAATTTCTGTATTAAATCTATTACGTTCTCGCGCTCTTAAAGACTTAAATTATTATCAACCCAGTGCTGTGTTAGCCGCCTTAAATAATACCTTTCAAATGGATTATCAAAACGATAAATATTTTACCATTTGGTATGGAGTTTATAATCGAGTTACTCGCCAATTAATCTATGCTAGTGCTGGACATCCACCAGCAATTATGATTTCTGGGACTACTCCCACCAACACAGAGGTAAAAAGATTAAAAACTCCAGGAATACCTGTAGGTATGTTTCCTGAAGCCAAATATGTAGATGCTTCTTGTTACGTTGAACAATCCAGTACCCTTTATGTTTTCAGTGATGGTGTCTATGAAATTACCCAAACAAATGGTAGTCTTTGGAATTTAGAAGATTTTATTCAGATTCTTCTAACTCTACAATATGCTGTTGATAATCAATTGGATTATATACTCAGTTATTTGATTGACTTAAATTCCAAAGAAACTTTTGAGGACGACTTATCTATTCTTCAGGTGAAATTTGATTAATTCACAGAAACTAGCAGATTTTTGAATGCTGCCTGATTAGGAACAATGGTAAATATGTTATCCATTCCTGTCAGTTCAAATAATATTCTAGTTTGCTCATTAATAGAACAAATAATCATTTGTATACCCGATGTTCGTAAAGTTTTAAAGGCTAAAACTAAATTACCTAACCCAATGCTATCCATAAATGTGAGACTATGACAATCAATTAATACAACTGATATTTTATTATTAATCACTTCTTGAATGGTGGCTTGAAATTCATCGGAGTTACTGGCATTAAAACTACCTTTGAGTGCAATTACTTTCATCTGTTGATTCATAATATCCTCATTTGTTGGATTTAATTACTTTAATAATCTTCTGTTTATCACTTTGTTATTATATTCTGATCTTGACATAATGGAAAGATATTCATTACACAAAAATGTGGTATTTTAATTTCTAAGACCATAAATTTGGAAAGTTTTATAGGGGACTAACTCTAGCTCGGTATAGTAGTTTATCCGATTGCATATAGCCTGTATAACGTACCTTAACTATATCCCCCGGTTGTGCTGTTCCGTCTAGTAGTTGGTGTAATTGTGGATTATATGGTACTTGTGCACCCACAACAGCGATCGCCCTCAAATCCCAAGCCTGTAATAATGATTGTAAAGGTTTATCCACTAAAGGTAATATTTTCACTGCTGCTAATTGGTGATCCTCCCTAGCTGCGTGGGCTGCTGTTGGCCATTGTAATATTAAAGACTCTAATATTTGCAAGCTGGACTGCTGAAACTCCTGCTGTAATATTTCTCTTTGTTGTTTTAACGATGATGATAATCGCTGATACTCATTTTGTAATTCTTCCAGTTGTCCTAATAAATCTTGGTTAGCATTTTCAGACAAATTATCACAGCTAAAAGTCTTCAGCAAATCATCCTGGGATATCTGTAACACCCCCGCCAGTTTGATTAATGCCTCCACCCGCATTTGCCCAATTTTACCCCTGCGTAACTGCAAAATCTGCCATTGTGAAACACCAGCAGCACGACCTAACGATTGGAAACTAGCAAAACCCTTTCTTCGCATCAAATCCTGCAAATTCTGGGTGTAGTCAATTTGCTCCATACATTATAATTTATTATACACCCTTCGCGCTGTCAAACGGCAACGGTGTTTCATCTTCTACCAGCATATCATACTCATAATGAGTTTGAATTGCAATTGTCCAAAAAAAAGACATAATGCTATTATAGAAGCGTATAAGCGAGAAATTTTCCTAGGAAATTTCAAATCCCCACAACAATAGATGATCCATTAGATTAAGTTTAGATGAAAATATTTATTTGGCGTTCTGGCTACAGACTAATCACCACCTTATGTTTGTTAGGATTAACGGCCGCATCAGAACCTGTAAGCAAAAATCAGGATATAGAATTACAAATTGGCATTATCCAACGATTTGGGGCTAAAACCACAGCCAAGTTACAATTATCGCCCACAAAAGGCGATCGCCTGACCTTAAAATTCCCAGTTGGTAGTCAGCAGCAAACCCTAGTCACTGACAAACCCATCCAGTTAACCACAGTCATGGAAACCCTTAACCAACCAGTAGTACAGGAAGTATTGGTTTTGGGTGACTTTCGCACCTTTGAAACCGCCGAAGATCATGCCAACCGTTGGCGTTCCCAGGGAATAGAAGTAGAAATAGCCCAACCAGAACGATGGCAAGTATGGGCAAAACGAGATACCTACAGCAGTCCCTTAATTCGTCGCATCCTGTTGCAAAGCATAGAAAAATCCGGGGATAAAACCCCTTACTTAGCTACTAATATTCAACAACAAATACCGAAAATTACCTGGTTAGTCAATGATAAAAACTATAGTCCCAATTATCTAGAAATTACTAGCAGTAAGGACTTAATTAGGGTCAGTAGCGATGCACAGCTTCAAGAAAAGCGTCTTTACAGTGGCAGAATGACTCTGAAACCCAATGCTTACGGAACTTATACCCTAGTCAACACAGTACCATTAGAAACCTATCTGCGGGGCGTTTTACCCCATGAAATTGGCATAGATGCACCCATGGCCGCCCTACAGGCACAAGCTATTATTGCTCGCACCTATGCTTTAAGAAATGTCCGCAGATTTGCCGTAGATAATTATCAATTATGCGCTGATACTCACTGTCAAGTTTATCAAGGACTTAGGGGAGTTGCCAAAAATACAGATCAGGCGATCGCTACTACCAGAGGACAAATACTAACTTATAACAATAAAATAGTTGATGCTCTATATTCTTCCACAACTGGTGGAGTTACCGCTAACTTTAGTGATATCTGGAATGGAGAAGATCGTCCCTATTTAAAGCCAATTATAGATGCCCCCAATAATAATCTTTGGGACTTATCACGTCAAAATCTTGCAGATGATCAAAACTTCCAGAAATTTATTGATCTCAAAAGTGGATTTAATGAAAGTAATTGGGATGTGTTCCGTTGGCACAGAGAAACAGACATTAATCAAATTACCAAAGACTTACAGAAGTTTTTAAAAGCTAAAAAAAGTCCCTATAGCCATTTTCAGACAATTAAGGCCATGTCTATAATTGAACGTAGTACCAGTGGCAGGATTTTAAAATTAGCCGTCAAAACAGATATAGGTGTATTTACTTTACATAAAGATGAAGTGCGTAGTGCTTTCGCTGCACCTGTTAGCACTCTTTTTTATATTCAACCTTTGAATAAAGGGCAAAAAAATATTTGGGGATATGCTTTTATTGGCGGTGGTTTAGGTCATGGGGTGGGTTTAAGTCAAACAGGTGCTCAAAATCTAGCTAAATTAGGTTGGTCTAGTACCAAAATTTTGGAGTTCTATTATCCTGGGACTAAAATTAAAGGGAGTGGTTAATTGGGAATTAGTAAAACCTATACCCAATTCCCAATCCCTTGGTTGTAGTTAGTTTTGTAACTAGTAGTGGATAGCTATGGCTTAGTAAAGGTCTTCTTCTTTGTGGGTTTCGATGGTGACATCAGAAGTGGGATAAGCAACGCAAGTTAACACATATCCAGCTTCGATTTGATCATCATCTAAGAGAGACTGATCGGATTGGTCAACAGTACCAGAGACGAGTTTACCCGCACAAGTGGAGCAAGCACCAGCACGACAGGAGAAAGGCAGATCAAGTCCTTGTTCTTCTGCCGCGTCTAGAATATAGTCATCTTCTTTGCAATCAATGGTAGTAGTACCATCTGGGGTTTTTAGAGTAACTTTGTAAGTAGCCATTTAATAATCCTCTCTTGTGAAATCGGCAGTATTAGTTATTTTCCAGCAAATCTACCAGCTACTTTTGCAGGATTAGCCGTTGGTTTAAATTTGCTTCAATTCTGATACTAAGGGAAAAGTTAAAATTTATAACAGAAAATCAACCACGATTAGTAATGAAATTTAGTTACTTGTTACTAATAAGTTTTAGTTATATAAGATCCGTAGGCGGATAGATGTCAAAGTGTATCTTGGGGACATTTTTCGAGATCGGCTTTATGTAAACCTCCATTGGAAAATGAAGTGTATCAGAAGGTTTATTTACTATGTAGCGCGAACGAGGATACAAATAAGTGATTAAGGTTGCAACTAGAGACAACAGACCTATAATGTTTGACATTAAACCTATCTCCCGATACTAACCCCAATAATTTGGTATTAAATTTTTTCTAATGTCCTTGAGTTGGGTCTGGAATCCTAGTAGCATGAAGATATTGCAATACAAGATCCCATCCCAATATTGTTACTATAGAGGTGTAATTTGGCTTTCACTGACTGTTAATGATCTCGCTGTTGATAAGATTACTGATGGTATTAAACCCAAACATTAAAAACTGGTGATGAATTCATGTACGATAACCAACTACCTTTATCCGCAAAAAGTATTAGGGTAGGTTTAGTGGGTACTGGCCATGCAGCTAAACTTAGGGCTGAGGCATTGCAACAAGATTCCCGAACTGATTTAATAGCGATCGCTGGTCATCCCCACAGAATAGCCGCCTTAGCCACAGAATATACAATTGAAGCTGTCAATTCCTGGCAAGAATTGGTAGCAAGAACAGATTTAGATATGGTAGTGATCTGCACCATTAATCGAGATCATGGTAGAATTGCCCATGCTGCCCTATCCAGTGGTAAGCACGTCATTGTTGAGTATCCTCTCTCTATTGATGTCAAAGAAGCAGAAGAACTAATTGCTTTAGCCAAAACAGTTAATAAACTTTTGCACGTTGAACACATTGAACTATTAGGAGGTTGGCATCAAGCCGTTAAAAAATACTTAGACCAAATTGGCCATTTATTTTATATCCGCTATAGTACCCTTAATCCCCAACATCCAGCCCCACGCAAATGGACTTACAACCATGAAATGTTCGGTTTCCCTTTGGTTGGAGCATTATCTCGCTTACATCGTCTTACTGACCTATTTGGTGAGGTTTTCAGTGTTAACTGTCATCAACGATATTGGCAAACTCAAAGAGACTATTACCAAACCTGTTTATGTTCAGCCCAGTTGTGTTTTGACACTGGATTATTAGCACAGGTTATTTATGGTAAGGGGGAAACTTTGTGGCAGTCAGAACGCAAATTAGAAATTCAAGGCGAAAAAGGGGAGATAATTCTGGATGGTGATACAGGAATGTTGGTATTGCCAGAAGGAACTAAACTAATTGAAGTGGGTGTCCGTCAAGGTTTATTTGCCAAGGATACAAGGATGGTATTAGATCATCTATTTGATAGTAGTCCCTTATATATCACCCCAGAACAAAGCTTGTATACTCTCAAGGTGGCAGATGCAGCACGGAGGGCAGCAACAGAGGGATTAACGATATTTTTAAAAGAGTAGATAGAAAATTGATGAAAACCGAAACCATAGTCATTTTATCCCAGCGAGAAATAGAAAAAATGCGTCGTGCTGGACGCTTGGCCGCCAAGTTGTTACAACATTTAGAACCTTTGGTAAAACCAGGAATAAGTACCCTAGAATTGAATGACGAAGCAGAAAGATGGACTCAAAAACACGGGGCAAAAAGCGCTCCCTTGGGTTATAAAGGTTATCCTAAATCCATTTGTACAAGTGTGAATGAGGTGATTTGTCACGGTATTCCCAATGCTAAACAAATTCTCAAAGATGGCGACATAATTAATATAGATGTCACACCCATTGTAGATGGCTATCATGGTGATACATCAAAAACATTTTTAGTTGGCAATCCCATCCCCAAGGCCCAACAATTAGTAGAAGTCACAGCAGAATGTTTGCGTTTGGGTATTGCAGAAGTAAAACCAGGGGCAAAAATTGGCGACATTGGCGCGGCAATTCAAGAATATGCGGAATCTTTTGGGTTTTCTGTGGTGCGGGATTTTGTGGGTCACGGTATTAGTAATATTTTCCATACTGCACCAGATATTCCCCATTATGGCATTAGGGGCAGAGGGAAAAAACTCAGAACGGGTATGGTGTTTACCATTGAACCGATGATTAATGAAGGTACTCATGAAGCCCAAATGTTAGGTGATGGTTGGACTGCGGTGACAAGCGATCGCCGACTTTCAGCCCAATTTGAACATACAATTGCTGTAACCGAAGATGGGGTGGAAATTCTTACTCTACCAGAATAATTATCTCTCCTATATTCGCTTCTTTCCACTTATCTTCAGTAATGTCAGGGCTTAGCACTGCTAAACCCCTACATATCTAGGTTTTTCCTGGTTTTGTAGAAGTTAAAATTTTAGCCATCACGAATATCATCCCAAACTCAAAATTTTAACTTTCAAACTGCCTTATCCTTGCCAGGGTGAAGGAATAGGAGTGGTTGAAATCACCTTTTGTCCCATCAATCTCACGGCAGTTTTTCCACAACTAGGGCATTCTACTTCTAAATATTGTGAACTTGATACGTCTACCTCCGATAATATCCCTTGTTTGCAGTGCCAACATTCACAAATCACCCTACACACTGGTTGGTTGCAGTCAAGTATTTTGACGTGCTGAAAATTTTGGGATTCGCTTTCTGGTTTCCTGGGTTTAGGAAATTTTTTGATTTCTTGAACTTCCATCATCTCACCGTCTAACTGCAAGTATGTTTAGAGCTTACTTGATGCTTTCTTTTCTTTCAACTATGGAGTTAAAGATAGGTTTATTAGGGAATAGGGAATATTTTCCCCTATTCTCTCTTAACTATCAACCGTCACTTATTTTCCAGCTAATGCGGGTTGTCTTACAGGTTGTTCTAATAGCCGGGTATATAGCTGGTCTAATTGACTGGCTACACCATCCCAGCTAAATTGATTCATTACACGTCCTTTCGCCGCTTTACCCATTCTTGCTGCCATTATGGGGTTGGCGAGAATTCGATCAATAGCGTGATTAAACGCTGGTACATTTTGTGGCGGTACTAACAGTCCAGTTTCTTCATTCACTACTGTAAATTGAAGTCCACCCACATCACTGGCTACGACGGGTGTACCACTGGCCATGGCTTCAATTGCAACTAATCCAAATGGTTCATAATGACTAGGCACTACACAAACATCCGCAGCAGCATAGTAGGCTGGTAATATCTCCCGACTCAAACAACCAGGAAAGGATGTACATTCACTCATACCTAATTCTTTCACAATACCTTCAATGCGATCGCGTTCCTGACCATCACTATTTCCCGGTGTGCTACCACCACCAATAATCAACTGCAATTGGTTTGATTCATAAAACTTAGACTCTCGCATTGCCCGCACTAGGGTTTCTATACCTTTGCGGGGGTCAAATCTACCTACATATAGCACTACTTTCGCCCCCGGAGCAATACCTAAAGCTGTTCTTGCAGCTTGTCTTTCCACTGAACCAAATTGTTTAATGTCTGTACCACAGGGAATAATATCAATTGTTCCTTGTTTAGAAACAAGCGATCGCATATGTTCTTTTTCTTGGGGACTGGTAGCAACAATTCTTTCTGCTGTTTCTAAAACCTGTTTTTCGACTAATAAACGTTGACTTGCTACCAACGGAATATTTTCTATGGTGTTGTATTTAATCACCCCTAAGGAGTGATATGTATGCACCTGTTTAATCCCTTCTCTTTTCTTTAATTCCATCCCCACCCAACTCGATAACCAATAGTTGGTGTGGACTAAATCGTATTTAACACCAATTTCTTGCTGAAATTTGATTAGCTGATCTACAAAATCTGGCAAATACTGAAAACCATGATCCCGTGGCACAAATTCCACAGGACCGGCTGTTAACCTAATCGTTCGACAATTATCATGATGTTGCACTATTGTTTCTTGATCAGCGCTCACTTTTCGGCTAAACATATCTACCTGCCATCCTAGTTGCGCTAAAGCCTCGCCCACTTGCCGGACATAAACATTTTGTCCCCCGGCCTCTTCTCTTCCTATTTCAATCGCTGGATCACCGTGAACAGAAATCAAAGCAATGTGTTTTCTACTGGTAGCTTTCATAGATTTGTTCTTTTCCTGATGTTAACAAATTAAAAGATGCCTTGGTAATGATTCAGTGATTCAAGTTAATTTGTGTTTTATGGCGAGTAAATGGGAATAGTTAAATACTTATTCTATTGTAACTTATAGCCCAAATATGTTGATTTATATCTCCTATTCCATATTTTTATCTAATCCTTCAGATAGATATGTGAACTTAATTGGAAATATTCAGTCAACAGAAAACTGCCTATCATGGTACATATATTCAGCCATGATAAGATGTCTTTCAATTGACCTAGTACCGCAAGAGGCCAAGTCAAAAGTCAAAACAAATGCAGTATAAGCTGTTCAGAGATTTAGAATGGTTGAGTGATTTACGCCTGTACTAGCTAGTTAGAATCTAAGTTGATATTTCCTGTGACTTATTTGCCTGTTTCGTATCATGTTAATTTCGGGTTAAATATACCTCATCAATCAAAATTCATAATCTACGGTTTTATCCAATATTGTGACTTCTGAAATTCTGACAATCAAATTAAGTTTGAATTTCACTGTGAATATTCAACAGTTAACTACAAGCTAAAAAGATCAATATCAGCCTGTAAGTTACTCTGATGAGGACTTATGGAATTTCGCAAAATTGTGATTTTATGACCAGTCTACCCATAAATGAAAACTAATTCCTGATTACTGAATGCTTTCATTCCAGTTGAATATAGTGCTGTTAAAGTGTCATAAATATCCACTTAATTACTATCATTTGTTGATCAAGCATTGATTTAATTAAGATAAGTGTATTAGCTTATACTATCCTTAGATTATAATAATTTTTGTTAATTTAGATACAGTTTTCGCAATAAATTACAATTTTTATGCCAAAGGGACTTAAAATCGAAAAATACGCAGAACAAAACAGTGCAGATAACCTTATAATGCTAACCTGCACTGTTTTTTGATAGTATTTTGACTGGTACTGATAATAACTGATACTTTAAACTCAGATATTCTAGACTAGCCAAAAGGAGCAACTGGTATTTTCAGTAATTGCAAGCAGCATCAATTTAGGGAGTGCTTTGTGCCGCCAACATTTGTTTGAGCTTCTCTAACTCCGCAGCCCAACGGGGATCGGGACGAATAGGTTCGTTATCACTAGAGACAGCAGCGTCACGGGATGCACCACCGCCACCACCGCGCCGAGATTTCTTGCTTTTTTCTCGACGGCCGCCTTCTTTATTGCTGCTAGGAGTGGGGTTACTGCTACCTTGACTAGCTGGTTTAGGAGCTTGTTGTTCATCTCCTTCTTCGCCCTTAGTCCGTGGTAAAGCTTTTTCCAGCTTGATAGCTGCATCTTTGAACAATTGACCATTATATTTTTCAATAATTTGATCGGCTTGTTCGTCATTATTTACGGTTAAAAAACCGAAACCACGACATTTACCTGTTTTACGGTCTTTAATGAGTTTAGTTGTAACAGCATCGCCTTCTTCTGCAAAAATAGCTTGCAACTCTTGACGATCTATTTCTTCTTTGGGCAAATTTCCTATATATAGGCGAATGGACATGAACTATACCTCCAGATTGGGATTAAACAGGGCAAGACAAGAAAATCAATTGGCCTTGGCTTTTGAATAGATACTATGGACTAAAATGGCCACAAACCAATTTCTGCAATCCGATAGTGTAGTGTGGCGTAAGCCATTCTATCAACTTATAGAATACAGTTCTTTGTTGGGATCAAGCTTATTTGACACGAAAGTGCATTTGCACCCGTGGGCTAATATCACCTTAATTTTAGGAATTGTAAATTTAATAGCCAACTATCCACCACAGTAAATTCGTTCTTCTTATTTCTTGCCCGCAGAATAGAATACCATTGCTTAACATTATCATGGTATGTTCCACGTAGCTAGTCAAACAGAAAATTTTGAAGCCAATAACCAATAGTATAATGACATCCTAACATTAAATATATTGTTAAGGCAAGAGGTTTAGGGAGGTACAGGGGCGGGGGAGCAGTGGTATGGGGTGATGCAGGTAATTAAGAGCCTATGAGGATAATGTAAGCTCCCCAGGCTTGGGCTGCAACTGCAATAATTATAGACCATATAGGATGGGGGCTGTTGATTTTCTTATTCCCTTGAGTTTCTAGGGTCTGGACATCAATCCAGGGAGTGCTGGCGCGTCGTAGCCAACCTGTAACGGTGGTTTGTGTGCCAATGAGTTCTTGAATATGAAATGATTTGCCGATCCAAGGAATATGATGTAGTTTGATTAATCCTTGGTGGGATTGTAGGATGAGGTCTTGTGCTAGACAATTGCCAATACCAGGGCGGCCTATGAGTTTACCGGTCAATCGGACCCTGATACTATCAATGGGTAAAATTGCTGGATCTGCGAGGATTGCGGTAAGATTTTCATCTTTTTGGGCATTGGTGGGGGTAATTTCGGGAAATAAGGTGTTGATTCGCACAACTGTACCCACGCTAAAACCAATGAGCATACAACCTAGGACAAAGGACCAGTCATCATAAATCCATTTCAGATTTAATAGGTGTAAGCTGTATGCCGTTTGCCAGAGTGCCCACAGCATACCAGCAAAAACGACACCCAGGAGTATTCCCAACCAGGGAGCAAGTTGTAACCATAAGGATGAGGGTTTAACTTGAATAGGTTGTTGTGGATTGGTTTGATGTATTTCCGTGTCTAAATGCCAATGACGGGCAATTTGGCAGAGATGTTCCAGGCGATCGCCCATTAGGGGATGACAGCTATTAATAGATAATAATTGCCGATAGGGATGAAAGTGTTCCCATTTTAAAAAAGATTCAAAAGGTAAATGACCGACGGTACTACCTAAGCTTATACTGTGCTGATAGGCAACAGGAGCAAGTAAGTTCAAACTTTCTAATTGCCAACAGGTTTGTTCTTTAAGACTGATATCATGAGCTATACCAATGGATATTTTCAGTAAAGCCCGGATGACTCCATTGGGATTACCAGTAATTTCTGAGGCGATGGTGTCCGTATGATAGATCCGTGTGCGGCAATTTAGTAAAGCTGTACCAGTGAATAAACACCAAATACTGTATGTAAAGGCAGCTAAAACTGTACTTGGCCAACGCCAGAGTTTTCCTTGATGTTTGTTGCCCAAGGTTGATATTTGCTGATATAATCCATAAAGTGGTAAAGTTATTAACAAAACCAGGGACATAAACATCAAGTCCCAGCGTCCAATTTGTCCCAAGGACAAAGCATAGATAGTGGCTATTTCGTCATCCGCTAGTTGTTCTAATAATCCTTGACTAACAGTGATTCTGGCGGTGCGAGGGAGGTTGCCATAGGCAATAATGATAGGTGCAGGAATGGGTAAGATATTGAGTTGGGGTGTTGGCCAGCGTTGCTGTTGACAAGTTCGTTGTAATACTCTCAGTGTTTCCCGACTATAGGAGCTTAATTTCTCCTTGGATAATTCCTCTTGACCATAAAATTTGTCTAGTATCCAGTCAAGTAACCAAGGGGAAGCTACCATAACGATAACTAATAATCCTAAAATCAAGGAGCTAGGATCACGATATAAAATGGGAATTGGTTCTAAGTAGGGTAGTTGATATAAAACTTGGGCAATTAAAGCCAACAGGAATTTCACCATTTCTCGACACATCCACAACAGTGCCAGAAATGTCACCACTGCCAACAATCGGGAGGGGATGATATTGGGTTTGGGTAGAGGTTGCCAAACTTTTGCCCGTCTGGCATTGCGCCAATAAACCCTAACTGGTTTGATATTGTAGTTACTATCAGTACCAAGGTAAGCGGTTGGAGGGGGGTGTCCGGGAGAATTTAATTTGGGAACACGCCTAGTATTAGTTTTGCGGGATTTTTGTTTCTGGTGTTGGCGTTTATGCAGGTGTTCAAGAGCAAGTTTTGCCCACTCTTGAACTTGGGGATTACTATTAGCAATCAGATTTTGGCACAGGGCGATCGCTTTAGGAACTTCCCCGGTGCGAGCATAGGTCATAACTAACCCAACTTGTGCCTGTAAACAAATCTTTTCTTGACTTTGATTTTTGGCCAGTGGTTCAAGGTTAGCGATCGCTGTGTAGTAATTCCCCTGCTTGAGGGCTGCTAAACCAGCCTCTAAACATGATTCAGCGTGGGAAGACATACGAACTTTGATACTCCAATCTGTTCTTTTGTGACTCTAAATTGAGATGACCCCGAACTAGGCAAGAGGTAAGAGGTAATACAAAGATCAAGATCCCCCCCTGCCTTTCCTGACTCCTGTACGGGCGAACGGCCGTTCACCCCTGCTGAACTTCTAACTTTCCACTGGTTGTTGAGAGGAAAGAACGGGAGCGATCGCACTTAATTTTAATTCTGGATGATCGCCTTCTACTTGTTGACAATTCCATTCATTGCGGAATAACAATACTGGTCTGTCCATACTATCTTTAACAATAGTGGTATTGAATAAACGTCCTACTTTATTGAGTGCTTCCCAACCTCCTTGAACCCAACGGGCGACGCTGTAGGGTAACAGGTCGAGAATAGTTTCTACTCCATACTCGTTTTGGAGGCGAAACTGTACTACTTCAAACTGTAATTGACCAACCGCCGCTAAAATTGGCTCGCGCTTGGCCTCATCTGTTGAATACATAATTTGTACAGCGCCTTCTTCTCGCAATTCAGAAACACCTTTTTGAAACTGCTTAAATTTTGAGGGATTGGGATTTCTCAGGGTGGCAAACAGTTCGGGGGAGAAATAAGGGATGCCCTCATATTCTAGCTTTTGACCTGTATAAATTGTATCTCCAATAGCAAAAACACCCGGATTGTTTAAACCAATTACGTCCCCCGGATAGGCGACATCAATAGATTCTCTTTCTTGGGCAAAAAGTTTTTGCGGACGAGAGAGACGGACTACTTTGCCTGTTCTGGCATGATTTACTGTCATATCTTTTTCAAACTTGCCTGTGCAGACCCGGACAAAAGCCACTCTATCTCGATGTTTGGGGTCCATGTTGGCTTGGAGTTTGAAGACAAATCCGGTAAATTCTGGGTATGTGGGGGGAATATCACCGGCGGTACTGCTATGGTTGCCTGGTTTGAGGGCAAAATCTAGGAAGTCTTGGAGAAATAGTTCTACGCCAAAGTTGGTCATGGCACTACCAAAGAAGACGGGGGTCATTTTCCCAGCGTGTACTAAGTCTAAATCTAGGGCGGGACAAACTCCTTCTAATAGTTCTAATTCCTCTTTTAATTGGTGATAGAGTTCTTTTTCTAGTAAGTTTTCAATTTGAGGATCGCCTAGATTGAGGATGGTATTTCTGGCTTCTTTGCTACCATGGGAACTGCGTTCAAATAAATGAACTTGTTGCCTTTGGCGGTCAAATACGCCTTTAAAGCGATCGCCCATACCAATCGGCCAATTCACTGCATAAGTCTGTAATTTCAACTCTTGCTCAATTTCATCTAACAATTCTATCGCTTCTCTACCGGGGCGATCCAATTTATTCACAAAGGTAAAAATGGGAATCCCCCGCAGTTTACACACTTCAAACAGTTTCCGGGTTTGGGGTTCTAAACCTTTGGCTGCATCTATCAACATCACAGCATTATCCGCAGCAGCTAATGTCCGGTAAGTGTCTTCACTGAAATCCTGGTGTCCAGGGGTGTCGAGTAAATTAATTTGACAGTTGCGATAGGCAAATTGTAATACAGTAGAAGTAACGGAAATCCCCCGTTGTTGTTCCATGGCCATCCAGTCAGAAGTCACCTTCCGTTGATCTCTGCGAGCTTTAACCGCCCCAGCTTCGTGAATAGCACCTCCGTATAATAACAGTTTTTCTGTGAGGGTTGTTTTACCTGCGTCGGGGTGAGAAATAATCGCAAAGTTGCGACGCTGTTCCACCGCTTCACCCAGTTCTGTTTCTAGTTCAATAGACATATTTGTGATTTATTTAGTTTGTAACTTCACTAAATGTAATCTTTTTCTGGACTAGAAGAGACATTTTCCGATCAAAAGGGATCAATGTATTAGGTTGATTGATACAATTTGTGTAGTGCGATCGCTAATCTCCCAGGGTGCGTTGACGGAGTATAACACACCTTATGTATGATTATTTACTGACTTTCCAGGCATTACGCTGTCGCTAACACTTAAACGCTGTTTCATTCCCCGTGAGAGAGTAGAAATCATGCTATGGCGTTTATTACCCAGTTGAATGAGTTCTAAAACTTCGTGGAGACGTTGGGTACGATGTTTTCCCTGCAAACGATACAAACGGGCAAAATAATCTAAATAATCCCAAACTGTCAGATCCTCATATAATGGGTAGTCATCGGGTAAATAACCAAGACGACGTTTGAGTTTGAGATTGTTATGATCTCTCTCAAGACGAACACCATTAATATAAATCTCACCAGTAGTTGGTTCTTCAGCAGTGGCTAACATCCGAATTAAGGTGGTTTTACCCGCACCATTGGGACCTATTAATCCGTAAACTTCACCCGCATAGATTTCTAAGTGAACATCATTAACAGCAACGTGTCTTTCAAATTGCTTAGTTAGTCCGGTGGTGCAAATTGCTATTTCTTTTACCATCTTTGCCTATTCCCTCTGACCCTAACTCAAACTCCCGCAGATCGGTTAAATTAGCGGTATGCTGCTATTGAATGATTATAGGGGCGAATATGCCAAGAACACAGAAAAACGATAATTTTGTTGACAAATCCTTTACGGTGATGGCAGATATCATCCTCAAGATATTGCCAACCAACAAAAAAGCTAAAGAAGCATTTGTTTATTACCGAGATGGAATGTCTGCTCAAGCAGAAGGTGAGTATGCTGAAGCACTAGACTACTATACAGAAGCTTTAGAGATGGAAGAAGACTCTAATGATCGCAGTTATATTCTGTATAATATGGGGTTAATTTATGCAAGTAACGGTGATCATAATAAGGCTTTAGAGTATTATCATCAGGCCATTGAATTAAATCCACAATTACCCCAAGCTTTGAATAATATCGCTGTAATTTATCATTTTCAGGGAGAAAAGGCCAAGGAATCCGGAGATCATGACGGTAGTGAAGCATTATTTGATCAAGCAGCGGATTATTGGATTAGAGCAATTCGTATGGCTCCCAATAATTATATTGAAGCCCAAAACTGGCTAAAAACTACCGGGCGATCGCAAATTGACGTATTCTTTTAGATTAAGCAGATTTGCAAAATAAAACCTTTTCAAACAACCAACAACTGACAACTGACAACTGACAACTGACCACTGACCACTGACAACTAACAACTGACAAATTATGATTGATAGCGAACTGGTTCGTAAAGTTGCCAATCTAGCTCGTTTAGAATTGACAGCAGATGAAGAAGGAAAATTTACTACTCAACTTAGTAGTATTTTGGATTATGTAGAACAACTAAATGAACTGGATGTCACCAATGTACAACCGACAACCAGAGCTATTGATGTCAGCAATATTACCAGAGAAGACATTCTCCAACCCTACTCTGACAGGAATGCAATTCTTAACAGTGCACCGCAACAGGAGGGTGATTTTTTCCGAGTTCCTAAAATTTTGAATGCGGATTAACTAGAAAGGGACTGAAGATGTAGGAGATAGGAAAGCAGAGGTGCTGATGAAACCAGGTATGAATTTAATAGACCTGTCCGAAAATTAAATATGCGTTCTCTAAAACCCTTGTAGAGACGTTCTATAGAACGTCTCTACATTAATTTCCGGAGATGTCTAATGTGGAGACGTTCCATGGCAGGTTTATACAGAGTTTGGAATATCATCAAAAATCATTTTCATACATCAAATCAGCAACGCCCAACTTTTTCCTTCTCCTCCAGCGTATATGCAACACAAAAGAGTAGAGACGCTCCGAGGAACGTCTCTACATCCCCGTAGGGACAGGGGATTAGGGGATTAGGTTTTTGGGTATGCAACCAATATAGCAGATGATTTTTTATTTGCCAAGTATTGAACAATAATTTTTGTGTATTGATATCAAAAATGACAATAGACCTGTCCGAAAATTAAATATGCGTTCTCTAAAACCCTTGTAGAGACGTTCTATAGAACGTCTCTACATTAATTTCCGGAGATGTCTAATATAGATTTGGTGGTAAAATCAAAGATGTAAGCAAATTAGGGTTAAAAATTGTTCTAGGAATAAGGTAGGAGACAGGAGACTTGAGGACGGGAATAAAAAGGGTTTTAGACTTGCTTACTTTTGTTTACATAGTTTGATTTTATTTTGCAACCCTACTTAATATTAACAGCCAAGATTATTTTATATGCAAATCAGTTTTCAACCCTTTACAGTTAATAAACGATTTCCCTTAACAATTAGTCGCGGAACTACAGCAAAAACTACGAATATCTGGTTACAAATTACAGACCAGGAAATTACAGGTTGGGGGGAAGCGTCGCCTTTTGGTGTGGGTAACCATCACCAATCTACGGAACAAATGCAAGAGATTTTGCTACAAATTACACCTATTTTGCAAAAATTTAGCCCCTGGCAACATCAGGAAATTGAGGTAGTTTTAGAACAAATGCAAGTTCCTTCCGCAGTTAGGTCAGCCTTGGATATGGCATTATATGATTGGTTAGGTAAGCGGGTGAATTTACCTTTATGGCAACTGTGGGGACTAGATAAAAATGCTATAGTTCCAACGTCTGTCACCATTGGTATTAATTCCCCAGCAGGTGCAAAAGCCAGGACAAGGGACTGGTTAGAATTTATGGATGTGCAGTTATTCAAGGTAAAATTAGGCTCTCCGGCTGGAATCACCGCAGACCAGGAAATGTTGTTAGCGGTACAGGCACAGGCAGGGGGAAAAGATATATTTGTTGATGCCAATGGTGGCTGGAGTTTAACGGATGCCATCAGTATGTGTAGTTGGTTAGCCGATATAGGAATTAAATATGTAGAACAACCTTTAGCTAGGGGTGAGGAAGCTAATTTAGCCCAGTTAAAGACACATTCACCATTACCAATTTTTGTAGATGAAAGTTGTTTCACCAGTGCGGATATTCCCGGATTAGCTGATTATGTAAATGGGGTGAATATCAAGTTAATGAAATCTGGGGGAATTACTGAGGCTATGCGAATGGTACATACAGCTAGGGCTCATGGTTTACAAGTCATGTTTGGCTGTTATTCTGATAGTTGTTTGGCTAATACTGCCGCTTTACAACTGGCACCACTAGCTGACTATTTAGATTTAGATAGCCATCTGAATCTAATTGATGATCCTTTTAGTGGTGCAATTGTCCAACATGGACGACTTATGCTGAATAATTTACCTGGTTTGGGAGTGAAATATAGTGCGTCTGTCGCTTAATCAAAGAATAGCAATTCTCCTCCATCAAGGAGTGACGGGAGTTAGTGGAAAAACGGGGTTATCAATTTTACGATACAGCGAATCTCAGATTGTAGCTGTAATTGACAGAGAATCCGTGGGTAAATCTTTATTTGAGTTAACAGGTATTAAACGGGATGTGCCAATTGTAGCATCTCTCGCTGCTTGCTTACAGTATAAACCCGATGTGTTAGTTATTGGCATTGCCCCCAAAGGTGGGGCTGTTCCTGATGATTATTGGGTAGATATTAAAAATGCTCTAAAAGCGGGAATGTCTTTGATAAATGGATTACATACGCCCCTGGCAGATATACCGGAATTAAACGCACTCCTCAAACCAGGACAATTAATCTGGGATGTACGCAAAGAACCGCCTAATTTAGATGTGGCCTCGGCTATGGCGCGGACTTTACCCTGTCGGCGGGTGTTAACTGTGGGAACTGATATGGCCATTGGTAAAATGTCCACTAGTCTGGAATTACACCGGGTGAGTAAACGGCGGGGTTTGCGTTCTAAGTTTTTAGCTACTGGTCAAACTGGGTTAATACTGGAGGGGGACGGAATAGCTTTGGATGCTGTGCGTGTAGACTTTGCTGCTGGTGCGGTAGAACAGTTAGTAATGCGTTTTGGGCAGGACTATGACATTCTCCATATTGAGGGACAGGGTTCGCTTTTACACCCTGGTTCAACAGCAACTTTACCGTTAATTAGGGGTTCTCAACCCACACATTTAATTTTAGTGCATCAAGCAGAACAAACTCATAACCGTAATAATCCCAGTATTCCTATTCCTCCTCTACCAGAGGTAATTCGCATATATGAAACGGTGGCTAGTGGGTCTGGGGCTTTCGGTCATGTACCTGTGGTGGGAATAGCTTTGAATACGAGGAATTTGGGGGAAGTGGCGGCTAAAAATGCGATCGCTCAAACTACAGCACAAACAGGTCTACCTTGTACCGATCCCATTCGCTTTGGGGCGGACTTACTGTTAGATTCCATAGGAATCATGAATAATATAGTAGATGAGAGGTGAGAGGGAACACTACAGCAATTATTTTGGAATTTAGTCCAGAAATTTTATCATATATTTGACCAATTACCAGCCAAAAGCATTATCATCGCAGTTATACATCATAGCTTTAAGTGACTGTGAGCCAATCTGATAGCCCAAACATTCAAGAACTGTCTACCGAAATATCCCAATTGCATCAAGAGTTGCAATTGCGAGATCAGTTAGTACAGCAGTTATCCCAAGAACTATTCCGGTTAGTTAAGGGTAATACTAACTTTACACTCCCAAAACCTGAGTCTGAAGTAGATTTGAGCCAACTGCAAGCTTTAAGAGATCAACTCCAAGCTGTAGAACAGCAGGTAACGTTCTATCAAGATCAGATTACGAATCGTGATACTGAGATATATCAATTACGACAGTCCGTACAAGAACTAACTGATCGCAGTAGAATGTTAGAACAAGTGGTACAGGAGTTGCCGCAGATTTACCGTCGTAAGTTTGAGGAACGTATGACACCAGTACGAGATAAAGTCACCATGCTACAAAGAGAAAATCGCCAATTGCAAGCCGAATTGCAAAGTGTGAGTTATCGTTTGGCACTCAAAAACCGCTATACACATCATGGTGGGATAGATTTACCTACTTTTCCCCGTTCACAAGCTGCATCAAATAATATGTCTGCTCCCCAGAATGCCTAAAATTTGGTGTTTAAATTCAATCAAAACTTTAATTCCGCAGTATATAGATTTTTCTAGGTACTGCGGATTTTAGTTGGTGAGGTTGTAATGAAAATTTGACAAATTAACTTGCTAATAACATCTGACTATATTTTTGTGATTTAAACTACATACTTGCCGATGTTCAGCAGCAGCAAAAATATCTTCATACCTAGGGAAAATTTCAAATACTGAATCAAGCTGGGTCAGTTCTAAAATCAGTTTTACTGGTGGGTTAACATTGCAGAGAACTAAACGACATCCACTTTGACGGGCTGATGTGAGTCCTCTAACTAGAGGTACTAATCCAGAACTATCCATAAAATCTACTTCTGCTAAATCTATAACCCAAAGTTGATGATGGTGAGGTTTTATTTCAGCCATTTGTTCGCTCAAGAGTGTTGAACTCTGTAGGTCTATACTACCTTGGGGTTTAAACAAAATCACTTGGCGTTCTTGTGTAAGAGTCATAAATTTAAGTAAATATTAAAAGCAGAAAGAGACAAAAATTGACATCAATACTGTGGATACTTCCACAAAAGAACGACTGTTTTCGCAAAATTATGAGAGATCACAGTAGCACAGTTGAGGAAAGTTTTTTTCAGTAGCTATGCCGTATAATTTGTGATATGTTTTTCTAGTATATGCATAATTGGCTGGTAATTTCAGTAGCAAATGTATCATTTATGGAATTTTTATAACTTATTTGGATTTTTCCTACCAAATTAGGACTTGCCACAAGTAGGGGTTGCCACAAAAAGTTATCTCAAAGGTGAGGGAATTTGCTTGAGAAGGAACAAGAAAGAACAATAAACAGCCTTTCCCACCTTCATCAATGTGGTAGATTCATTGACACCCTAGCCAAAAACAAGCAAAGATATGGTAAAGGTAAAAATTTGTAAACTCGGTGGTGCTGGATGTCTTTTGAGCTACTTTCACTAGAGAACATCCAAGAGATTGCTCATAATTATGGTTATTTAGCAATTTTTTTGGGAATCTTGCTAGAAAATTTGGGCATTCCTCTTCCTGGTGAAACCGTAACTATTGTTGGAGGCTTCTTAGCTGGTAGTAATGAGTTAAATTACTGGCTGGTTCTCGGTAACGCTGTGGGAGGCGCTGTAATTGGTGGTAATTGTGGTTATTGGATTGGTAGAGTGGGAGGTTGGCCTTTTCTACTGCAAGTGGGGAGGATTTTCCGCATTTCCGAAGTACGACTGCTGAGTATTAAAGAGCAATTCACGGAAAATGCTGCTAAGGCTGTATTTTTTGGGCGTTTTTTTGCCTTATTGCGAATTTTTGCGTCGCCCCTGGCGGGTATAGCGGAAATGCCCTTTGGCAAGTTCCTGATTTATAACGTAGCTGGGGCAACTGTATGGGCTAGTGTGATGGTAACATTAGCCTTTTTTGCTGGGAGAATTATTTCCCTGGAACAGTTGGTGGCTTGGGTAAGTCAATTTGCGGTTTTAGCTTTACTGATATTAGTTGCTGTAATTGGAATCCCGATTTGGTGGGAGTCTCGTGCAGTGAAGGAGCAAAGGGAAGAGTAGGGGACTCGATTTTAGATTTCGGATTTTGGATTATATTTGACTCCAATCTAAAATCTAAAATCTAAAATCTAAAATTTTCTTTCCCTCTAGCCTTTTATTTGTTCTGTTGCGCCCAAATGCGAGTAGGCAGACCCCAAACGTAGATGAAGCCTTCTGCGGCTTTGTGATCAAATTGATCTTCTGCGCCGTAGGTGGCTAGGTCTGGAGTATATAGGGAATTATCACTCCAACGACCAACGATGGTAGCATTGCCTTTGAAAAGTTTTAAGCGCACGACACCGGAAACTCTTTGTTGTGTTTGTTGAATAAAGGCATCTAAGGCGGCTTTGAGAGGGCTGTACCAAAGTCCGTTGTAGACTATTTTAGTATAGGTTTCTTCGATACCTCGTTTGTACTGACTGACATCTGCTGTTAAGGTTAGGCTTTCTAAGTCACGGTGAGCGTTGATTAAAACTATCATTGCTGGTGATTCGTAGATTTCCCGTGACTTGATACCTACTAGGCGGTTTTCAATCATGTCAATCCGGCCAATCCCGTGATTGCCAACGATTTTATTGAGTTGTTCAATTAACTCAACGGGCTGTTTTGATGTTCCGTTAATGGTGGTAGGAAGACCTTTTTGGAAGCCAATTTCTAGATATTCCGGTTCGTTGGGAGTATCAGCGATGGCTTTGGTCATTTCATAGATTTCTTCTGGTGGCTCATTTGCTGGGTCTTCCAATGTACCAGCTTCAATACTGCGACCAAGTAGGTTTTTATCTATACTGAAGGGGGAGGATTTTTTTACTGGTGCAGGAATGCCAAACTGCTCACCATAGGCGATGGTTTGCTCTCGACTCATACCCCATTCTCTAGCAGGGGCAAGGATTTTGAGTTGAGGATTCAGTGCTGCACAGGATACATCAAAGCGCACTTGGTCGTTGCCTTTACCTGTGCAACCGTGGGCGATCGCATCCGCACCATATTTTGCAGCCGCTTCTACTAGAATTTTAGCAATCAAAGGCCGAGCCAGGGCTGTTCCTAAAGGATAGCGATTTTCATAGAGGGCGTTGGCTTGAATTGCTGGAAATGCGTAATCTTTAACAAAGATATCCTTAACATCTGCTACCAAGGATTCACTTGCACCCGATTTCAGGGCTTTTTCTCGAATTGGTTCTAGTTCATCTCCCTGACCTAAATCTGCTGCTAGGGTAATGACCTCTTCTACTCCCCACTCCTGCTTTAAGTAAGGAATGCAAACAGAAGTATCTACTCCACCAGAATATGCTAGAACAACCTTTTTAGCGCGACCCATGAATTTCTCCACTTAGGAAAACAAAGAATGAGTCATTATTATATCTGACTTGCCTAGCGTATATTTTTTATGTAACGGTGACTTTGCTATATTTGTCTTATTCTATGGGTAATAGTGTTTTGGGTGAAACTGTGTTTTTGAGTATTGTCATTCCCACTTATAATCGCTTGCCAATTTTAGAAAAGTGTCTACGTGCTTTAGAGACACAGAAACTAAGCGACAAAAACCATATAGAAGGTTATGAAGTAATTTTGGTAGATGATGGTTCTACCGATGATACATTAGGTTGGTTAGCGATACATAAAGATGAATTTCCTCATCTGCTGTGTTTTAAACAGAATCATGCAGGTCCTGCTGCCGCGCGAAATTTGGGGGTAGAAAAAGCCCAAGGTGACACAATTATTTTTATTGATAGTGATTTAGTAGTTTTATCTAATTTTCTCCAAGCTCATACTAATGCTTTGTTACGGGAAAGGGAGAAATTAGGGAGTGACAGGTTTTTTACTTATGGTGCGGTAATTAATACTTGTAATTTTGAAAATCCCACTGCTGAACCTTATAAAATTACAGATTTTTCGGCGGCTTTTTTTGCTACGGGTAATGTCGCTATTTCTAAACATTGGCTAGAAGAAGCAGGTTTATTTGATACTGGTTTTCAACTTTATGGTTGGGAAGATCTAGAATTAGGTGTAAGATTAAAGAAACTAGGTTTGCAATTAATTAAATGTCCTGAAGCTGTCGGTTATCACTGGCATCCAGCTTTTAGTTTACAACAAATTCCTAAGTTAATAGATCAAGAAATTCAACGGGGAAGAATGGGAGTTTTGTTTTATCAAAAACATCCTACATGGGAAGTAAAGATGATGATTCAAATGACTTGGTTGCATCGTTTGTTATGGGGGATTCTTTCTATAAATGGGTTGTTGAATGAAAAAACTATATCTCCGTTTTTACAATGGTTGATTAATATTGGTAAGCCACAATTGGCTTTAGAAATTGCGCGGATTTTCTTGAATTGGTATAATGTGAAAAGTGTTTATGCTGCTTATGCAAAGATGCAGGGTAAATAATTTTCTTATGCTCCAGATGTACAGTCTTGCTGAAGGTAATTTATCGTCATATTTAGTAAAATCCCACTAATTTACAAGCTAAGAAGATGGTATAACTAAAGTCAAATAGTGAATTTTATGTCTATTTATCTGTTTCAATCCACTCGTCGCCGTTTAGCGATTTGGTATACGACTATAACTGCGATTTTACTATTATTATTTGCCAGTGGAGTATATTTATATGTTCGCAGTACATTAGTAGAAAGAATTGACGACACATTATATCATGTTGTTGAAGTTGTCGAACGTTCTTTAATCATTGAACCCAACAGTTTTCAACCTCATAAATTACAAGTAAATGTCAAAGATAGTTTTCCTAATAATGCTGAAAATGCCGAAGATGATCGCATTGATTTAGAGTGGTTCAGTCCCACTGGTGAATTACTCTGGTCAACTTTTTCCGAGATATTAGATATTCCTATTCATGCTAATCATACAGGTGAAACTGTGCGGGTTATCGGTATGGGAGGATGGGGAGAATCAGCACAATTATTAAGACAAGTTACCAAAAGAATCGAATTAGGTAGACAGGTTTTAGGTTATTTACGAGTTAGTCATCCGTGGTTTGAGGTGACAAAACCGAGCCGAGAATTAATTTTTGATTTAGCTTTAGGAATTAGTTTAATGTTATTGTCGGTAGGGGCTAGTGGTTGGTTTTTATCTGGTAAAGCAATGGAACCAGTGGGAGAATCTTACCAACGCTTAAAACAGTTTACTGCTGATGCTTCCCATGAATTAAGAAGTCCCATTGCTTTGATTCAAACAAATGTACAAATTGCCCTAGCGGATTTAGATTTAATTACAGAAGAAAAAAATACTCTCCAATATCAACAACAATTAAAAGTAGTAGAAAGATTAACCCAACGATTGGGAAAATTAGTCAATGATTTGCTATTTTTAGCTAGACAAGATAGTGGTATTAATGCCAACTTGTTTTCCCCTTGTCCTGTAGATGCCTTATTAATGGAAGTTGTAGAAGAGCAGCAGATTGTAGCCAGAGAAAAACAAATTTATCTAGGACTTAATTTTGTAGATTCTCCTTTAACAGCAGATGATCCTGAATTACTAGAAAACTGGTTTACTCTGATGGGAAATTGGGAACAATTAAGAAGATTATTTACAAATTTAATTAGTAATGCCTTGCAATATACGCCCCAAGAAGGAGAAATCAAAGTAGAATTAGGCAGAATAGAAAGTATGAATAGAGTCATGGCTAATGGCAAACTATCACTATCAGGAATGCGTTATGGCAATTCTTATTTACAAATTAAAGTTAGTGATACCGGGATTGGGATTCCAAAAGAAGCATTACCAAAATTATTCGATCGCTTTTATCGTGTTGATCCAGCACGAACCCATAAAACTGGTAACTATTCTACAACCACAAATACTGGTTCAGGATTAGGATTAGCGATCGCCCAGGCCATTGTTCAATATCATCAAGGAGAAATTCAAGTTACTAGCACCCTGGGTGCAGGTGCTACTTTCAGCGTCATCCTCCCCATCTTAGCCTCAAACCTCGACTGAAGAATATTTCCCAAATTTTCCACTGCCAATTACCAATTTCCCTCACCTATCTCCCTGATTTTGTTAAGCTATCTGATAGTGCTCTAGAAGGTGATAGTGTGCCAAAACACATTCGGTTAATTTCTTTTTTAGTTGCCTGTAGTTTATGGAGTATAACTGAAACTGCTCATGGTCAGGCATTTATTCCCCATACAGTGCAAATTGATCAAGCACAGTTGGAAAAACAGGGCTTGAGTTTGGCGCAAGAAGCAGCGCAACTAGCCAGGTTTCAACAGGTTGAACCAGCTTTAGTCAGAGCGCAATTAGCCACCAAATTAGCCCCCCAAAACGATAAAGTTTGGTGGTTATTAGGAAGTTTGTATTTACAAAATAAAGAATTTGATCAGGCCATTACCTCCTTAAACAAAGCCCAAACCCTCAACGGTAAAAACCCAGAGGTGCTATTTGCTTTAGGTTCAGCCAAATTTCAAAAAAAAGATTACCAAGCATCAATTAACCATTATCAAGCCGGTTTAAAATTAAAACCCAATTATGCCGGGGGATTTTTTGATTTAGGTAATGCTTATTATATGTTGGGGCAATTTCCAGAAGCGATCGCTCAATTTAATTTAGCTGTCAACCAAGATAAAAAGTTTTGGCCGGCAATTAATAATATTGGTTTGATTAAATACGAACAAGGGGATATTCCTGGAGCGATCCAGCAATGGCAAACAGCAGTTAGTATTGATCAAAAAGCAGCCGAACCACTACTAGCTTTAGCAGTAGCCTACTATAAACAAGGTAATCGGCAAAAAGCCTTACAGATGGGAATATCTGCACTGCGTATAGATTACCGTTATGCAGATGTGGACTTTCTCATCGAAAATCTCTGGGGACAACGTTTACTCTCAGACACCAAACAATTTTTAGCATTACCGGAAATTAAATCAGCCTCCCAAGGACAGGAGGAATCACCAATACCCAAATAGACATTTCCTCAAATTAATGTAGAGACGTTCTATAGAAAGGAACGAATAAGGGTTGTAGAAAACGCTTATGTAATTTTCACCACAGGTCTAATAGGAATCAGGGGAAGAGAGAAAAAATCATCATCATCTTCCTTACGGCCTCTTCCCCACTGCGTTCTTAAACTTCTGATAGCGAACCGTAGTGAAGCCATACTCTGCTAGGGGTGAACGGCAGTTCACCCCTACGGAACTAACTAATTCTGTGGTAACAGACTAATAATTTGATCAACAAACGCTTGATGATCTACAACAGGCTTAGAAATATAACCATCAGCGCCGCATTGTTTCAAAAAATTCTCCCGATCACCTTCCATAGCGTGTGCTGTGATTAAAATAATCGGTAACTTAGCTGTTTGCGGGTCAGATTTTAACATTTGTGTAATTTTAATACCATCAACAGACCGACCCTGGTATACACTACGTGACAGAGACACATCCATTAAAATCAGATCAATCTCACCTGCTTGGGCAATTTCCATCACCTCTTCCACATTTTCCGTATGTTTGACACCTAACCCGCCGCGTTTAGTTAGAATTTTAGAAAAAACGCGAGCATTAATTAAATCATCTTCGACAATCAGAACAGTTTTCATGAGACTTTATACTAATAGAATGAATACCTAAGCAATTTCTGTTCTATTTTTAATAGTTCATAAGCTTAGATCATATCTAGGATCATACTACTGCTTTTTTCTTGATGAGTATCAGGCTTATGTAAGTATTGTTGATCCTCCTGTTGTAATTACAAACTGTATTATCTTCTAGCGGCTGTTGTGTAGCTAAAATTCACAAGGAAACCTCATGGCAAAACAGTTAAACCTTCTCTCCAAGGGACAGGTCATCACCACCCCCCTACACACCGAAATGCAACGGTCATACCTAGAATATGCCATGAGTGTGATCGTGGGGCGGGCCTTACCAGATGTTCGTGATGGCTTAAAACCCGTACATCGCCGCATTTTATATGCTATGCACGAACTCGGTTTAACACCAGATAGGCCTTACCGAAAATGCGCCCGTGTAGTAGGGGATGTTCTCGGTAAATATCATCCCCATGGTGATCAGGCCGTTTATGATGCTTTAGTTCGCCTAGTTCAAGACTTTTCCAGCCGTTATCCCCTACTAGGGGGACATGGTAACTTTGGCAGCGTGGATAATGACCCACCGGCAGCCATGCGTTACACGGAAACCCGTCTTGCACCTGTGGGACATGAAGGAATGTTGGCGGAAATTGCCGAAGAGACTGTAGAATTTACTGGCAATTTCGATAATTCCCAACAAGAACCAACCGTATTACCCGCTCAATTACCATTCTTGCTGCTCAATGGTTGTGCTGGTATTGCCGTGGGTATGGCCACAAACGTTCCTCCCCACAACTTGGGCGAAATTGTGGATGGTTTAATTGCTTTAATTGACAACCCAGAATTAAGTGATGACAAATTATTTCAATTAATTCCCGGACCAGACTTTCCCACAGGTGGGGAAATAGTTGATTATGGCGGGATTAGAGAAGCTTATACCACGGGTAAAGGTAGCATTATTCTCCGGGGGATAGTCACAGTTGAAGAAATCCCTGCTACCAAGGGAACTAAACGCCGCACCGCCTTGATAGTCACAGAACTGCCCTTTCAAGTTAACAAGGCTGGTTGGATTGAAAAAATCGCCGATTTAGTCAATCAAGGACGCTTACATGGCATTTCTGACATTCGGGATGAAAGCGACAGGGAAGGAATGCGCGTAGTTATTGAACTCAAACGTGATACCAACCCCCAGGAACTACTTGCTGCTTTATATCACCAAACTGCTTTACAAACCACCTTCGGGGCAATTCTCCTGGCTTTAGTGGATGGACAACCCCGCCAATTAAGCCTACGGCAACTACTGGAGGAATTTCTCAAGTTCCGAGAACATACACTCAACCGTCGTTACAGTTACGAATTAGGCAAAGCTGAAAACCGGGTCAGTATCCTCACCGCTTTACTCAAAGCTCTCGCAAACCTAGATGATGTGATTGCTATCTTACGTCAAGCTCCCGATGGCAGTACCGCTAAAATGACCCTTTCTAGCCGCCTGGATTTAACTGATATCCAAGCAGATGCGATTTTGTCTATGCCATTACGTCGTCTCACCAGTTTGGAACAGCAAAACCTACAAACAGAATTTGACGAACTCAACCGGGAAATTTCCCTGCTGCGGTCATTACTGGAAGACAGACGGGAATTACTCAAAGCTTTGAAAAAAGATTTACGCGCTCTCAAACGTAAATATAGTGATACTCGACGTACTAAAATAGTTTACAGAACAGAAAAACCAGTATCAGAAGAAAAAGGTAAGGCTAAACAAGCGCCAGTAGCAGCAGCAGAAAATTCTTCAGCCAAAATTCCCACTCCCAAACCAGAACAACCGCCAGAGGAAACGATTTTAGAAGTTACCCGAAGAGGTTATGTGCGGCGCATTGCCCCCAATAGCAAAAAAACAAAGGGGGAAAGCGGTCTAACGGATCATGATTTCATTATTCAAACTGCATTAACTAATACCCACAAAGACTTATTAATTCTCACAAGTGGTGGTAAAGTTTACCCCATTACTGTGGGGGATATTCCCCTTACAACTGGCCGTAGTTCGACTTCACTCACTACAAGTTCACAACGGGGTACGCCATTAATTACTCTGCTTACCAGCACCGCCCAAGGTAACACAGAAGCGGTAATTACTCGGTTCTTACTCCCAGAACATCCTGAAACATCGGACATGGTGCTACTAACTAAGGAAGGACGAATTAAACGCCTATCTTTATCAGAATTTATCAACCTCTCCCGCCGAGGAATTACAATTTTGAAACTCAAAGATGAGGACGAATTGGCTTTTACCCAGTTCACAACCAATGGACAACACCTAATTTTAGCTAGTTCTAGCGGTCGTCTGTTAAGGTTTCCCGTCAATGATGAACAACTGCCAGTTATGGGACGTGCGGCCATGGGGTTACAAGCTTTCCGTCTGTTGAAAAATCAGCAAATGGTTGGCTGTGTCAATGTTGGCAAAAATGACCAATTGTTGCTAGTCACTCAAGAAGGATTTGCCAAAACTATGCCCGCAAATCAGTTAAGGGTTGCTACTCGGGGAGATTTAGGTATACAGGCTGTAAAATTTAATAACAAAACGGATAATTTAGCGGCAATGGTAGAAGCTAAATCGGGGGGAGAAGTGGCATTATTAACAAATAAAGAGCGGGTTATCCGCGTATCAGTAAATAATGTTCCTAGTCTCGGTAAAGATAGTAAAGGTGAAGCTATTTGCCAACTCAACCGGGATGAGACAATTATCTCTGTGGTGGAGGTGGAGTAGGTTTGTTGATGAGGTTAGGGCATTGAATACAAAAGTGCTACAGACTAAAGTGTTCAAATGTCTGATCTTTTGTCACCTGCTATATTTACTTTCGTCTTCCTTGTTCTTTTAATAAGATATCCATCCATTCTCGATAGTTTCTAGGTGAATTTATAAGGTTATCACTACTATACTCTAGGAGTTATTGTATTAGTAAGTAGAACGGACTGAATAATTCAAAGTTTGTAGTGAGGAATTTATTCCTCATTTGAGGAGTCCTCACTACCAAAGCAGCTCATTTTTTTTACATTACTTAATCTACTTTGATTTATTCTCATCTACTTACTTATAGCACTGGTAGGTATTCAAATCAAAATAATTTATGGATTTAAAATGATTTGTAAATCGAGAATAAAACCAGGTAAAATATTCTCACCAGAAAGTTTTGGTGGGTTATCAAAATCAAAGTTTAAAACTTCTACATCTTTTCCGTAACGATAAATTTCTACTAAGGGTGTTTGTGGATCAATTAACCAACCTAAAAGTGCACCATTAGTTTGATAGTCTCGCATTTTGATCCGTAATTTTTCTAAACTATCAGTTTCCGATCGCAATTCAATCACAAAATCAGGACAAAGGGGGGGGAAACGTCGTTTCTCTTCTTTACTTAAAGACTCCCATCTTGATAATTTTACCCAAGCTGCATCAGGACAGCGATAAGCACCACTGGGTAATTTAAACTCTGTAGAAGAGTCAAATACTTTACCTAATTTAGTTTGACGATTCCATACACCCAGTTCTATATTAATATCTGAGTTTCTAATTCCACTTTCTCCACCTGTGGGGGGCATAATAATTAATTCTCCTGTGTGAGTAAGTTCTAATTTCCAGGGTTCATTAGCGATGCAAAGTTGATAAAACTGTTCATCTGTTAAACCTACTGCGGGAGGTATATTTAATGTGAGGGTTTCCATAGGTTTTACTTCAATATGTTAATTTTATTATCAACTAAATCTCAACCAAATGTTAATTAAAATTAAAATAAAATTCAAATCTCAGTATTTTCGTGCTAAAATATCGCTAAGTGGTGAGGTTTTCCGCTATGACATCAGATTTTAAGTTTTTAAAAAGGCTATATAATGCTTTTGATCCCTTTCAACCCTTACCTGTGGGAGATCCTGCTTATGTTGATTGTAACGCAGTCCGAGGAGATGGTGATATATTACAAGCGGTAGGTACAGAGATTTTACTCTCTGATAGAAAGACCTGTCAACTTTATTCAGGTCATCGTGGTGCGGGAAAATCTACAGAGTTACTACGATTACAAAAACATTTAGATGATCAAGGTTTTTTTGTCGTTTACTTTGCGGCGGAAGAAAAAGATATTGATCCAGAAGATGTACAATATACAGATATTCTTTTAGCTTGCACAAAAAATATATTAGCAGCATTTAAAGATTTAGATTCTCAACCTGTATTATCTTGGTTAAAAGAACGATGGGAAGATCTAAAAGATTTGCTACAAACACAAATTTCTTTCGAGGAATTATCAATTGAAGCGCAGGTTTCGCAATTTGCTAAAATTACAACTAAAATGCGAAGTGAACCTAATGAACGGCGAAAAATTCGTGAAAAGATTAATCCCCATACCACTACTTTAACTGAAGCATTAAACAAATTTATTCAAAATGCTAAGAAAAATCTGCCTTTAGGATATTCTAATTTAGTTTTAATTGCTGATAATTTAGATAGAATTGTTCCCATTATCCAACCAGATGGACGTAGCAATCATGATCAGATTTTTATAGACCGTCAAAACCAACTGAAAGCTTTAGATTGTCATTTAGTTTATACAGTACCTATTTCCTTACTTTATTCTGACCGAGCAACATCATTAACGGAAATCTATGGAACTCCCCAGGTATTACCGATGATCATGGTGAAAACTCCTGATAATCAACCTTATCAACCAGGAATTGATAAAGTTATGGAAATTCTCAAAAAACGTCTGGAAAAAGTAGATCCTAATCGAGATCTTGTTAGTTTATTTGAAAGTCAGGATTCTTTGAATCAGTTGTGTTTAATGAGTGGTGGTCATGCGCGGAACTTATTACTATTAATGAAACAAGCGCTCGAATACACGGGTAATTTACCCATTTCTAAAAGAGCTTTACAACGTTCAATTAGCGAACTGCGAAATACTTATAAAGATACCATTCATGCTAATCAATGGGAAGCATTGGCCAATGTTTATCATACTAAGGAGATAGTTAATAATGAACTGTATCGAAATTTATTATTTAATCGTCCCATTTTAGAATATCATAGTCAAAATGAAGAAGGGGAAATTAACCGTTGGTATGATATTCATCCACTAATTCTAGGAATAAAAGAATTTCAGAATACCTATAATCAATTATATTCTGGATAATTTTGTAGGTTGGGTGGAGAAAACCCAGCATTTTTATAAATTATAAAACACCGAAACCCAACATTTTTATAAATTATAAAACACCGAAACCCAAAGTTTTTATAAATTATAAAACACCGAAACCCAACATTTTTATAAATTATAAAACATTGATTTTTTAACTTTGTTGGGTTTGAATTCGTTCTACCTAACCTACATGATTATCTAACTACAATTATGACTCTTAAACTTAGTGATTGGGATATTGATTTACCAAAAGAAAAAGATGAAGAATATCAAGCTTTTGTACGGACACTGAGGTTTACAGATGGTTTTGCTTTGTTGTTTGTGCGTTGTTCTCCCGCTGGAGGTCAAGAGTTAATTAGTAAGGTCAGGGAAGATATTCATGATCAAAATATAGAAGTTCTGAAATTAGATCAAGATATTACTAATCTATATGAAATAATTGATAAATTGGAGCATAAAGAACAGATAAATATTTTATTTATTACAGGTTTGGAATCTTCATTATCTAAATATGAAGAAGCTAAAACCTTCGCAGGTTGGAGTAGTAGGGAAACCCATCATTATAGTTGGGAAGGTGTACCACCGCTTTTAATTAATATTAACCAGCAACGGGAAAGGTTTAGAGATAGTTTTAAGATTTGTTTTGTTTTTTTATTACCTAAATTTGCTATTAAATATTTTATTCACCGCGCACCGGATTTTTTTGATTGGCGTTCTGGTTCATTTGATTTTCCCCTAGATTCAGAAACTTTAACACAAGAAGCAAGACGCATTATTCAAGAAGGAACTTATGAAAAATATGTCAATTTAACTCCAGAGGAAACTAATAAAAAGATTGTAGAAATTATCGAAATTATTGAACATGATCAAATAGATAATGAACAAAAAGCTGAATTATTTTTTGAATTAGGTTATTTACAACGTATTAAACAAGATTATCAAGCTGCTATATCCTCCTACGATAAAGCACTGGAATTTAAACCTGATAAACATGAAGCTTGGTACAGCCGGGGTATTTCCCTATATAATTTAGGAAGGTATGAAGAGGCGATATCTTCCTACGATAAAGCACTGGAATTTAAACCTGATTATCATGATGCTTGGTACAACCGGGGTAATTCCCTAAAGAATTTAGGAAGGTATGAAGAGGCGATATCTTCCTACGATAAAGCACTGGAATTTAAACCTGATTATCATCAAGCTTGGAACAACCGGGGTAGTTCCCTATGTAATTTAGGAAGGTATGAAGAGGCGATATCTTCCTACGATAAAGCACTGGAATTTAAACCTGATGATCATCAAGCTTGGTACAATAAATCTTGTATTTATGCTTTACAAGGTAAGATTGAAAAAGCAATTGAAAATTTACAAACAGCAATTAATTTGGATTCTGAAACAGTGAAAGAATGGGCAAAAACTGACTCAGATTTTGATGCTATTCGGGAGGATGCACGTTTTCAATCTTTATTTTTAAATGGGTGAAATACAAAAACCCCATCCTCAACCCCCTCCCCGCGAATGAGGAGGGGTTTATGATGTATCTCATCCAAGTGTGCTATAGATAAGTAAGTAGATGAGAATAAATCAAAGTAGATTAAGTAATGTAAAAAAAATGTCAAAGTAACGGGTGATATTGATTTAGGTGATTTAAGTCAAGAGGGATAAGTTATGGAAGAATTATTAGAACTTAAGAACTTATTAATTAGTGGCAATATTGCAGACGCATTGCTGCTAGTAGAGGAAATGACGGAGATGAGTAAGGATGATAAGCTAAACAAAATTATTAGTTTTGGCATTATTTTATTACTACATTTGATTAAACAGCAAGCGGAGAAACGAACAACAAGAGCATGGGAGATATCAATTCGTAACTCTGTACGTCAAATTCAACGTACCAATAAACGACGAAAAGCAAATAGCAATTATTTAACAGAAACAGAATTACAGGCAACCCTAGAAGATGCTTATCAATCTGCTTTAGACCAAGCATCATTAGAAGCTTTTGAAGGTAGATATGAAGCAGATGAAATTGCCACAATGATAGATCGTAACACAATTATTAATCAGGCATTTACACTAATTTTAGAAGATTCTATATGAGTGAACAACCACAAATTAATCAATCTATCATTGATAATGTTCATGTCGGAGGTAATCTGACGACAGGTGATATTTATCAAACAATTTACTCTCAATCACAACAACTAGAAGGAAACCCTTTCAAACCACCTCAACCCCGTGAAGGTGGACCGTTTGGAAGAGAAGAAGAATTAGAAAAACTCCATCAATTATTGCAAAGTGGTAAAAATGTTTGTGTTGTCTCCGGTATGGGAGGAATTGGTAAAACTGGACTGGTGCGAGAATATGCAAGTCTACCAAAATGTACATCATTATTTCCTGGTGGAGTCTATATTCTGAATATAGCCAAATTAAACCTTGATAAGTATCCCAGAGATTGATACTTTACCCTAAATACTCTTTAAGTATAAATCCGGATAAATTTATAAGTAAATTATTTAACACTGTAGTCAATAGAACGGCAAATCAACAAACTTCATATTCCCTAAGATGGATATGTGAAGTTTCTCCAGCTTATTTCCCATAAACTTCTTTTATAATGCCGCTATCATCTTAAAATATTGTTAATTTCCGCAACGCTCTCCACCTTTAACTTACAAATTACCCTCAAACTATTATGTCTATAGGCTACGTCGCACTGGTACTTCATGCACATCTCCCCTTCGTCCGTCACCCGGAAAGTGACTATGTGCTAGAAGAAGAATGGTTGTATGAAGCAATTACTGAAACTTACATTCCTTTATTAAAAGTATTTGAAGGTTTAAAGCGAGATGGGATTGACTTTAAACTAACTATGAGTATGACACCCCCATTGGTGTCTATGCTGCGTGATCCTTTGCTCCAAGAACGCTATGATGCTCATTTATCACAGTTAGAAGAGCTTATAGAACTGGAGATAGAGCGTAATGTCCACAATGGTCATATTCGCTATCTAGCAGAATATTATGCCACAGAGTTCAACGAAGTGCGAGAGCTATGGGAACGTTATCGCGGTGATTTAGTTACAGCATTTAAACAGTTTCAAGATAGTAATAACTTAGAAATTATTACCTGTGGCGCTACCCACGGTTACTTACCACTAATGAAAATGTATCCCCAAGCTGTGTGGGCACAAATTCAGGTAGCTTGTGAACATTACGAGGAAACTTTTGGTAAAGTGCCCAGAGGTATTTGGTTGCCAGAATGCGCCTACTATGAGGGTGTGGAACGAATGCTGGCGGATGCTGGTCTACGTTATTTCCTCACTGATGGACATGGTATTTTATACGCCCGTCCCCGTCCCCGTTTTGGTAGCTATGCCCCGATTTTTACTGAGCCAGGTGTAGCAGCATTTGGTCGAGATCATGAATCTTCCCAGCAAGTATGGTCTTCAGAGGTAGGTTATCCGGGTGCAGCAGAGTATCGGGAATTTTATAAAGATTTGGGTTGGGAAGCTGAATATGAATATATTAAGCCCTATATCATGCCCAATGGCCAGCGCAAAAATACGGGGATTAAGTATCATAAAATTACTGGTCGGGGCTTAGGTCTTTCCGATAAAGCCTTATATGATCCTTATTGGGCAAGGGAAAAAACAGCAGAACACGCTGCTAACTTCATGTATAATCGTGAGCAACAAGTTGGGCATTTACACAATATAATGGGTAGACCACCAATTATTGTTTCTCCCTATGATGCGGAGTTATTTGGTCATTGGTGGTATGAGGGTCCTTGGTTCATTGATTATCTGTTCCGTAAGTCATGGCATGATCAAGGAACTTATCAAATGACCCATTTAGCTGATTATTTACGGGCTAATCCGACTCAACAGGTATGTTGTCCATCTCAATCGAGTTGGGGTTTTAAGGGTTTCCATGAATATTGGTTAAATGATACTAATGCTTGGATTTATCAGCATTTACATAAAGCTGCGGAAAGGATGATTGAAATTTCCCAAATCGAAGTAGAAGATGAGTTACAGGAAAAAGCACTCAACCAAGCTGCGCGGGAATTGCTGTTAGCACAATCTTCTGACTGGGCGTTTATTATGCGGACAGGAACAATGGTTCCCTATGCTGTGAGAAGAACGCGATCGCACTTAATGCGGTTTAATAAACTATATGAAGATGTTAAACTCGGTAAAGTTGATAGTGGTTGGTTGGAAAAAGTGGAATTAATGGATAATATTTTCCCCAATATTAACTATCGTGTTTATCGTCCGGCATTTTAATGCCTGAAGGCTACCGTGTACACACAAGTGATCAAATCGCCCTAACCCCTCTGTATTTCAAAGTCATTGCAAAGGGGATTTAGGGCGCAAAACAGACTCAAACACGGACAGTTAGGACTTCTGTGTACACCGTAGAATTTTTCCTAGGGGTAATTCATGAATTAGATCTAACTTTCAGTGTTGCATAAGTCCATAATTATTTTTTATACCTATAGGACTCAGATCCCCGACTTCTTGTATCAAAGCAGAACTTGATTGGATTTATAGTTCCAGAATTAGTTAAAATCTCATCAATAGCAATTAAGATATTGATATTGATTTGCTTAATAGGTAATATCTGCCTTGATCTAGGTGATTATGCCAAAACCAAAAAAGAATTCTGCTGCTATTAATCTCAGTGATCCACAATACTATATTAACCGTGAGTTAAGTTGGTTAAAATTTAATGATCGGGTGTTAAATGAAGGCTGTGATCAGAGAACTCCTTTATTAGAAAGGCTGAAATTTCTAGCCATTTTTAGTTCTAATCTGGATGAATTTTTTATGGTGCGCGTGGCGGGGTTAAAACAACAAGTAGAAGCTACTGTAAATTTATTAACTGCTGATGGACGGACACCACAAAAGCAACTGGATGATATTCGTCTGCATTTAATTCCCCAGCTTAAAAAACTGAATGCAGAATTTGAGGAAGTGCTACGACCAGTGTTAGTAGAACAGGGAATCTACATTTTAGATTACATACAACTGAATGAAAAACAGCGCGGTTATTTAGATAACTATTTTGAGGAACAGGTGTTTCCGGTGTTGACTCCTCTAGCAGTTGATCCTAGTCATCCTTTTCCCCACATTTCTAATCTGAGTTTAAATTTGGCGGTGCTGCTGAAAAATCCTGATACGGAGGAGGAGTTTTTTGCACGGTTGAAAGTCCCCCAGGTGTTACCGCGATTTTTGCCTTTACCTCCAGAGTTACGAACTCAAGACAATGGTAAAACTGCCAATTGGACGGGGATTCCTTTAGAACAGGCGATCGCCCATAATTTAGAATCTCTGTTTCCAGGGATGAGCATTTTAGAATATCACCCTTTTCGTATTACCCGTGATGCAGATCTAGAATTAGAAGAAGACGAAGCAGATGATCTGTTATTAGCTATTGAACAGGAACTCCGTAAACGTCGTATGGGTGGCAGTGCGGTGAGGCTAGAAATTCGCTCCCAAACCCCTGAATCTGTGCGTTCTCGGTTGTTGCAGGATTTAGGATTAACGGAAAATGATATTTATGAGGTTGATGGTCTGTTAGGACTGCGGGATTTAATGTATTTTCTGGCGCTACCATTACCGGATCTCAAAGACTCCCCACGTCAATCTGTTGTTCCCTCCCGTTTGCAACGGTTAAGAGAACCGTCAATTAATCTTGATGTCCATGAAATAGAAGAGGGAAAAGATTTTTTTGCTATCATTCGGGAAAAGGATTTGTTGGTTCATCATCCCTATCAATCTTTTTCTGGTTCGGTAGTACGCTTTATTACCAGTGCTGCCCATGATCCCAATGTGTTGGCGATCAAAATGACTCTTTATCGGACTTCGGGAGATTCACCTATAGTCAATGCTTTAATTGCGGCGGCGGAAAATGGTAAACAGGTTTCGGTATTAGTGGAATTAAAAGCCCGATTTGATGAGGAAAATAATATCTACTGGGCGAGACGCTTAGAAAGAGTTGGGGTTCATGTTGTTTATGGTTTGGTTGGTTTAAAAACCCATAGCAAAATTGTCCTGGTGGTGCGAAGAGAAAAAGATCGGATGCGTCGCTATGTACATATTGGGACTGGTAACTATAACCCAAAAACCGCACGACTGTACACAGATTTGGGTTTATTTAGTTGTCGGGAAGAATTGGGAGCAGATTTAACCGATGTGTTTAATTTTTTAACCGGCTACTCTCGACAAAAGTCCTATCGAGAAATTATGGTAGCTCCTGTGAATATGCGCGATCGCTTTCTGGAATTAATTAAGCGCGAAATTGAAAATGTCCAAAATGGATTTTCTGGTCGCATTGTCGGTAAAATGAACGCTCTAGTTGATCCGCAAATTATCGCCACTCTCTATGAAGCTTCCCGTGCTGGTGTGCAAATTGATCTCATTATTCGCGGTATTTGTTGTTTACGTCCTGGTATACCAAATCTGAGTGAAAATATTCGCATTATTAGCATTATTGGCCGCTTTTTGGAACACTCCCGCATCTTTTATTTCTACAACAATAATCAGGAAGAAATATATATCGGTAGTGCAGATTGGATGAGCCGAAATTTAGATCGTCGAGTTGAAGTGATTACTCCCATTCAAGACCCTGATATCGCTAAGGATTTACAAGAGATATTAGGCATCATGTTAGCAGATAATCGTCATGCTTGGGAATTACAATCTGATGGAACTTATATCCAAAGAAATCCACTTGATGGCCGGGAAGCTAATTCTCAAAAAACGATTATGTCTATGGCTTTGCGTGCTGTAGGCATTAGTTAAACTTTTCTTAAATTTTCATCAATTGCAGCAAAGGTGAATCATAACTTTCTCTCCTGTCTTGGATATTAAGTAGTCGTGCAAAATAAATTTCATAGTTAGGAGAGGGAACAGGGAACCCTTAACAAGGAACAGGTAAGGTTTACAGAGATTTTTTCTTGAATAACTATGTGCAATTAATTTTGCCTGGGTACTTATTAATCTTAGGACTGGGGCCAATTCTTCAGTAATTAAGGAAATGCAAAAAAGACATTTTTTTATGATTTTTTAGCAATTATTAGTAAAAATTCATCCAGAAGATAGAGTGATTTTTATATTGATATTCGTAAACTGTAAATAGCCCTCCTACTTCTTAACAGGTATCAAACTGTTTGCTATTAGGCTATAGCTTCATATCATACTAATTACTTTTTTGGGATGTTAATGTTGTCTAGTGAGTCTACTAAATTGCGCTTGCTTGTGGTTGAGGATCATGAATTAATTCGTTTAAGCCTACAATTAGTTTTTTCCCTGCAAAAAAATATTCATGTTGTGGGTTTAGCGAGGAATGGTCAAGAAGCTATAGAAATGTTTAAATGCTATCAACCTGATGTAATCATTCTGGATTTACAAATGCCAATAATGGATGGTTGGTCGGCATCTAATTACATTAAATCTATATCGCCAACAACTCAAATTTTAGCTTATTCTTCTGTAGATGAAATATATTGTGGAGGAACTGAAAGTACAGATAATTTTGATAAGATATGCAAGAAAGATATTCCCACTCAAGAACTTGTTGCTGTGGTGAAAGAATTGGGAAAGCGAGTTCAATTTTGTCAGAGTATAAGTAAGTAGATGAGAATAAATCAAAGTAGATTAAGTAATGTAAAAAAATGAGATGCTTTGGTAGTGAGGACTCCTCAAATGAGGAATAAATTCCTCACTACAAACTTTGAATTATTCCGTCCGTTCTACTTGTATCAGAAGTATCAGGTTTTATATCCCCCTTAATCAAAGTCACCCTTTTTAAGGAAGATTT
>JBJTTJ010000148.1:0-65069 GCA_046080125.1 Cuspidothrix sp.
GAATTAGACATTGAAAATGATAGAGAAAAAAGAGATTTTCGTCGTTTACGGGGAGAAGTGCAATTATTTGAACGTAATAACAAAGATAGTGGAATATCTGTTGAACCAATCCCGGGACCATATACAAAATATTGGCGGGAATATTGGGTAAGAAAACTATTAAGTGCCCAAACAGAAATGAGAAAAAATGCCCCCGAAAACATGAGAGATATCACCTTAATATCTATGGAAGAACTCAGCGAAATTCGCCGTATCTGGTTAGAAGAAAAACACGAATTTGATGATAGTTTACCCCGAATCTATCAAGAAATCACAGGAGAAGAATTTAAAGATTCCCGTCCTGGTGCAGATTATAGCCTCCTGGGTAGCGATGAATGGGAAGTATTAGAAGAAATATGTGACGGTGACGCAATGCAATTAGAATTAATGGCGAAATTGTTGGATACAGAAAGACAATTTAAGAAAAAAACGCGCCGAGTAGGGATTTTTGATAGTTTAGAGAAATGCTTTGAAACCAGTTCCCGTTCTCAGCAAGATGCTATTGATTATGCGCATTTTAAAAGAGATCTACGACAAGCAGCAAGTGAAGGAGATGTAGCTACAATTCGGGCAGCATTTAAACAATTAAATATAGGTGAAACATCAGATAACCAAGGGAGTAAACCAGATAGTTTTGCAGGTAGAAAGTTTAAAAAAAAGGAAGAGTAAAAGTAGATTTTTTCGTTCCTAGACTCTGAATATTAATGCCAAAAATGAGGATAGACGTGTATAATTATAACCCAATTTATGGTGTTTATTCTGTCTGTATCCTCTGTGGTTTGTTAAGAACTATTAATTTTTAATTTCCATGATTTTTTTAGAACTTGTCCTACAAAACTTTGGTCCTTATGCTGGTAAACAAATCATCAATCTTGATCCCAGAATTGATGATGATAACATCCGTCCTATTATCTTGTTAGGAGGTATGAATGGAGGGGGAAAAACTACTTTAATGGATGCTATTCGTCTGGCATTATATGGTTCACGTGCCCAATGTTCTACTAGAGGCAATTTGAGTTATAGTGATTTTTTAACTCAATGTGTTAATAGTAAAGCTGACCCAGTTAATAAAACCCGAATTGAATTAGTTTTTGAGCATATTGAAGACGATAAACCAGTTAAATATCGTATTGTGAGAACTTGGGAAAAAAATCCCAAAGATGGTAAAGATTCATTAGGAATTTTAGGTAATGATGAAACTTGGCCGCAGTCTTTAGCTAATATTTGGGATGAATATATAGAAAATATTTTACCTTTAGGAATTTCTAATTTATTTTTATTTGATGGTGAACAGGTTAAAGAACTTGCAGAACAAGAAATACCTCCTGCTGTAGTTGTAGATGCTATTAATGGCCTTTTAGGTTTAGAATTAGCTGATAAATTAGCAGTGGATTTAGAAATATTAGTAAATCGAAAAAAAAAGGAAACTGCTGACAAACAAGATTTAGCGAAATTGGAAGAATTAGAAATCCGTTTAGAGAAACAATTACAACAGCAAAAAAATCAACAACAGCAACTGGAAAAATCAGAGCAAGATTTAAAAGATTCTAAAGTGAAATATGAAGAAGCATTAAATAAATATGTTGTAGAAGGGGGAAAGTTAGCTGCTGAACGTAGTCAATTAGATACGCAAAAAGAATATCAATTGCAAAATGTTGAAAATATCCGTAAGTCATTATCTGAATTAGCGGAAGATGTGCTACCATTAGCGTTAATTCCTCATTTGTTATCTCAGGTACAAACCCAGGGAGAAAGAGAGTTAAAATTTCAACAAATGCAGTTAGCTAAGGATGTTCTAATTGCTAGAGATCAGCGCTTACTAAGTTTGCTAAATCACCTAAATTTGGAATTAGAGAAGATTGGTACTATTGAAAATTTCTTGGTTGCAGATCTTGATAAATTATATGCTGGTAATGCTAGTATGGAAACGACTTGGTTAAACGCTGATGAAGATGGTTTAACATTATTAGATAATGTGGTTTATAGGTTACAAATTGCTCAAAGTACAGCGAATCAGCAATTATCAGAGTTGCAAAATTATGAAGAACAGATATTAACTATAGATAGACAAATTCAAACAGCGGCAGCACCAGAAGAATATATAGAATTACAAAAAGCACGGGAAAAATCCCAAAATGAATTAAATCAGGTTAATACCAATTTTGAGTTACTAAGTCGGAGTTTGGGAGAGTTAGAAATAGCAATTGATGCAACTAAAAAGGAGCTAAATAGTTATACCAGTGATAACCTCAAATACCAAAGTACAGAACATCTAATTAATGCAGCAACTAAAGTACAGAATACATTAAAAATGTTCAGAGAAAGATTGACATTGAGGAAATTAAATAAATTAGAGGAAGAGGTCAAAAATTGCTTCTTGTACTTATTACATAAATCAGATTTAGTACACCGAATCGCTATTGATTCTAAGACCTTTAGCTTATCATTATATGACTTAAATGGTAAGCCAGTACCTAAACATCGCCTATCAGCAGGAGAAAAACAATTATTAGCGATCGCCTTTTTATGGGGTTTAGCGAAAGTATCAGGAAAACGCCTTCCCGTTGCCATAGATACCCCCTTAGGAAGACTTGACTCATCCCACAGGAATAACCTAGTAGAAAAATATTTTACCTCAGCAAGTCATCAAGTAATTCTCCTTTCCACCGACACCGAAATTAGTAAAAAAGAAGTTGAACTATTGAGAGAAAATGAAGCCGTAGCACGTGAATATATTCTTCAATATAACTCCGGGAAAAGAGAAACAACCATCAAACCTGGTTATTTTTACTAATGGGTAATAAATCCTACCAGTTAGCAGTTAGCAGTTACCAATCACCAAAATCATGGAATCACCAATAGAACGTATTAAACTTTCTCAAACAGCCAAAGATCAACTTCTCAAACTCAAACGTAACACCAAAATAGAACAATGGAATATACTATGTCGGTGGGCGTTTTGTCGTTCCCTTGCTGAATCCACCATACCCACACCCGTACCCATCCCCCAAGATAGCAACGTCGAAATGACATGGCGCGTATTTGGAGGAGAAATGGCTGATATATTGCTGTTAGCACTCAAACAACGCTGTCACAACGACGGTTTAGAAACAGATAGAGAAACCCTAATTACCCAATTTCGCCTCCACCTACATCGGGGTATAGGTTATCTTGCCGGTGATCCAAATATGAAGAGAATTGAAGATCTAATCGCACTGGCAACAAACCAAGTAAAATCACCGTAGCCCGTGCGTAAATCTATTTAGGATTTAACAGCACATCAGCCAGAACTGCCAATTGGGTAACAACCACAGATTCACAGACATTTTTCTTAGTCTCTATTGTAGCTGTCTGACTCAGTTTGCTACTATTACATAAGGTTGTCCCTTGAAATCCCAAAGCATTGGCAACAAGCAGACCAGGACTAAAAGAAGAAAATATATGGGAACCCAAGTAGTTATTCTTGTCGGTACATTTGTTCTGATAGTTACAGGTCTATTACTGGGCTATGTACTCTCACAATTAGTGCTCCAAAATCTGGCTTTCAGTTTCCTCACCTTTCTGGGAACACTGAGCCTGATCATCATTTTTGGTACACTTTATTACGTCTTATTTTGGCAACTGCGGCGCGAACCCTTGCAAGGAAGCAATCCCAGCATTCCCAACCCAGAGGACGAGGAGGTAACAGCTAACTACCTAAAAAATCGCCTCATTGCTAGATTATCTGGAGATGTGGCCGCTGCGGAAAGACTAATTGAACAAGCCAAACAAAACTATCCCGGAATGCCAGAAAATTGGTATTGTGAAAGAGTCTTGGATGAATTAGCAGAAGATCAACAATCTGAGTAAACAATAGCTTTTTGCTTCTTTGTGATCCGCAACTTTTCGATTGCGCTAAAATCAATACTGTTGCTATTTATTTACAAATCAAGAATATGTCTATATTTCGTCAGTACATTGCCCCATTAATCGCTGTCTTGATATTTACCGTGGCTTTAGTCGCAGTTAGTGCTCGGATATTTTTACCCTCTGACATGGCCGCACCTGCACCCATTGGCATTATTATTCCTAATTCTTAATTGAAGTTATAGCACGAGGCAGAAGGCAAAAAATCCCCGACTTCTTTGCAGAATTTCTCATTTATGCACACAATCAATAAAAGAAGTCCGGGATCTGCTCTTTTGACTGTTCCCTATTGCTTTTGATCCAAAATTTTGGATCAAAGAATAATCCAAAATCAAAAATTGTGTCACCATTAAATAATTAACTAATCTTGAATTTAATTCCAGGATATTCTATCCATCAAGGTTCTACCTTAGATAAGGCGCTCTTGGTTAAGTTTATCCAACAAAGTTACCAAGAACAATTTCCCCGGCAAGACTTTTCCCACCTAGCACTGACAGTTGAACAGTATTTTTATCGTGATACTCCTGTATGGTGGGTATATCCAGAAACAATTCCCCATCATACACCTATAGCCTGTTTATGGGTAGGAAATGCGATAGATCAGGTGAGTGGCGATCGCCATCCTCATATTTTTCTCCTCCATGTCATCCCAGAATATCGTCATCAAGGTATTGGCAAAGCCTTAATGCAACACCTAGAAAACTGGTCTAAACAAAGAGGATATAACCAGATCGGACTGCAAGTATTTCTCTCCAACACACCAGCATTAAATCTTTATCATCAACTCGGTTATCAAGAACAATCCCTATGGATGATAAAATCACTCCATTGATCTCCCATGGCTAATATCCGAGGGCAAAAATGAAGAGGTTTTCAGCAATTTTACTTTTTATTGTGTTGACCTACTTACCAACCTGTCACCTGCTGCTATATTGATATAGGGGTTTAGAAGTTGATCGGATAACACGCGAATCATGATATACGACGAATACGAACTCAGCTTACTTGATAACGACGCAGACCTAGAAAGCCCACTAGACCAAATAGAACCACTTTCTGAGGAGTCAGAAGCACAAACACCTGATCCAGAATTAATGCTGGAACTCTTACAAAATCCCCAACCACAGCAGAGGATGTTAGCAGCGCGTGCTTTCTGTGATATTCAAGATCAACGAGCAATACCCCATCTTATTAACCTCTTAACAGATAATTGTCCTCTAGTACGGGTCAGTGCCGCCTATGGACTCGGCCGCAACCCCGCCCCGGAAGCAGTAGAACCATTAATTCATCAATTAAACTGTGATTTAAACGGCTATGTCCGCAAAGGAATCGTCTGGGCCTTGGGAAATTGCCGCGATCACCGTTCCCTCGCACCCCTCACTCATGCCCTCAGAAGCGATATTCCCGCCGTTCGTCTCTGGGCAGCCAGCGCCTTAGCACAGATCGCACAAGTAGGATATGAAGCCATAGTTGGCGCTATCCCCCCCCTGATCGAAGCCCTAGTCCAAGATCCCATCGCCGCAGTCAGAAGTAACTCCGCCTGGACTATTGGCCAACTTTGTAAAGAACTACCATCCAATGTCGTTTATGCCACAGCCATAGATTCACTAATTCAAGCCTTCGCCGAAGACAAAGACCTGGGAGTGAGGGCAGATACCAAAGCCGCACTTTTAGGAGTAGGTGACCCCCGAGGTTTGCAACTCATTGAAACCCTCGAACAAGAAGGATGGTTTTAGTTACATTTGAATCTATCCCGCATTCCCCACTTCAAAAACTAACATCATCAAACTACATAAACGCTGCTATATAAAACCCACCCTGCCAACTACCACCTAATAGTGGCAAACAAAATTATCACGCCCAAAAGTTCCTATGAACAAGTGAGAAACAACAAATTTTCTTCTCTATTTCCCATTACCTATCCCCCACATCCTTACGGAGTAGCCGTAGGTGATGCAGTAGGTGATGCCGTAGGAGCAGGATTAGAAGCCGCCGCCTTATTGATTTCATCTTTATATTGAGTCGGCGCCAAAGCTATGGCACTATCAAACAAAGGTTTAGCTTGATCCAGCTTACCCTGCTCTTTAAACAGCATAGCCTTTGCTAACACAGGGCGAAAATCTTCAGCATCTTCCTTAATTGCTTCATCATAAGTAGAAATAGCCTTATCATCATTCTTCTGAAAAGCGTATACACTACCTAAAAGGACTTTTACAGCTACAACATCCACACTACCCGGTTGAATAGTATTAGCCTGGTTAGCAGCAGCCAAACTTTCTTGTAATACCCCAATAGCGGCTTCTGGGCGCTTCTCACTTAATTGCAAACTCACCATTCCCTGTAAAGCCTTCAAATCCCCCGGCTTTGTGGTTAAAATATGACGATAGGTTTGGGCAGCCCCCTCCTTATCACCAATTTGTTGTTTAGCTTGCGCCAACAAAACCCCATATTCTGTTTGTTGGGGATTGAGTTTGGAAAGTTTTTCCAAAGGTTCAATGACAACTTGAATATCCGTTAGTTTCACCTCCCCAGGATTTTTTTCTCTTAACAACTCCAGACGCGCTTGCAAAAGTCCCTTGAGTGCAGTTTGATTTTCTGGATCTTTTTGTAAAACCAATTCATAACCTCGAACCTGATCTTCCAGTTTTGACTTTTGTTCAGATGCAAATATTTTGCTCTCACCATTGGCCTGATTTTGTGGTGATATTTTGGTTCCATTCAATGAACCAATTATGGGTAGCAGAGAAACACCCACAAAAGCAACAGCAGCCAAAGCTAACACTACCCTAACTATCCAGCGATTGCGCGATTCAGACACAATATTATTTTACTCCTAAGTGTTGATGAGATGAATTGGAAAGTTAAAAAATTCCAAAACTTTGCGGAATACGGTCATTTATCTGTGAATTTTATAACAAATAAATATCTATCCTGTTAAAGTAAGTGATGACTTTAGGAAGACCCGTCAGAATTATAGCTATGCTATGCTTCCGATAGCGTAGCCCAGAATTAGCTATAACTCGATTAAAGACGCTAAATTGCACATTTAGTGTATAAATGTGAGGTTTTGCGTCTTTGTGTTTCTAGAGAGCATCCCAGAGTAGACAGATTCAAAGGAAATATACTTTGATCAGTCATGTTGATTAAATCCCAAAATGGGATGTGTTTTGTGCCCCAAGGAGTTTTTATGAATTCCGACCTGATGCCGTCTTCTGAATCCGCTAATTCCATCACCTTTAACCAAGGTGTAAAAGAAATGGAATCCCCTACTAATGCTAATACATTAGCAGACCAGTCCTTCGTACTGGAAAATTCCATCACAGATTCTATCCATACTGATTCTAATGGCCATTTAGCCAACCGAGAACAACCAATTCCACCCCCTAGCGAACCTACTCAGTACCGAGCTATTGGGTTAATTCGGGGGTGTTATCATCCTAGTAGTGAACAGTTTACCCAGGGAACATTAATTACTAGAGATGGAGTTGAACTAAATTCCGTCCTTTTAGGACGGATTATGAGTTTAGTCAAAAATCACTTAGACCTAGAGAAAGAACATCTATGGGTAGTTTATCCCCGCACTAGACAAGAAAACGATGCCTTGCACCTGCAAATTGTTGGCGTTTGGGAACCAGAAAATCTAGCGAAACATGGACTAGATCAAGATAGACCAGATTCGACAACAGAAGACTTGAATAACTCCGCGGCAGTTTCTGCTCATCCAAAACCTTCATCAGCAGTCCCTGATGGCGGTTTTTCCGTGCGCGGTGAGGTAGTTTACCAGTCCTTCGAGGAAAAAAGCTTGGTAGTGAAAATCAAGCAAGCTCCTCGTAAACCTACTGATAAACCTAAATATTTTAAGTTGAAACTTAAAGGGATATTAACCACTAAAGCTGTGGGTAAGTTCTGGGACTTCAACGTTAAACGGGAAGATGATACATTAGTGGTAATTAATGCTGAAGCGATCGCCGATTTACCCAAAAAACGCCGACCACCCCTCAAAGGAGGACCTCGTGGTGTCAGTGCAGGTAGAAGGCCATTCCCACCCAGACGTAATGGAGAAGCCCCGCGTCCCATTAGAAAGACAGTAGGTGATGCCACCACAGTCGTCACCAAACCCGTACCAAAAACCCCCACTCCTAAGCCAGTTAAAAAGCCTAAACCTGGGGATTAGGTAATTAGTCAGTTGTCAGTGGATAATTTTCTTTCTCCTGACTTCTAACTCCTGAATGGGCGCAGACCCTGCGCCCCTACCTCCTAAACTCCCTATCTTAAAATTCTGTCCAACGGTCTTGGGGTAAAAAAGAACGCTCCATAGGAATTGGGGCTACTGGTTCAGTCAGGGTAAATATCCCTTCTAAAATCCATTGCTTTAATTCCTGAGCTACTTTTCGGGACAAAAATAAACTGGCTAAAGATGCTACTCGTACCGTTCTCCCCTCAATGGTGATACGTCCAGATTTGAGTTGACCGTAACTCACTAAACCGAAGGTAGGACGCACACGACGAGGAATAGAAAAATCTACAATTGGCGCTACTAAGTCTTTGTCTTGCACAGCACAGCGTTCTACCACACCAACATCTACAACAGGCAATGGTACACCCACACCCATCATTAAGGAAGGACCATAGCTTTTCAAGTAACAACCTCGTATCCATCGGGCATCCATTTGTTTAGCATCACCAATTAAGGCTAAAGTTGCCGATGGTCCAATAGGTGTCCGATTCTCTAGCCGCCTTTGCAAGGGAAAATGTTGTGTCCCTTCCCACGCTACATAACCAATACCCCCAGCTAGAAAAATCCTTGTTCCAATCCCCACAAGTTGTAAATCGGGGTCATTCAACAGAGGTGATAGAGAACCAGGATTAGAATAAACCGCATTCCCTAACCGTGGTTGCAATGGCCCTAGATAGGTATGAAGTGGGCGATCGCCCCCATTCACCCCAACAATAAAATTTTGATAAAGATTCCGCGGATTAAATAAATAAAACTGATTAATAGTGTCACGGGTGACAGTGGTTTCAAATGTGGCTCTAGGGTAGCAATCCGTAACTTGTCCAATGGCTCGAACTTGGATAGATTTGCCCGCAATTAAATCTTCAATCACATGGCCACCACCCCGTTCTCGCACTTCTTCCCCATCCAAGGAGTCAACGGGAGAACTAGCACCCAAGTACAAATCTACCGCCCCAAACCCAGAATAAGCTGGTACTCCATCTAACCAGCAACGGCGAATTTTAATGGGTGGGTCGGTATGACCTAAGTTAATAACTGCACCACTCGATTCCATTGGCTCAAATGTACCAGTGGCTATGACATCTACTTCTTTAGCAGCTTTATTAACACCAATTTCCCCAACTCGCGCTTTTAATTCTTCAGCCGTCCATACTATCGCCTGTTTTCGGCTGATTTTTTCATTAATTTCGGCAATTGTTCGCATTTTTTTATCTGACTAACCCCACCTACACCTATCGGATAAATCCTACATATAGGACAGGACTCTCAACCGTCAACTATTTTGAGGCTTAACCACTAATACTGAACAGTTAGCTTCTTCCATAACTTGACTACTTACAGAACCTTGGACAATTCGCTTCATCCCAGTTAATCCACGACTGCCAATGAGAATCAACTCAGCTTTATAAATGTTAGCTAGACAAATTATTTCCTCTGCTGGATCACCACTGACTACTTCTAATTCGCTTCTACATGACAGTTTTGATTTATACGCGTGCAACTGTTTTTCAAATTGCCAATGAGAAACCTTCGATGAGTCTAGTTTCGGCCGATCTGCTGGCTGTTCTATTTCTTGCTCTGATGTAGGAATAACATGACAGAGAATGACTTTACTATCTTGTGATAGTAATAAATTATCCAAAGTCTGAATGACTCTCTCAGTAATATCCGAGCCATCCAGAGCTACCAAAACAGTATTTAGCATCACTCCCGTCTCCTCAAAAAAATATTCTGCAACAGGTTATCAGGACACCGTCTGGGAAGACGATTTTCCACCTGTACTTACACAGTAGGAGAAAAATAATATCATGTTTTTACAAAATTTTATTTGTTAACCCTTTACAGCAGGAGGCAGGAGGCAGGAGGCAGAGGGCAACACCTCGACTTTACTCAGTAACCCTTTGTATCTCATTTAACTCCATACCGCTATAGCGTCTGTAATTACTCCTTAACTCTGAGTTTAACGGAATCAGCATGGGAAGGTAAACCTTCTGTAGTTGCTAAGACATCAATGGCAGATGCCACTTTTTCTAAGGCAGTTTGTGAGTATTGAATAATACTAGAATGTTTTAAAAATGTTTCTACCCCCAAAGCGGACGCATAACGGGCTGCACCGGAGGTAGGTAGAGTATGATTTGGACCTGCCAAATAGTCGCCCACAGCTTCAGGCGTGGAACTGCCCAGGAAAATTGCCCCAGCATGACGAATATAGTTAATTAAAGCCCAAGGATCGGCAACTTCTAATTCTAGGTGTTCCGGTGCAAACTCGTTAGAAAGTTCTGCGGCCGCTTCCAGGGATTCTACTACCACGATTAAACCATAATGGGCGATCGCCTTTTCCGTATCTATCCGTCGAGGGTGATCTACCAATTGCCTTTCTACTTCAATTTGCACTTTTTTCGCCAAACTAGCATCCGTTGTCAGCAAAATTGCTGCGGCCATAGGGTCATGTTCCGCTTGGGCTAATAAGTCAGCAGCCACATATACAGGATTAGCTGTTTCATCAGCAATTACTAGCACTTCGCTAGGACCTGCCAAAGAATCAATACCCACTTTGCCGTAAACTAATTTTTTAGCTAAGGTAACATAAATATTACCAGGTCCAGTAATAACATTGACTTTGGGAATAGTTTCCGTACCATAGGCTAAAGCAGCGATCGCTTGAGCACCCCCAACACGGTAAATTTCCTGGACTCCTGCCTCTTGGGCGGCTACCAAAACCGCAGGATTAATAACTTTACCGTTTCTTACGGGTGTCACCATCACTACACGGGGCACACCTGCCACTTTCGCCGGAATGGCATTCATCAACACTGTACTGGGATAACAAGCTCGACCACCTGGTATATATAAACCTGCTCTGTCTACGGGGGTGTACCGTTTCCCTAAAACTACCTCATCATCACTAAATTGTACCCAACTTTTGGGGACTCGCTGACGGTGAAAAGCCTCTATTTTTTGGCACGCTACGCGAATCGCGCGGAGCAAATCCTTGGATACCTGTTGGTAAGCAGCATCCAGTTCCGAACCTGTTACCTTTAGTTCTTCTGATTTGAGATCCTGGTGATCAAATTCCGCCGTATAATGTAGTACAGCCTTGTCACCTTGGCGCTTCACCGCTTGCAACACTTCCCGCACTGTTGCCTCTTTGTGAATGACCTGTTCATCCTGTGTACGTTCACAGATACGTTGAAGTTCTGATATAACGTCTGTTTGCTGAGTAATGATTCGCAGCATGGAATAATAACAATGCCAAATTTTACAATAATTGTGTTCCAAGAACAAACTTGTCTGTCTACGCCCTAGTACCCCGTGGCTTAAATACAAGATCAATCAAAAATTTAGTTATAAAGCTGATTCTATTGAGCTTTTTGACTTTTAAGTTCTGACTCCTGACTCGCGCCTGAGGATACTAGGGTATGAAACTGAATTTGATTCTCTTCTCTAGCTTAACCTGGATTTTTTTTGATACTACTTTATAAAACTCAGACCAGTCTGGAAATTTTCTACTCCCTGTCTTGATAAATTGAGGGACTTGCTTTCCTTGCTTGGTGGTTTATTAGTTGGTAGTCTATTATAACCTATTTTTCAATCTTTGATCAAAATTTGGTTGACATACTCACCGACATAAAAGTACAGTGGTTCTTGAGATCTCATTTCAACTTGCTACTTATGGTTGGTCGGTCTGTGTCCATTTAGGGTCATGCTGATGCCTCCTGGGGGACTATCTCCCAATACCTATCCTATCCCATAAAAATTTTTTTGTCAGAAGTTATAACATTAGCGAAATTAGTGCTATATTTATTAAACCTAGTAGTGTGTGTACATAATTAATAGTCTTTTTTTGGAATTACTGTGGCGAATACAAAGTCTGCTCTTAAACGCGCCAAAATCGCAGAACGCAACCGACTGCGTAATAAAGCATATAAATCAGCAGTTAAAACGCTGATGAAGAAGTACTTTAGTTCTGTGGAAGCTTGTGCTGCTAATCCAACACCAGAACTCAAGCAAGAAGTGGAAGCAAGAATGTCCCAAGCTTACAGCAAAATTGATAAAGCTGTAAAAAAAGGCGTACTTCATCCCAACAACGGGGCTAGGAAAAAGTCAAAATTGGCTCAGAAACAGAAAACCCTCTCCGCTTAGTTAATAGTCAGTGGCAATTGATAAACCACTGACCATCAACTGCAAAACAAGCTATGCAACTGATAGACACTCACGTACACATTAACTTTGACATTTTCCAGCCAGATTTGGCAGCAGTTCGCGCTCGATGGCAGGAAGCAGGAGTAGTCAGGTTAGTTCACTCCTGTGTTCACCCCCAAGAATTTGCGAATATTAGCCAAATAGCACAGCAGTTCCCTGAAGTCAGCTTTGCCGTGGGGCTACATCCTCTAGATGCTCATAAATGGCATGACCAAACATCTGCCCAAATCAAGTATTTAGCCCTTTCCCATCCCCAGGTGGTAGCCATAGGAGAAATGGGGTTAGATTTTTACAAAGCAGATAATTATGAGCATCAGCTTTATGTATTTGCATCACAACTGGACATTGCTTGTGAATTAGATTTACCAGTGATTATCCATTGTCGTGACGCAGCACCAGCACTCAGAGAGGTATTGCAAAAATGGCGGGATTGCCATGGGGAAAAGTTACGGGGTGTCATGCACTGCTGGGGGGGAACACCAGAAGAAACCCAATGGTTTTTAGATTTGGGGTTCTACATCAGCTTTAGCGGTACAGTTACCTTTAAAAATGCTCAAACCATCCAAGCATCGGCAGCAATGGTAGATAGCGATAGACTACTCATAGAAACTGATTGTCCGTTTTTATCGCCTGTACCTAAACGGGGTGAGAAACGTAATGAGCCAGCCTATGTTCGTTACGTAGCGGAACAGTTAGCAAAACTAAGGGGAGAAACTATTGAAGAAATTGCCCAGAAAACCACCCAAAATGCTTGTAGATTATTCGGTCTGGTATTATAAAGGGCAACTGCCTCCCCACGGTCAGTTCTGATTTAAGCAGGAAGACGGTTTCGGTTCAGAAAAATGTGCTAAAATTGTTGTCCAAACTAGGGCATTTGATTAAGTGATGGTTTGCTAGGAAATCGTCAGTGCCACCCGTATCTCCATATCATGGTATTGCTGCCCAGGCATTTAGCTGAAACCATAATGGTAAGGGAAGGGTAATCACTCCTAAAACTCTACTTGTGCTGTTATCAACCCGATATTAGCTAAGTTGAGGATTTATGGTTTTAGCCCGCTTGATGAATCGGATCACCCCAAGTCTAAAATCCAAAGTTTTCCGTCCATGCACCTAAAGTCTCTACAAACGGATGCTCTCAATAGATAACAAACCATGGCAATCTAAATTGACTTTTGAAACTTGCAACCTGAAAACAGCAATCCCTGAGTATATCAAACAATAAAGAAAATCCTTAAACATAATTGTCTAGACTAGACAATCTTAGCAATATCCTGCCCATAGGGCGGGCTTTTGTGGCACTTCTCGCCATCAAATTACCATCCCTTAGAATTTCCGCCTTTGGGATCTGACAGGTAGGATCAATTATCAGGCGTAAAATGTGAGGCATAAGATATGAATGAGCGTGAAGCACTGGCAAAAATCCCATAGCTAGGACTATGCTGCAAAGTCAGTCAGCACACTAGAACTGGATTCTTGCCTAATCAATAGACTTCAACACCTAAAGTTCATATTTTAGCACAAAGCCAAAAGGCAGACTCCGGCAGGACCTCTTTGAAAGTTTAACCAGGTTGATAAAGGTAAAGGCATGACTAACGACAAATACATGGAATCCGCCTTTCTATTACCCGACTTGATTGAAATACAGCGTGCTAGTTTTCGCTGGTTTCTTGAAGAAGGACTGATAGAAGAATTAAACTCCTTTAGTCCTATTACAGACTACACTGGCAAACTAGAATTACACTTTCTCGGCAATAATTATAAACTCAAAGAACCAAAGTACAGCGTTGAAGAATCTAAACGTAGAGATAGCACTTATGCATTACAGATGTATGTACCTACACGTCTACTGAATAAAGAAACAGGAGATATTAAAGAACAAGAAGTATTTATTGGTGATCTGCCGTTAATGACAGATCGAGGCACATTTATTATTAATGGGGCCGAGCGGGTAATTGTCAACCAGATAGTGCGATCGCCTGGAGTTTACTATAAATCAGAAATTGATAAAAACGGACGGCGTACCTATTCAGCTAGTCTAATTCCCAACCGGGGCGCATGGCTGAAATTTGAAACAGATCGTAACGACCTAGTTTGGGTACGGATAGATAAAACTCGGAAACTATCAGCCCAGGTACTTCTTAAAGCCCTGGGTTTATCAGACAATGAAATCTTTGATGCTCTGCGCCATCCAGAATACTTCCAAAAAACCATAGAAAAAGAAGGGCAATTCTCCGAAGAAGAAGCCCTAATGGAATTATACCGGAAACTACGCCCTGGTGAACCACCCACAGTTTTAGGTGGCCAACAGCTATTAGATTCTCGATTCTTTGATCCTAAACGCTATGATTTAGGCAAAGTTGGTCGTTATAAACTCAATAAAAAACTGCGCCTTTCCGTCCCCGACACCATGCGCGTTCTTACTTCTGGGGATATTCTTGCCGCCATTGATTACCTCATCAATCTAGAATATGATATTGGTAGTATTGACGACATTGATCACCTGGGGAATCGCCGAGTTAGAAGCGTCGGTGAACTACTGCAAAACCAAGTTCGAGTCGGGTTGAACCGCCTAGAAAGAATTATTCGAGAACGGATGACTGTATCCGATGCCGAAGTTCTCACCCCTGCATCCCTAGTTAACCCCAAACCCCTCGTAGCAGCCATCAAAGAATTCTTTGGTTCAAGCCAACTAAGTCAATTCATGGATCAAACCAACCCCCTAGCGGAATTGACCCACAAACGCCGTCTCAGTGCCTTGGGACCTGGTGGTTTAACCAGAGAAAGAGCCGGCTTTGCAGTCCGAGATATTCACCCCAGCCACTACGGACGTATCTGCCCCATCGAAACACCGGAAGGTCCAAACGCCGGCTTAATTGGTTCATTAGCCACCCATGCTCGTGTTAACCTCTACGGTTTCTTAGAAACCCCATTTAGACCAGTAGAAAACGGGCGAGTACAGTTTGATGTTCTCCCAGTCTACATGACAGCAGACGAAGAAGACGACCTACGAACGGCCACAGGTGACGTTCCTCTCGATGAAAACGGCTACATCAAAGGACCGCAAGTACCAGTTCGTTATCGCCAAGACTGGACAACTACAACCCCTGAACAAGTAGACTATGTAGCAGTTTCCCCAGTTCAGATAGTCTCGGTTGCTACCAGTATGATTCCTTTTTTGGAACATGATGACGCTAACCGGGCTCTGATGGGTTCTAATATGCAAAGGCAAGCCGTACCCTTGTTAAAGCCAGAACGACCCTTAGTAGGAACAGGTTTAGAAGCCCAAGCTGCTAGAGACTCCGGCATGGTCATAGTCTCCCGTACTGATGGAGAAGTCGTGTATGTAGATGCTACAGAAATTCGCGTACGCGTCAGTGGTCAGTCCCTATTGGCAAACCAACAAACAACAGACAACGAACAACAGATACCTGAAAAATCCCAAGAAATTAAATACACCCTTTCCAAATACCAACGTTCCAACCAAGATACCTGTTTAAACCAAAAGCCCTTAGTGAGAATAGGCGAAAAAGTGGTTGCTGGTCAGGTATTAGCCGATGGTTCTTCCACAGAAGGCGGAGAACTGGCACTAGGACAAAATATAGTCGTCGCCTATATGCCCTGGGAAGGCTACAACTACGAAGACGCGATTTTGATTTCCGAACGGTTGGTACAAGATGATATATATACGTCCATTCACATCGAAAAATACGAAATCGAAGCCAGACAAACCAAACTAGGACCAGAAGAAATTACCAGAGAAATTCCCAACGTGGGAGAAGATGCCCTCAGACAGTTAGATGAACAAGGCATCATTCGCATCGGTGCATGGGTAGAAGCCGGTGATATTCTCGTCGGTAAAGTTACCCCCAAAGGTGAGTCCGACCAACCCCCCGAAGAAAAACTGCTCCGTGCCATCTTTGGTGAAAAAGCCCGTGATGTCCGGGACAACTCTTTACGAGTCCCCAATGGTGAAAAAGGCCGGGTCGTGGATGTGCGCCTGTTTACCCGTGAACAAGGCGATGAACTGCCACCAGGGGCGAATATGGTAGTCCGGGTGTATGTTGCCCAAAAACGCAAAATCCAAGTTGGCGACAAAATGGCAGGGAGACATGGCAATAAGGGGATTATTTCCCGCATTCTTCCCGCCGAAGATATGCCCTATTTAGCCGACGGTTCACCAGTGGATATAGTTTTGAATCCCTTGGGAGTACCCAGCCGAATGAATGTAGGTCAAGTATTTGAATGCTTACTGGGTTGGGCAGGTCATAACCTGGGAGTACGGTTCAAAATGACTCCCTTTGACGAAATGTATGGGGAAGAAACCTCCCGTCGCCTCGTTCACGGCAAACTCCAAGAAGCCAGAGACGAAACCGGGAGAGATTGGGTATATAACCCCGACAATGCCGGCAAAATCATGGTTTATGACGGTCGCACTGGTGAACCCTTTGACCGCGCGGTTACCGTCGGTGTCGCCTATATGCTCAAACTGGTGCATCTAGTAGACGACAAAATTCATGCCCGTTCCACCGGACCTTATTCTCTCGTTACCCAGCAACCCCTGGGTGGTAAAGCGCAACAAGGTGGTCAAAGATTTGGAGAGATGGAAGTATGGGCATTGGAAGCCTTTGGCGCTGCTTATACCTTGCAAGAACTATTAACAGTGAAATCCGATGATATGCAAGGCCGCAACGAAGCCCTCAACGCCATTGTCAAAGGTAAAGCCATTCCTCGTCCTGGTACACCAGAATCTTTCAAGGTATTGATGCGCGAGTTGCAATCATTAGGTTTAGATATTGCTGTACATAAGGTAGAAACCCAAGCAGATGGTAGTTCCCTGGATGTGGAGGTAGACCTAATGGCAGACCAAGCCGCCCGTCGCACACCCTCCAGACCTACTTATGAGTCACTTTCTCGTGAGTCATTGGAAGAAGACGAGTAAAGATTGGTCAGTGGTCAGTTGTCAGTGGTCAGTTGTCAGTGGTCAGTTGTCAGTGGTCAGTTGTCAGTGGTCAGTTGTCAGTGGTCAGTTGTCAGTGGTCAATGGTCAGTTGTCAGTAGCAAATTACAACTGACAACTGACAGCGTTTTTAATTTTTCATTTTTAATTGACATGAGATCTCCCCAAAGTAATCAATTTGACTACGTAAAAATTGGTATAGCCTCACCAGAACGGATTCGCCAATGGGGTGAGAGGACTTTACCTAATGGACAATTGGTAGGTGAAGTTACCAAACCAGAAACTATCAATTACCGCACCCTTAAACCAGAAATGGATGGTTTGTTTTGCGAGCGCATTTTTGGACCAGCTAAGGACTGGGAATGTCACTGTGGGAAATACAAGCGGGTGCGTCATAGAGGTATAGTTTGCGAGCGCTGTGGTGTAGAAGTTACTGAGTCTCGTGTGCGTCGCCACAGAATGGGCTTTATTAAACTGGCAGCCCCCGTTGCCCATGTTTGGTATCTCAAGGGGATTCCCAGCTATATCGCTATTCTGCTAGATATGCCACTGCGAGATGTGGAGCAGATTGTTTATTTCAACTCATACTGTGTCTTAGCCCCTGGTAATGCTGATACCCTCACTTATAAACAACTCCTAAGTGAAGACCAGTGGTTAGAAATTGAAGATGCTATCTACAGTGAAGACTCCCAGTTAGAGGGTGTGGAAGTAGGCATTGGTGCAGAGGCACTGCTGCGACTATTGGCGGATATTAATTTAGAACAAGAGGCAGAATCCCTCAGAGAAGAAATTGCCAACGCTAAGGGACAAAAACGCGCCAAATTAATTAAACGGCTGCGGGTAATAGATAACTTCATTGCCACCGGTTCTCACCCAGAATGGATGGTGATGGAAATTATTCCCGTCATTCCCCCTGACCTACGCCCCATGGTACAACTAGATGGGGGGAGATTTGCCACCAGCGATTTAAACGATTTGTACCGCCGGGTGATTAACCGCAACAACCGTTTAGCTAGACTCCAGGAAATTCTCGCGCCAGAAATTATTGTCCGTAACGAAAAACGGATGTTACAAGAAGCCGTAGATGCCCTGATAGATAATGGTCGCCGGGGACGGACAGTGGTGGGGGCTAATAACCGCCCATTAAAATCCTTGTCAGACATTATCGAAGGTAAACAAGGACGTTTCCGGCAAAACCTTTTGGGTAAACGGGTGGACTATTCCGGTCGTTCTGTAATTGTGGTTGGTCCCAAACTGAAAATTCACCAATGTGGGCTCCCAAGGGAAATGGCCATAGAACTGTTCCAACCCTTTGTGATTAATCGCTTGATTCGTTCCGGCATGGTGAATAATATCAAAGCTGCTAAAAAACTGATTTCTCGTAATGACCCCACAGTTTGGGATGTGCTGGAAGAGGTGATAGAAGGACACCCAGTAATGTTAAACCGAGCGCCGACCCTGCACCGTTTGGGGATTCAAGCCTTTGAACCCATCTTAGTGGAGGGGAGAGCTATTCAACTGCATCCTTTGGTTTGTCCAGCTTTTAACGCTGATTTTGACGGAGACCAAATGGCAGTTCACGTTCCTCTATCCCTAGAGAGTCAAGCCGAAGCCCGGCTGTTAATGTTGGCTTGTAATAATATTCTGTCCCCAGCCACAGGTAAACCCATCGTTACCCCTAGCCAAGACATGGTGTTGGGAGCATATTATCTGACGGCAGAAAATCCCAACGCTACTAAAGGGGCCGGCCGATATTTCTCTTCCTTAGATGATGTCATTATGGCTTACGAAGCCCACCAAGTTGACCTTCACGCCTATATTTATGTCCGGTTTGATGGGGAAATGGAAACGGGAGAACCAGATATAGAACCTTTGGAAGTCATTGAGGACAAGGATGATAAGGGTAAACTAATTAGTCGCACCCTCATCTATAAATTCCGTCGTGTTCGTGAAGATGCTCAAGGGAACTTAATTTCTCAGTACATTTATACGACTCCTGGAAGAGCTATTTACAACAAAGCTATTCAGGAAGCGATAGACGCGTAGGAAAATTAAAAATTGAGAGTAATTTTAAATTGGAACGAAGTGACCTATGACTAAAGCAGTTTTCCGCAATCTTGTAGTTAATAAAGGTAAGCTCAGAGATTTAATTTCACAGGTCTTTACCCATTATGGAACAGCGCGGACAGCGGTAATGGCGGATAAACTCAAAGACTTGGGTTTCCGCTATGCCACCAAAGCGGGGGTGTCAATTAGCGTAGATGATTTAATGATTCCCCCTTCTAAAAAAGAACTACTAGAAGCAGCAGAAGCAGAAATTCTCGCCACCGAAGAGCGTTACCAACGGGGGGAAATTACAGAAGTTGAACGTTTCCAAAAAGTCATTGATACCTGGAACAGTACCTCGGAAGCACTCAAGGATGAGGTAGTGGTTCACTTTAAAAAAACCAATCCCCTCAACTCCGTCTACATGATGGCCTTCTCTGGAGCGCGGGGGAACATTTCCCAAGTGCGGCAGTTGGTGGGGATGCGGGGACTGATGGCAGACCCCCAAGGGGAAATCATAGACTTACCAATTAAAACCAATTTCCGGGAAGGACTCACAGTTACAGAATATATTATTTCCAGTTATGGAGCAAGGAAAGGTTTAGTAGATACGGCATTAAGAACAGCAGACTCCGGTTACTTAACCCGGCGGTTAGTGGATGTTTCCCAAGATGTGATAGTCCGGGAAATTGACTGCGGTACAAAGAGAGGCCTAACTATCCGTGCCATGGTAGAAGGTAACAAAACCTTGATTAAACTGGGAACGCGGTTAATGGGTAGAGTCGCGGGTGAAGATGTAATTCATCCAGAAACCAAAGAAATTATTGCGCCTCGGAATACTCCTATAGACGATGATTTAGCTGACGCTATTCAAAAAGCCGGAGTCAAAGAAGTTGTGGTTCGCAGTCCCCTAACTTGTGAAGCTGCCCGTTCTGTCTGTCAACATTGCTATGGCTGGAGTTTGGCCCACGCCAAGATGGTAGATTTAGGGGAGGCTGTGGGGATTATCGCCGCCCAGAGCATTGGTGAACCCGGTACACAGTTAACGATGCGGACATTCCACACTGGAGGTGTATTCACTGGGGAAGTAGCTCAACAAGTCCGTTCTAAAGTGGCAGGAACGGTAAAAATTCCTCGCAAACTACAAACCCGTCCCTATCGTACCCGTCATGGTGAAGACGCTCTTTATGTTGAAGCTAATGGCACATTGGTGATTGAAGGAGATAAAAAGAACGGCACGGGAGAAAGTCAGGAAATTGCCGTTACCCAAGGTTCAACCCTATACATTCACAATGGACAACAGGTATTAGCAGATCATTTGGTGGCAGAAGTCGCCCTGGGTGGTAGAACTACCAGAACTAATACAGAAAAAGCCGTCAAAGACGTAGCTTCTGACCTAGCAGGGGAAGTGAAATTTGCCGAAGTAGTGGCAGAACAAAAAACTGACCGTCAAGGCAATACCACCGTTACCGCTTCTAGAGGGGGATTAATTTGGATTCTATCTGGTGATGTTTATAACTTGCCTCCCGGGGCAGAACTGATGGTCAAAAATGGTGATGCCATTGAAACCAACGGTGTATTAGCCCAAACCAAACTCACGACTATGCACGGTGGTGTCGTCCGCTTACCAGAAGCAATTCCTGGCAAGGCGACCAGAGAAATTGAAATTATTACCGCTTCTGTGGTGCTAGACCAGGCAGCCATTACTGTTGTAAGTTCCCAGGGACGCAACAACTACTTAATTACTACTGCTAACAACCAAGAATTTAACCTTAGAGCCACTCCAGGCACAAAGGTACAAAACGGTCAAGTGGTAGCAGAATTGATAGATGATCATTACCGCACCACTACCGGGGGCTTCCTCAAGTTTGCTGGTGTGGAAGTGCAGAAAAAAGGTAAAGCCAAACTCGGTTATGAAGTAGTTCAAGGGGGAACACTTTTATGGATACCGGAAGAAACTCACGAAGTTAACAAAGACATTTCTTTGCTGTTAGTAGAAGATGGTCAGTTTGTTGAGCCAGGCACAGAAGTAGTTAAAGACATCTTCTGTCAAACCGGTGGCGTAGTAGAAGTTACCCAAAAGAACGACATTCTCCGGGAAGTAGTGATTAAACCCGGTGAACTGCTGATGGTAGATGACCCGGAGGCAGTCATGGAGAAAGATGATACTTTCCTCCAAGCGGGGGAAGAACTGCAAGGGACAACCGCCACAGAATTGCGTTACATCCAATATGTAGAAACTCCCGAAGGTCCTGCCCTGCTCAGTCGTCCGGTGGTGGAATTTCCAGTCCCCACCAACCCCGATGTTCCTGCTACCACTTCCGTGAGTCAACACACAGGCCGTTCCATCCAACTGCGGGCAGTACAACGCATTCCCTACAAAGACTCCGAACGGGTGAAATCGGTGGAAGGGGTGGAACTGCTGCGGACACAGATAGTTTTAGAAATTGAGCAAGAAACAGATAGTGAACACGGTTCTTCTCCCTTAGCGGCAGATATAGAACTAATTCCCGACCCGGACAACGAAGAAATTCAGCATTTACAGTTAGTGATTTTAGAATCACTGGTAATGCGTCGAGATATCACCGCCGATGCTACCCAAGGCAGTACCCAAACTAACCTAGAAGTTAAGGATGGTGATACTATTGCCCCCGGTGGGATTGTTGCGCGGACACAGATATTGTGTAAAGAAGGTGGCATAGTTCGGGGGGTGCAAAAAGGTACAGAAACCGTGCGTCGTTGTTTAGTATTACGTCAACATGATTTGGTGACAGTGAATACTAACGTTGCTCCCAAGGTAAAAACTGGAGATTTGGTGGTTGAGGGTAGCGAAATTGCTCCCGGTATCTTGGCGGCTGAATCAGGACAGGTAGTAGAAGTCACCCTTCGGGAAGTCAAAAGTCAAAAGTCAAAAGTCAAAGATATTGACGACAGTGAAGAAGGAAATCAATCCCCAGTCCCCAGTCCCCAGTACACCATCACCCTCCGCGTTGGTCGTCCCTACCGAGTCAGTCCTGGTGCTGTGTTGCAAGTAGAAGATGGGGACTTGGTACAACGAGGTGACAACTTGGTATTGCTGGTATTTGAGCGTGCTAAAACAGGGGATATTATCCAAGGTTTACCCCGGATTGAAGAACTTCTAGAAGCCCGTAAACCCAAGGAAGCTTGTATTTTGGCACGTCGTCCCGGAGAGGTGAAGGTGGTTTACGGTGATGGTGATGAAGTTACATCCATTACCCGTGAGGCATATTCCATTAAAGTGATTGAACATAATGGCGCGGTGACAGACTATCCCCTTGGTCCTGGGCAAAATCTGATAGTTCCAGATGGAGCGCAGATAGAAGCAGGGCAACCTTTGACTGATGGACCTTCTAACCCCCATGAAATCCTAGAGATATTCTTTAGCTTGGGTTCAGAAGATGGGGTTTATGCTTGTGCTTCCGTTGCTCTACAAAAAGTACAAACCTTTTTGGTGAATGAGGTGCAGATGGTATACCAATCCCAGGGTATTGACATTGCTGACAAACACATTGAAGTTATTGTCCGCCAAATGACCAATAAAGTCCGTATTGATGACGGTGGTGATACTACCATGCTCCCTGGAGAACTGGTGGAACTACGTCAAGTGGAACAGGTGAATGAGGCTATGTCCATTACAGGTGGAGCAAGGGCTCAATATACACCGATGTTACTAGGTATCACTAAGGCCTCTTTGAATACTGACAGTTTTATCTCTGCGGCGTCTTTCCAGGAAACAACCAGAGTATTAACTGAAGCAGCTATTGAGGGTAAATCTGATTGGTTGCGTGGTCTGAAGGAAAACGTGATCATCGGTCGTTTGATTCCTGCTGGTACTGGTTACAATACTTATGAGGAAGCGGGAACAATTGACGACTATGTAACGGATATAGGTAGCGGGTTACTAGATGAAGTAGATGATCCCTTGGATATGGTTTTAGATGACCGCACTGCTAAACTCTATAGTCTGGATGCACAGGGTATGGGTGAGGGTAGTTTTGGTAGCAAAATGGGAGAACGTTTGATCATAGATGATGATGATGATCTCATTGCTGATGAAATTAGTGATCTTGTGGAAGACGATGATTTTGATGATGAAGATGATGATGATTTTGATGATGAGTAAAAGCGGGTAATGTTGAAGTTTTACGGTTGACTACCATGCTCAGATCCCCGACTTCTCAGATCAGTTGATCATTGATGGACACAATAAATCCAGGACTTACGCATAACGGAACTAAAGTAGGGGTAATTCATGGATTATCCCTACAGAAGAATCAGGGTTTCGCCCACATCTTGCGTAAGTCCTGAAATGTCCGCACTACAAAAGTTTGTTTAACAGGTCTTCATATCTCAAGCACTGGTTTTGCTGATACAAGATTCTTCAGTCAGTTAATCTGTTAAAAATTACCAAGCTTGATCTTAATCCCGGAATCAAGAGGAGGAACTTTTAAATATTCAACTGGTTCATAAGTAGGCCGCTTGGAGTTATTAGCGTCATCATAACATTGGAAAAAGGACCCTAGATTATTGATATAATTAATAGGATTTACTTTTTTACATTCTGGGTCGCTGATGCTTAGGGACGATTGATTGTTGGCTTTATCTATTCGATACCAATAACTGTTAATTGTTATCGGTTCTGTGATAAGACTCTGCGCTTGATGCTTCCGTACTGTTGGGGTAACGCTAGGGTTAGTTTCAGCATTGGCACTATTATTAACCATGTAATCGCATAGCAAAACCATTAATACGGGAAGAAATAATTTCATATTTTTTTTGGCAATGAATAGAGTTTAAAATCCTTAATAATCATGAATATGTAGAATTATAAAGTAAATTTTGTCAATATTGATCTTATTCTGTTGTTGGTTGTTACTAAAAAATTAGTAAAACTTCAAAATTCTTTATTTTAGTTTGTGTCTATCATCTCTTATGATAAATTTTAATTGGATAATGGATTATTTGATTAATTTATGACTACAGAAATAGGTTCATCAAGTTTAGCTAGTTTAGAATACTATCCATGTATTGATGGTGATGGAGAAATTATATCAGAATTTCAAGGTAAAATAGGAGTTTATGCCATTTTCAATCAGGATAAAATTCTGACATTTATTGGATATTCCCGTGATATTTATTTTAGTTTAATGCAGCACTTAGTCCGGCAATATGAAAACTGCTACTGGATAAAGGTGCAAACTATAGAACGTCCCCAGCGAACAATTTTAGAGAATATCGAAAAGGCTTGGATTCAGGAAAATCCTGGTTATATGGCTGACATTGAAGATAGAAAAAAATGGATTAATCCCATTGATGTTAAACCATTAATGACAGCAGAAGAAAAAAACAATTATGATAACTTAGCTATTGATGATTTAGCTAAAAGCAAAGTTTTAAAAAATGTAGCTCGGCGGGTTGAACAAGAGATTTTAGCCGTTTTAGTTGCACGGGGGGTAAAAACACAAATCCGCTTTAACCCTAAATTAAAAGAAGTGGGATTATTAGATCTAAAGTAAACATTTACTTATCAGCAGTCAGACTTCCATAATTATAGCGGGCAAGATGCCCGCAGCACAATATCTATCGAGGGGCTAAATTTTGAAATCGGTATTCAGTGCCAATTCTGAGCTTGTTTGTATTATAACGAGGAGTCATTAGTAGGGAAGAGTCATAGGGATTGGGTAAATCAGGCGTGCGAAGATAGGGGTCATTTGTGCTTTGTTGGGCGAGAACATCTTGATACAGGATATTGACAAGTTCACCATCTTTAGCGATTTTGTTGTCGGTGAAAGAGCTACCAAACTGACCAGGAGAACCAATTAAAGCCCCTAATTGACGTTTAAAGCTGCCATTTTCGTAAAAGTTTGGATCATTGCGGAAATAGGCTTTAAGGAAAGCATTGTTTGTTGTTTCATAGTTGGATGGTTCAGTTTCTGCTGGAGCAGGAGAGATAAAAGCGGTGCTGGTAGCTAAAAATACCAATAATCCAGTCAAGACTGGAAATTTTATGGTCATGTTAGTAACTCCTCAATTTTTCGATGAATCTTAATTTATGCTTAAATTGATAACTCTGTTGAGTTTCAACTTTGGTGTAACACAACTTTTAATGGTTTGTAATGTCTTATTTTACTCAAACCCCTGATAGTTCAGATATTTGGGCTACCACTGCTGATTTAACTGTTCTGAGTCGAAAACTACTGGATTTATTTTGTCAGGTTGCTTATCAAGAAGGTAATTTTGTTCTTTCTTCTGGACAACGTAGTTCTTACTATATTAATGGTAAACAGGTAACACTCCATCCTCAAGGTGCTTTGGCTTTAGGGAGGTTATTGCTACCAATATTACCGGAAGATACGCAAGCTGTGGCTGGTTTAACCTTGGGGGCTGATCCGATTGTATCAGCAGTGAGTGTGGTTTCTGTGTATGAAAATAGGGCGATACCTGCCTTAATTATTCGCAAGGAAGCCAAGGGACACGGAACAATGGCTTATATTGAAGGGCCAAATTTACCTCCAGGTGCAAAAGTCGTGGTTTTGGAAGATGTAGTCACAACTGGACAATCTGCACTCAAAGCTGTGGAGCGTTTACGGGCTGCTGGGTATACTGTAGAGAGAGTAATATCCCTGATAGATAGGCTACAAGGTGGTAGAGAGTTATACCAATCCGTCCAGTTGCAATTTGTGGCCTTATTTACAATTGAGGATCTTCAGAAACGCTACGCAGAAATTAATTTAACTGTTAATTAGACATTTCCGGGAATTAATGTAGAGACGTTCTATAGAACGTCTCTACAAGGGTTTTAGAAAACGCACATTTAATTTTCGGACAAGTCTATTAATGTAGAGTTTGTTCATAGTAGAACTTACGTAAAAGATCGTGAACGTAGAGGTAATTCATGAATTACCCCTACACAAGAATCAGGTCTTTGATAGATTTTGATATCTGACGCGGCCTAATAACGTGCCAGTTGTGCGAGTCCTGTGAAGAGTTTCTTGATAAAAACAATTTATGCTGGTTGTTTATCTAGATTCCGATGATGTAATAAATCTTTATCAAGATTAACAATTCAAAAAATAAATATATAATTTGATGTATTTCGTATTATAAATATGGGTAAAAAAAAGACCAAAGAAGCCAGGAATAAGGCATTGTAAAAAGAGGTCAATTTTAGTTTGCTATTAATTATCTGGGTAGTTACATTGCTGAAATTAACCTGCGAAAAATCTTGAAAAAAGATGGAATCTCATGCATATTCCAGATGGATTTGTTTCTGTTCCAGTAGCAGTGGCTACAAGTTTGGCTAGTGTAGGTGCTTTATCTGTGGCTGTGAGGCGATCGCAAACGGCATTTGGAGTACGTCGTGCCCCCATTCTCGGATTAACCACCGCCTTTATTTTTGCCGCGCAAATGATTAATTTTCCGGTGGCAGGTGGCACAAGTGGCCACTTATTAGGAGGTGCTTTAGCGGGGATTATTTTAGGTAGTCCTTGGGCGGGAATGTTATGTATTGCTACCGTGTTAATTATTCAAGCGGTGCTATTTGCTGATGGTGGTATAACTGCTTTAGGGGCTAATATTTTAAATATGGGGGTAATAGGTGTTTGGGTAGCTTGGGGATTGACCCAAACTTTACAAAGACTATTGGGGGGTTACAAAGGGCGTTTACCCCTAGCTGGGGGGATAGGAGCAGGTGTGAGTGTGGTTGTGGCGGCGATCGCCTGTGCCATTGAACTAGCACTGTCTGGAACAGCACCAGCTAACCTAGTTTTACCCACCATGACAGGTGTACATATTTTAATCGCTGTTGGGGAAGGATTAATTACCGGAGGTGTGTTAACCTACCTAACTAAAGCTCGTCCAGATTTGTTACCAGGAGAAGAAGAAAAAATCAACGGTTGGTTAGTTCCTGTAATTAGTATTTTATTGATTGCAGGTGTGTTATCTCTATTTGCTTCTGCTTGGCCAGATGGTTTAGAAAAAGCGGCCGAAACTCTAGGTTTTATTAATTTAGCTGAAGAAATCAGAGTTCCAGTACCAACCCCCTTTGCTGACTATGAGATTAAGAATTTAGGTCAGATTGGTACAAGTATCGCCGGTTTAGTGGGTGCTACAGCTTGTTTTACGGTTGCCTTTGGGATTGCTAAAATCATGAAACCGAAAAATGCTTAAAATTTCCCTGCCATTGCGCTTGCAGTTATCCCTGATTATTGTCATAGGTACAGCTTTTCTCAAACATCATACCTGGTCTAATTTATTTGTCTATGGGGCGATCGCTTGTGTATGGGTTTGCATATTACAAGTACCCATCGGCAAATTAGGCGGTTTATTAGGTTCAGAATTAATTTTTCTATCACTGATCGCTTTACCGTTGGGATGGGAACGAGCCAGTTTTCTGCTGATGCGTTCCTTAGTTTGTTTAATCACCATGAATAGTTTTTTATTAACCTTACCTCCCCACAGTTTAGGTATTGCCCTCAAAAGTTTACCCTTACCACTACCATTGAAGGAAAATCTGATTTTAGCCGCCCAATATTTAGAAATATTGCTCCGGGAAGTTACTCAAATGCAACGTAGCGCCCAACTACGTGGTTTGAATGGTGCAGCAGGATGGCTACGCTACGCCAGTGCCTCTATGATAGGATCTTTATATCTTCGTACTCTGGACAGAGCCGAAAGAGTTTATGGAGCTATGGTAGCTCGTGGATACAATGGGGAATTACCCATAAATTTCACCCTCAAACCAAAAGAACGGTTTACCCTATTAATAGCTGGGGTGATAGCTACTTGTTTAACCCTAAATTCCTACTTTACCCTTATTTGAGTGGTGAATCTTGACATCTTTAACTTCCAATCCCCAAATTTCCATCTCTGGACCGCATACTGATGTTGTGGAAGTCAAAAACCTGGTGTATGGCTATTCACAACAACAGCTTGTATTAGATAATATTTCCTTGAGCATGAAAACAGGCGATCGCGTCGCCCTTATAGGTGCTACCGGCTCAGGAAAAAGCACCCTCTTAGAAAACCTCATCGGTTTAAAACATCCCCAAAGCGGTCAAATCTGGATTAACGGTATCCCCCTATTACCCAAGACCCTGCCACAAATACGCCAACAAATTGGTTTTAGTTTTCAAGATGCTAACGACCAATTATTTATGCCGACAATTCTAGAAGACATCACCTTTGGGCCGCTGAATTATGGAGTTTCCCCCATAATCGCCAAAGAAAAAGCCCATCAACTCTTAGCCGACTTTGGACTCGCCGCCTACGCTCACCGTTCCGCCCATGAACTTTCTGGAGGACAAAGACGTTTAGCCGCCCTAGCCGCAATTTTAGCCCTAGATCCGGCTATTCTTATCTTAGATGAACCCACCAACGGACTAGACCCAGCATGGCGACGACATTTAGCTCATGTATTATTAAAATTGCCTGTTCAGGTAATGTTAATAGCTTCCCATGATCTGAAATGGCTAGGAAAAGTTACCCATAGGGCTTTAGTTCTAGCTACGGGTAAAATCCAAATAGACAGCGACATTCAACCACTGTTGCAAGATGGAAAAACCTTAGATAGATTAGGGTTGCCAGTAGATTGGTAAATTGCCCAACACATTCAATGCGGAATTTTGTGTATTTTCCGTTGAACTTCCAGCCTACTGTCAGATATACCTTGAATTTTGAAGTTTTAAATGTTATTTACTCGTCATTCAGTTATCGCTCCTATTAGTCTGACTATTGCTTTATTAATTAATAGTTGTAGCGAAGGCAAAATTTCCCAATGTCAGCGATTAATTAAAGTTGTTAATCATGGCACAACACTGATTGACACAAAAAAAGGTCAGCAAGTATCTACAAGTTTACAATTATCCAAAGACTTGAAAAATGTTACCCAATCAATTCAGGAACTAAACTTACAAGATCCCACATTACAAAAATTTCAGCCCCGATTTATCAAAGTATTTGATAACCTCAGTTTAGCCATAGCTAAAGCTGCAAATGCGCTAGAAGAAACTAAACAAGCAGAAGCATCATCTAATGGCAAAACAAAAATCATCATGTCCAAAAAACAAATTGATTCCACACTTACAACAGCAGCTAAAACTGTTGGTAAAGAATCGGATACTTTAGCATTACAGTTAAATAAATATTGTAGCCAAGAGGTGACAAAAAATTAGGGTTGACGGCATTTAAACAAATTTCCATTCATATAAAACTCCTATTTTACTTTTGAACATTATAGGAGTCAGCCCCCCTGCTTCTTGTTCTTCTCAAACAGAAGATTTATTTTTACAATTATCACAATGTCCACAACGCCAATTAGTCGTAAGATCTTCAAAACCAAAGGAACTTAGTAAAAACTGCCAACGACATTTTTTAGTAGTGAGATATTCACTCATTTGTTTAGCAGCTTGTAATTGAGTATTGGGTGGATTTCTCGAAGGTGAAACAATAGCATAATGAAAAGGATCAAGCCATTCCAATTGTCCATTGGTGTGTAACAGAGAAAGTGCTGCTCCAGCATTGGGAAATTTTTCAATTACCGTATTTATATCACCCTGGGGTGGTAATTTCCTAGCTAATTGTTGGGCTTTTTGCTGTTGTGTCCTAAATTGTTCTTCAAAAAAATGCTGTCGTTGCTTATCTTCAGGATCTAATAAACCCGTCGGTTCACTGACCAAAGTCAGCACATCAGCAGGTTTACCATCTCGACCCGCCCTGCCAATTTCTTGGACATATTCAGATAATAAATGGGGGGCATGAAAATGAACTACCCAGCGCACATCAGGTTTATTTATCCCCATACCAAAAGCACAAGTGCAAATCACGAAAGTAGTTTTTCCACCTAACCAATTAGCTTCAATATTGCGGCGTTCTCCTGGACTTAATCCTGCATGATAACTAGCAGTATGATAGCCGGTTTGTGTCAACCACTGGGCTAAATTTTCACTGTCTCTCCGAGTTCGGACATAAATTAATCCAGTTTGATTTGGTCGTTTTTGAATAAACTTTAATAATTGTTGTTTTCTACCTTTAGGAGTCCAGACAATTCGGACTGTTGGGGATAAATTTTCCCGATAGGGATTAATGCGAAAAATTATAGGCTGCTCTAATTTTAAAACTGTAGAGATAATCTTTTGATCTGTAGGGTCGGCAGTAGCTGTAAAAGCAGCTATACTAATTTTTGTTCCTGGTGGCTTGGATTTGAGTAAAGCATCACGCACTACTCCTAAACGCCGATAAGCAGGACGAAATGTATCACCCCATTGTACTAAACAATGGGCTTCATCTAGGATTAAACCATTAATTTGTAGTTGGGGATCGGAGAGCTTTTTCCATACTGTGGGACTGAGCAATGTTTCCGGTGATAAGTATAATAATCTTAATTGCCGTTTTTCCAAAGCCCCCAAAGTCGCCTGGCGTTGGGATGGGGGTAATTCACTATGTAAAAGACCCGCTTTTTGTTGTCGCTGAAGTAATTCCTCAACTTGGTTTTCCATGAGTGCTACCAAAGGAGAAATCACTAGAGTTAATCCTGTTTGTAGAAGGGCAGGAAGTTGAAAGCAAATAGATTTGCCTCCACCTGTGGGCATAATAATTAGGGCATCTTCTTGAGAAATTAAACAATTAACAATTTCTTTTTGGGGGGGGCGAAAATCCTCATATCCCCAGATTTGTTTTAATGCTGTGCGAACATCTTGCCAGGATTGTGTAATTGGGAGATTCATTTTTTACCACTTGCCTTTTGCCCATTAACAATTACCAATTAATGCTTGTTGATTCCATTCTAAGGTATCGGCAACTTTGTCCCCATTATGGTAAGCAGCCAGTAATACTTCGCAGGTTTTACCATAGGATATCGCACCGGTGGCATCAAGGGCGATCGCCCCAAAATCCCGATTATTTCTCTTTGCTTCTGCAAATGATCGCCCCATAGCCTCCTGTAGTGACATTCCATCAGTCACACGCACCACAATTTTAGCCGCTAAACACTCATCAATAATATCTTCCCCAATTCCCGTACAACTAACTGCTGCGTGAGTATTGGCATAATTACCTGCTGGCATAGCCGAATCACTAACTCGCCCAATCCTTTCAAAACCTTTACCCCCGGTGGAAGTACCAGCAGCTAATTTACCATAGCCATCTAAGGCAACAACACCAATAGTACCCCTACCAGCACTTTCTACCATTTCTGGTTCTGCCACTACCCCAGCCATGGTTCTTTTAAAGTTATCCTGGCGTTCTAGCATCCACTCTTTCAAGCGCAAATCAGTCAAAGCATTATAACTAGGAACTTGCAACTCCCGCGCTAACTCAGACGCACCATAATCCGATAAAACCCGATCATCAGAGTTTTGCAAAAACAATGCCATTTCAATCGGATTCTTCACTCGTGACACATTAATTACACCACTAAAGGTCCCCGTCCTCCCGTTCATAATGGAAGCACTCATGCGGATTTGTCCATCAGATTGGAGAACAGAACCAGTACCGGCATTAAAGCGGGGTTCATCTTCTAGCATTTGACAACCGCGAACTACGGCCTCAGTCGCACTTGCACCGGTCAGCAAAAGAGCATAAACTTCCGCGACAATCTCAGACAAAGAGTCACGGACTGCTACCACTCCTCCCTTACCTTGGAGAGAACTACCGGCACCACCATGAATAATTAATTTAGGTTGCATTTGTAAATGTGATGTTATTTCGGATTTTGCCCTAATTCCCATTTTTAGCCTGAGAGCGACGACGACGACAACGTTCTGAACAATATTTCACCTCATCCCAACAATCTTGCCATTTTTTCCGCCAAGTAAACGGACGTTGACATACTACACAGATTTTTTCCGGTAAATCAGATTTAGAACGAACACGCCCCATAATAATCCATTAAAAATTCCAACACTAATATTTGATTTTTAAAATATACGTAGGGTGTGTTAGCAGTAGCGTAACGGACTATTGATCAAGTTTAGGGTGCATTAGACACAGATGTAACACACTGATTTGTTGGTATTTATTAAGTTTGTTGGGCTGCGGATGCATAGAGTTTGCAGTAGAATATAGGAATAATGATTGGAAAAAATTCCCCATGAATTTTGTCCTGTCATATCTGTAATTGTTAAATCTTACCCTAAATTGGATCTTTATAAATCATTAGTTGGTCATTTTTTATTCACTCTGGTTAAAACCGAACCGGAGTGGCTGCACAAACAGACCATAGGCGGTCTCAATTGGCTGTCAAAAGCCAGTTATTATCCTTATAGCAATTGGTTGAACAACCTGCTTCAGCAATATCTATGTCTAAATGATCCACGATTAGAACAAACAATACTGGGAATGAAATTTCCCAATCCTTTGGGTTTAGCGGCTGGATTTGATAAAGACGGTGTTGGCGCTAATATCTGGGATAACTTAGGGTTTGGTTTTGCTGAATTGGGTACTGTTACCTATCACCCCCAACCGGGAAATCCGCCCCCTCGGTTGTTTCGTCTACCTTTAGACAAAGCAGCACTTAACCGGATGGGTTTTAATAATGCTGGTGCTGTGGCCATGAAGGCGAGACTGAAAGAGGGGAAAGAGAACTTAAATCATCCAAGACCCATACCTACAGGTATAAATTTAGGTAAATCCAAGATCACACCTTTGGAATTAGCAGACCAGGATTATCTAGAGAGTTTTAAGTTACTCAAGGATTTGGGAGATTATTTTGTAGTTAATGTTTCCTCTCCTAATACTCCGGGATTGCGATCGCTCCAGGACGCTGCCATGCTCAGTCAAATATTAGACCGATTGCAACGGGAGAACACTGGGAAAAAACCCATATTTGTGAAGATAGCCCCCGATTTAGAGTGGGATGCCATAGTTGATATTATTAATCTGGCTCAAGCTTACCAAATAGCTGGGTTAATCGCCACCAACACCACTATTAGCAGGGAAGGACTCAAAACCCAAATCATTGAGAAAACAGGTAAATCCCCCCAAGAAGAAGCGGGAGGAATTAGCGGTAGACCCGTAGGAGATCGCTCCACAGAAGTAATTCGCTTTATTTACCAACAAACCCAGGGACAAATGCCCATCATTGGCGTAGGGGGCATATTTACCGCCGAGGATGCTTGGGAAAAAATCACAGCCGGGGCTTGTCTTATTCAAACTTACACAGGCTGGATTTATGAGGGTCCAATGATGGTTAGGCGTATCCTCATAGGTTTATTAGCCAAACTTGAAGAAAACGGCTTCACATCCATCAATCAAGCGATAGGGACGGGTCATAGGTAATTCGATTTGAGAGGATGTTTCTACTAAGCTGTTGTGCATTTAACTTGTATCAGGTTAACAGACAAGATGCCTGTTCCACAAGCAGCTAAGATATTACGATTATATAGTTTAGCTTCGTAATAGCTTATTCCTGGATTGGGAAAAACTCCTTAGATCTACGGGAATAGGACCAGGCAATACCATCAGGATCACGACTACGACACCACTCAGGAAAATCTGGGTCATTGCGTCGCTTGTAAACCGTACTGGAATAGACATTTAGCCGTTTAGCTAATTCAGATTGAATCAGTGAACCAAAAACTAGCTGTTCATCTAAAGGTTTGCTAACTTCCTCGTGGGTAGGAACAGATAAGGATTCAGATTGTGCTTCATCGTTCTGGGGAATGGGTGGAGGAGGGGCTAAAAAAGAACGGGCAATTTTAGTAACTGGTTGAGCGGGAAGTTTTTCCGCCACTTCACTGCTATCAAGAATCTCGCCAAGAATACTGGCATTAATAAAGTAGTACGATTGTTCATCATTTTCTGAATTTAGTACACTAGCACCAAATTCCTTAGCTTTACTATCTAAATAGCTTTTTGCCGCCTGTCCTGAAAAATTTCCCCTGATTGCCAATTCCATGGGTGTAATTTTGCCCTGATTTTCCCCAATCAATTCATAAAAGAGTGGGTTAACCTGGTTGCACCACTTTTCCCATCTGTATTGCTGCCAAAGGTTGAAAACCATTAACAGTCCTAAGATTACCAGTAAAACTTTCCAGGTATTGACCAGGAAAACAATCAAAAACGATATCGGCAAAATGAGAACGAGAAAACTTTTGCCTGGGCTTTCTATGGTTTTTTCACTCATAGTGATTTTTGCCAAGTCAGTTTTTACAAAACAATATCTCTATCTTGGCAAAAATTTGTACTTTTGTTTGTGTTTTTTGGCAAAAATGCATTTTCGATTTAGCCAAACCAAAATAGCCAAAGGGGTAATGCTAAAAATAACCCCACAAAAGTTAAAGCAATACTACTAGATAATAATTCCCGATCGAGATCGTACACTTCTGCTAAAATTAATACAGAAAGCCCTGTGGGTGTGCCAGACATTAGAACCAGCACTAAACGATGTTCACCCGTTACGCCCAGATAAGTTGCTACTAATCCTACAAGTAAAGGAACAATAAAGACTTTAAGACTACTAGCAATGGAAGCGATCGCTAAACTCCCCCATGATCTCATTTTTCCCAGTCGTAAACCAACCAGTAACAAAGCTAAAGCAATTACCACCCAAACCGCTTGTTCCAAAGCTGATTCAACCACGGTAGGTAATTTGATAAACTGGGTATTTAAACCGATGAAAAATGTCCATAAACTGGGTACAGTGACTATATCGCGTACCTGTACCCACCAATGGTTTTCCGTTTCTCTCTGACCAAAATAACTAGCGATTAAAACCGCAATTCCATAAGTACCGACCACATTAGTAGTAACACTGAATAATACTGCCCAATCAGTATTATCTGAGCTAACTAAAACTTCAGTGAGAGCTAGTCCCACGAAACGAAACCAGTATTACCTAAAATTGCAGCAAGAATAAAGCTACCTAAACTAGCTTTTATAGTTGGTACGTCTATAGTGTTCTCTTCAGCTTGTGCTTTATTAGTGTTTAACCATTGCCAACTCCACCAGATTAGCAATGCTAAAACCAAACTCAGTAGCAAAACTGCGATCGCAATTCCAGGAATAAGTCCACCCTCTGATAAATTTGTATGACGTGCTAATACTAAAAGTTGTAGAGGAACACCCACCCAGTAAAGTCCCTGACCTAAGAACTTGAGAAAAATAGCCGCACTAAATCGAGATAATACAATTCCTAAACCTATCCAAATAAATAGAGGCGTGTAAGCATCAAACAAGGTATCAATCATGAGAATAAGAATTAAAAAAATTAATTTTTCAGTAATAATACACATTATTAAATAAAAACACTGTGATCATCTAGGTTCTATCATAAATACGCTATTAAACTTAATATTCAAAATCAATCACAAGACAAAAAAGTATTATAATTCCCTTTGAACTACTCTGTATATCAGAGTAGCTATTTGTTTAGTCCATCAGAATATATGACCAATAAACCTACATCTCTTTCCCCCTGGATTTATATACCCACCCTTTATTTTGCGGAAGGGATACCCTACATGATTATTAACTCAGTATCCGTGATTTTCTACAAGAAACTGGGAGTAGATAATACCCAGATTGCCTTTTGGACAAGTTTAATCAGTTTTCCTTGGATTTTAAAAATGTTTTGGTCGCCATTTGTAGATATTTACTCTACTAAAAGAAAGTGGTTGTTGACCATGCAAATTATCATGTTTTTCTGTTTGAGTTTTTTAGCTTTATCTTTCCATCTTCCCAATTTCTTTTTGATATCTTTAGTAATATTAACAATTGCAGCATTTGTTTCTGCTACCTATGATATTGCCACAGATGGTTTTTATATGTTAGCTTTACACCCTGAACAACAGGCTGTATTTGTAGGAATACGCTCACTATTTTATAGGTTTGCCATTTTATTTACTACAGGTTTTTTAGTATTTTTAGCAGGTTATTTAGAAAAATCTACTAATAATATTCCTTTAAGTTGGAGTATTATAATTGGGATAGCTGCGGTTATTTTTGCCATTTTATTTGTGTTTCATTCCTTCATTTTACCAACACCAGAATCAAATCATAATAACTTAGAAACAAATCTAAATTCAAATATTGATAAAATACCTTTTGTTAAGATTATTGTTGCATATTTCCAGCAACCTAAAATAGCGATAATCTTAGCATTTATTTTACTTTACCGATTTGGTGAAGCCATGTTGCTTAAAGTAGCTTCTTTATTTTTACTAGATAAACCAGAATTAGGAGGTTTAGGTTTATCTACCCAAGAATTTGGTTTAGTATATGGTACTTTCGGCGTAATATCCCTGATATGTGGCGGCATTTTAGGGGGCTTATTAATTGCTAGATATGGGTTGAAAAAATGCTTATTACCGATGGCATTAGCTTTGAATTTACCTGACATTTTTTATGTCTATATGGCCTATGCTAAACCGGCAATAAAATTTGTTTATCCCCTAGTTTCCCTAGAACAATTTGGTTATGGTGTAGGTTTTACAGCCTTTACAGTCTATTTAATGTATGTTTGTAAAGGAGAAAATAAAACTTCTCATTTTGCCATATCTACTGGTTTAATGGCTTTAGGTTTAATGATACCAGGGGCAATTAGTGGGCAAATTCAACAATCATTAGGATATCCCTTATTCTTTGTATTGGTTTGTTTAGCAACGATTCCAGGGATGTTAACTATATTTTTTATTCCTTTAGAGGAAGACGTAAAATAAGCATATTAGTGTAGAGGTTTAGTAATGCTAAACCCTCTGAATAAATAGGAGTTTTGTATGAATTGTATTTTAGGTATTGATGGCGGTGGTAGTAAAACTATTTGTATCATTATGGATGATGCAGGTAAAACTTTAGGGAGAGGTGAAGCAGGAGGTTCTAATTATCAAATTATTGGTATAGAAGCAGCCAAAAATCAAATTGAATCTGCCATTAATCAGGCAGCAATCATGGCTTTAAATCACACAAATGATATTAATATCATAGCAATTTGTTTAGGATTAGCAGGTGTCAGTCGTCCTGAAGATATAGAAGTAATCAAAGCTATAGTTAATCAATTAAAAAATAGTCAAAATATACCTGGAATTACTTGGAACTTGAAACCATCTCATGTTATTATTTGTGATGATGCTTTAATTGCTTTAATGGGAGGGGTTGGTGATGCTGTCGGTATTGTGGTTGCTGCGGGAACAGGTTCTATTATTTTTGGGAGAAATCATCAAGGAAAAACTAAAAGAGTTGGAGGTTGGGGTTATATTTTAGGGGATGAAGGAGGCGGCTATAAAATAGCTGTAGCTGGGATGCAAGCAGCATTGAAAGCTTATGATGGAAGAGGTAAATCAACAATGTTATTAGAGAATTTTCAGGAATATTTACAATTAGAAAATATAGAAAAATTAATAAAAGTAATATATCGCCAAGGATGGGGTGTAAAAGAAATAGCTGCTTTAGCTCCAATTGTTGATCAAGCTGCTAGTAAAGGCGATACTATTGCCAATAGTATTATTGATGAAGCTGTGACAGAATTAGTAATAGCTACTACTACAGTTATTGATGAAGTTTTTAATTCCCAGCAAGTTGTGGAAGTGGTAACTACGGGAAGTATTTGGTTGGGGAAATCTAAATTACAGGAGAGATTTATTAATTCTCTTATTAATAAATATCCTTTGGTTAATGTAATTTATCCCCGCTATGAACCCGCTTATGGGGCGGGGTTATTGGCGTTAAAGAGTTTATGATAAATTAGAAATTACAGCAGTTTTCATGTTTTTAGACCATTCTGGGGTAAAAACCGATAATTAGTTGTCCGAATGCTTCGCCTCTACATTTATAATATTAAATTAGATGATTGACAACAGATTAAATAAAAATGTAGAATATAGTTGTGCAACATCTTAAAAATTTTTTACAAGCTTGTTATCACTATAAATCAGATTAAAATAAAAAATGGTTGATTATATTGGGTTTTTCTATTTATCAACTTCTCTATGTCCCAGGTATTGCTTCCCCCATCCCTTGAAAAAGACCTACCATTTACTGCACTTGCACCCATGCAAGATGTAACCAATCTCTGGTTTATGAAAGTCATTGCCCATTATGGTGGTCCTGACTACTTCTTTACTGAGTATTTCCGTGTCCATGATACCTCACGACTGAACGGTAAAATTTTGGCGGCAATTACTGAAAATGATACAGGTCGCCCCGTTTTTGCCCAAATGATTGGGGAAAGTATTCCCGATTTAGTGAGAACAGCTAAGGAACTTTGTCAATATAATATTGCTGGGATAGATTTGAATATGGGCTGTCCCGTACCACGAATTTATCGAAAAAATGTTGGCGGTGGGTTGCTACGAGAACCGGAAACAGTAGATGGGATTTTGGGAGAATTACGTGCTGCGGTGAATGATAAACCTTTAACAGTGAAGATGCGCGTAGGCTTTGAAAATACAGATAATTTTTACAAAATTCTAGATATCATCAATCACCACAATATTGATTTACTAAGTTTGCATGGTCGCACGGTGAAAGAGATGTATCATGGGGAAGTGAAATATGATTTGATTGGGGAAGCGGTGCAAAGGGTTGGTTGTCCAGTGATGGCTAATGGTAATATTAACTCGGCCAAAATCGCCCTAGAAGTGCTTTCTCAAACCGGGGCGGCGGGGGTGATGGTGGGACGTTGGGCAATTGGTAATCCTTGGATTTTTAATCAAATTCGCCAGGCTGGGCGAGGGGAGCAAATTACACCAGTGCCTTTAGTAGAAGTACGTAACTATATTGAGCGTTTATGGCAAACTCCCACCGCGTCAACCATACCAGAGAGAGCGCGTGTAGGCTACCTAAAAATGTTTATTAATTACATTGCTCTCAGTGTTGATACTCAAGGTGATTTTCTGCGGTTGATGCGAAAGGCGCAAACTGAGGTAGAATTGTTTAGTGTGTGCGATCGCTTTCTCGTTGTTGAAGAAACAAAAACCTTAGCCCTAGCACCTTATTTGATGGTGTAACCATAGCATGACGCTATTTTTTAATCAAATTCTCTTTCACTCCCATCACCGTACTTTCTCCCTGAATCCCATAACGACTAACTGCGGAAATCGCCACATTTTGAATTTGAGGATTCGTCAATAAATAGGCAGTTGTTTCTAAGGGGAAAATATGTGTTTTCCATTCATTACCTATTTGAGTTTGTAATACCCATAACTGGGTTTTTTGCTGACCTTTTGCTTGCCAATTCAGTTGAAAATGTCCTGATTTTTGGTCTTTAGTAATTGTTAATTCTGGTTTACCTGGAGGTTGATTATTCAACCAAGGATAAGCAGGGGTTAAAGCAGGTTGGGTATAAACTTCTTGGGGTAACAAATTAGAAATTCCCCCTTTATTTTGCATCAAAGGTTTGATACTAAAGTGAATATGTCCACCAGTACCAGCAAAACCTCTAGTTGTACGAATTTGATAGATTATTTCCTGTGCTGACCAATTTTGCTGAGATGGATTAGCTACACGACTGGTGTAAATTCCGGGGATAATCAGCCGATTTTGATCATTTTGTGTTAACCACCAGTTAAGGAGAACCGGATAACTTTGGGCTGTTTGTTCAATGCGCCAATATAATTGGGGAGATAGATAATCTAACCAACCTTGTTGTAACCATTTGCGAGAATCTGCATACAGTTGTTCATAGGGATTAAAACCTGTACCATTATCATTATTAGATATTTGTGGGGGATGACCAGGTTTCCAAACACCAAAGGGACTAATACCAACTTTTAGCCAAGGTTTTTGACTTTTAACTGTCTGATATATTCTTTGAATTAATGTGTTAACATTTTCTCTTCGCCAATCACTACGGTTTAGTTTACCGCCAGAATTGAGATATTTTTGCCAACTGGTTTGATCGGGAAATTCGATATTTTTTCCCTGTTTATCTTTTTCAGGATAGGGGTAGAAATAATCATCAATATGAACACCATCTATATCATAGCGATTAATTACATCTTCAATGACTTTAATAGTCAGGTCTTGAACAGCTTTTTCTCCCGGATCTAACCAGAGATATTTACCATATTGCTTCACTAATTCTGGTTGAGTTTTGCTGATGTGCTTAGGAGAAATTGGTGATTTAGAGCTGGCGTGATAGGCTCGATAGGGATTAAACCAAGCGTGTAGCTCTAAACCTCGCTTATGTGCTTCCGAGACTGCAAACTCCAAGGGATCATAAAAAGGAGTTGGTGGTTTACCCATTTGTCCGGTTATAGATTCAGACCAAGGATCATAGGGAGAATTATACAAGGCATCGGCCGCAGGACGGATTTGAAAAACTACCGCGTTGAGTTTCAAAGCCACAGCACGATCTAAAATAGCTAGGAGTTCTGTTTTTTGTTGCTGTGTGGTTAATCCCGATCTGGAAGGCCAATCTATATTTAATACTGTGGCAATCCAAGCTCCCCGAAATTCTCTTGGGACTGTTGGGGGGATAATATTTGTAGAACTGAGTATGATTTTTTGGGTTGGTGCTGGAACTGCGGTTGTAGGAATCGCAGCGCTAGAGGCGATCGCTAACAGTCCACTTAGAAGAATAGTTTTGATATTCACAATCTTGATAAAAAAATTTTTAGTTCATAATGTAAAACAAACTGTATCATCTTTGATATCCAAATTTTTGGTAGTTGAAATTTTCAGTGTCAGCAATACTTAAAGATTCTACTCCATCCCCGCGCCTTGTTTCTCTCGATGTCTTTCGGGGAATTGCGATCGCCTCTATGATCCTAGTTAATAATCCTGGTAGTTGGGATCACATTTACCCGCCTTTAGAACACGCACCATGGCATGGTTGTACACCCACAGATTTAGTATTTCCTTTTTTCCTATTTATTGTTGGTGTAGCAATGCCTTTTTCTTTGGCTAAATACACACCAGAAAACCTTCCTACTCCTCAAGTTTATGCCCGGATTATTCGCCGGGGTTTGATATTATTTGCTTTGGGTTTGCTGTTAACTTTATCTACCATGTTACTCGATTTGCTGTTCAAAGGTACAGTGTTAGATTTCAGTACAATGCGAATCATGGGAGTTTTGCAGCGTATTGGTTTAGCTTATGTCATTGCTGCTTTCGCCATTCTCAAACTACCTCAGCGCAGTTTGTGGATATTAGCAGGTGTTGTACTCATCGCTTATTGGCTGACCATGGAATTAATTCCTGTTCCCGGTTATGGTGCGGGAAATTTAACAGCAGAAGGTAATTTAGGCGGTTATATTGACAGTATCTTACTAGGAAAAAACCATCTATATAAAGGTGGTCCATTTGATCCTGAAGGTTTATTTAGCACTTTACCATCGGTGGTAACTGTATTAATTGGTTATTTTACCGGTTTATGGTTACAAAAACAGCCAGTCAAAAATCAAACTAGCATCAATTTACTGATTGTAGGTCTAGCTTTTTTAGTAATTGGAAAATTGTGGGATTTTGTATTTCCTATCAATAAAGCTTTGTGGACAAGTTCCTATGTTGTTTATACTGCTGGTTGGGCATTATTAGTATTAGCTCTATGTTATGAACTTGTGGAAGTACGAGGTTTAAAAAGATGGGGGTTTCCTTTGGAAGTCATGGGTTTGAATGCTATTTTTCTATTTGTTGGTTCGGGTTTGTTGGCTAGACTATTGATGAAAACTCCAATTGGTAATGGTACAGAGGCTATATCTGTGAAAACTTGGATTTATCAACATTGGTTTAGTGCTTGGGCTGGAGATTTGAATGGTTCATTATTATTTGCGATCGCCAATATTATACTATGGTGGATAATACTTTATGGTATGTATCGTCGCCGTTGGTTTCTCAAAATTTAATTATTGTTCACAAAACCAAAATGAAACCGCCATCGAAAATATCAATAAAGCTTACACTAAGCATTACCACGACTTTAAACGGACGCAAAGACAGGATAAGACTACTTTCAAGAATCACCGTCTCTTCAGATCGCTGAAGATGTAAATTACTACCAATGAATCACCCCTACTTTCCTTCTGTTTTGCATAAGTCCTGTTATTGGCAAATAAAGGCAGTTGTAATAAAAATTTATATATCATCAACTTATTCAAACTGATGTCATAGAGTATTTGTCAAATATTAGTGGTTCATTTAGGATATCCTAGATCCGTATCCTCATTAGACATATCTATAGTCCTCAAAGATTGATAATCCTCTCTAATTATCCCTAGAGTTGATTTAAAAATCTATGGATGTGAGCCTATTCTCTACCAAAAACCCCATATCCTACCTCTTTAGTAGTAAAATAGTATATTGTCTAGATCCCAGTCCCACTAGGATGTCAATTTTTTTGGTAGATTTTGATCAGTAAAGATCCTTATAAGTCAGGGAGGTGAAATCAGTTAAATAATTTTGGCTTGCAGTTTGGATATTTTATCCAAAATTTCGGTTTAAACGAGGTAAGATAATAGCTATACATAATTATGTACCTTAAAGATATTAGCGAAATTACCACTTGATAATTGCTATAATCTATTCTTCCCTCTCATCATTCTTATCTATGATTAGGTGTAAATTTTTATGGGTTCTCCAATGAATCGTCTGTCTATTTTTGTAGATGGAAACAATATGTTCTATGCTCAACAAAAAAATGGTTGGTTTTTTGATCCCCGTCGCGTTTTAGAATACTTTAAATACGAACAGTCAGAAACTACATTAATCAATGCTTTTTGGTATACTGGATTAAAAGACCCCCAAGATCAAAGGGGATTCCGTGATGCCCTCATCAGTTTAGGATATACAGTCCGCACTAAAATCCTCAAAGAATATTATGATGATGCCTCCGGTCGCTACTCACAAAAGGCGAATTTAGATATTGAAATTGTAGTTGATATGTTTAATACAGTAGATCAATATGACAGAGTAGTATTGTTCAGCGGAGATGGTGACTTTGAAAGGGCTATAGAGCTTTTGCGGTCGAAAAATACGCATATAACGGTAGTATCAACGGAAGGAATGATAGCCAGAGAGTTACGTAATGCTACGGATAGATATATAGACTTGAACGATATTAGAGATAGAATAGAAAAAACTGACGGTTAATCACCTGAGTATTGATTTACAAATCTCCCAGTTAAAAACAAAAGTTGACGTTCAAGTGATTTTATCAAAAAAGAATTGGGGAATTAGAACTCAGGAACTCTATTCCATGAGACTGATATCAAACCAGATAGGATCAAATCTAATCCCACATTTTCTTTTATTCAGTCCACTCTTCTAAATAACCGAGGTTAAGCCCATGAGCAAACAAGCCGATAGAATTATCATCTTTGACACCACATTGCGAGATGGAGAACAGTGTCCAGGAGCAACTCTTAACATAGACGAAAAACTAGTGATTGCCAAACAACTAGCACGTTTAGGAGTGGATATCATTGAGGCTGGTTTTGCCTTTGCTAGTCCTGGGGATTTTGAAGCAGTGAGCAAAATCGCTCAAACAGTAGGAACGGAAAATGGCCCGGTAATTTGTAGTTTGGCCAGAGCTAGACACGATGATATTAAAGCCGCAGCAGCAGCCATAAAACCGGCAGCTAAAGGGAGAATTCATACTTTTATTGCCACTTCCGATATTCACCTGGAATATAAGTTAAAAAAGACTAGACCGGAAGTAATTGCGATCGCCCAAGAAATGGTAGCCTATGCCAAAAGCTTCACCGATGATGTAGAATTTTCTCCAGAAGATGCAGGACGATCTGATCCAGAATTTTTGTATCAAGTCTTGGAAAGAGCGATCGCCGCCGGGGCAACAACTGTTAATATTCCTGATACGGTAGGTTATACGACTCCGAGCGAATTTGGGGCAATCATTAAAGGCATTACCGAAAATGTCCCCAACATTGACAAAGCCATTATTTCTGTTCACGGACATAATGATTTAGGTTTAGCAGTTGCCAACTTTTTAGAAGCGGTGAAAAACGGCGCTCGTCAACTAGAATGTACCATCAATGGTATTGGTGAAAGAGCGGGAAATGCGGCTTTAGAAGAGTTGGTTATGGCCTTGCACGTCCGCAGACAATATTTTAATCCCTTTTTAGGAAGGGCTGAAAATTCGGAAGCAGCACTCACCAATATTGACACCAAACAAATCTATAAAACCTCCCGTTTGGTTTCCAATTTAACCGGAATGTTGGTACAACCAAATAAAGCCATTGTCGGTGCAAATGCTTTTGCCCATGAATCTGGTATTCATCAAGATGGAGTTTTGAAAAATAAACTCACTTATGAAATCATGGATGCCCAATTAATAGGTTTATCCGATAATCAAATAGTATTGGGTAAACATTCTGGCAGAAATGCTTTCCGTACCCGCTTGAAAGAATTGGGCTTTGAACTATCAGAAAATGACCTGAATAAAGCCTTTGTGCGGTTTAAAGAAGTTGCAGACAAGAAGAAAGAAATTTCTGATTGGGATTTGGAAGCGATCGTTAACGATGAGATTCAACAAGCACCAGATTTATTTAAAGTCGAGTTGGTGCAGGTTTCCTGTGGTAGCAATGCTCAACCTACTGCAACAGTCACATTACGCACGCCATCAGGAGAAGAATTAACAGATGCAGCCATTGGTACAGGTCCAGTAGATGCAGTGTATAAAGCCATAAATCGGGTAGTGAATGTACCGAATCAATTAATTGAGTTTTCTGTGCAATCTGTTACTGGAGGAATTGATGCTTTAGGGGAGGTGACAATTCGTTTACGCCATCAATCCCGTGTATTTTCAGGTCATGCGGCTAATACAGATATTATAGTGGCATCGGCTCAAGCTTACGTAAATGCACTGAATAGACTGTATGCAGCATTACAGCGGGAAGTGAAGGAAGAAGTCACAGCATAGAAGGTGTAGAGACGTTGGAACGTCTCTACATTATTTACCAGTAGATATTTATTGTTGAATCAATTCCAGCGACTGAGTTAATATTTCTTGTTCTTCAACCATTCCTGCTAATTCTTCAGTTTCATAACGGCCTTCAAAAGCTTCTAATGCTGCTCTTTTTAGTGCTACTTGATATCCTTGTTGGAGAATTTCCATTAATTCTGTTTCATTCAAGTAAAAACCTCCAGATTTGCGGCGTTTGTTAATTTTGTTAATTTCCCGCACTGCGTTTTCTATCGAAAGTTCCCAAGAACGGGTAGAACGTTTTTCAGCTTTTTGTTTAATTAAATGAATCAGTAGAATTACGCCATAACTATCAATTTTATTGATTTTATCACTGAGGCTAATTTCTTCTAATTCATCCACTAATAGTAAAGCTTCAGGAATTTTACCCTGTTCTAGAAGTTTTCTGAGTTCGAGTAGTTCTTCCATATTGGATTTGAGAATTTTGGCTTTCTTGAGATTTATGTTCCAGCCTAAAGCACTTTATAGAAATTCGATTCATACAAAATTCAATTTCCTTTATTATACATTATTTACCGATTATTAAAATAGTTCAAGTTGCTGACTTTTAGTTTTATATTTTTGTTGGTTTAAATTATATTTATCTACTATATGTTCTGGAATAGGAACTTTATCCAGATTACGAGGTTCAACTTTAATAGCACCAGCACCATAACTTTTACCTACCAATTTCAGATTTTCAATTGTTTCCGGTTCGTTTAATGCTTGCCAAAGATTAGAAATATATATTTCATCATTATAAATAGGATAAACGCACAAAAAGCTGGTTAATGGGACAACACCAGCCTCATTTTTAATAAATCGAGAATTTCGCCGTCCCAGGTAAGCAAATAATATTGGTGGCACTTTTCTAAATTCCATTTTATACCAGGATTTGCGTTGTTTAATTAATGGGCGTTCAGGTAAACCTAATTTTTCACCTTCTTTGAGATACTTAACCAATGATTCAGGGATATTTTGATCACTATTGATAGAAAGTAAAATTGTGGGACGATTATTTTCTTGTAATTTTTTGATATCTTCAATAGTTAATTTATCTCCTGTAACATCTTTTGTTCTACCAATTGCCAGTTTAAGAAATTCTTGGGGAATTGCTAGTGATTCTACTTGCTGTGTTGTGAGAAAAAAGAAATCATTAGCTCCTGTGGCAATACCACGAATCACTTTAGCAAAATCATATAAATGATATTTAAAATCACAATGATTTTGTTTGGGTCTTGATAAACCTGTTCCCAATGCTTCTTTTAAATCTCGATGATTGATTTCTAGTGTTGGATAATTATCATCTTGGAAATCTAATTGCACAAATTTAAAAAGTTCATCTGTGTTAGCTACATTTGCTTTTATCCATTTAATTTTCTCAAGAGGTGGAGAACTTTTAATAAAGAAAATCACTGCGTTAGTATCAACCTTGGGAAAAGGAGTTGCATTTTCACTAAATGTAACAACGCATTCAAGACAATAATTTTTAGTAATCCATTGCCAAAGTTTTTGAGCAAAAATTCCTTCACAAGTATCAGCCGGCATAATGAAAGCTAGTCTACCATTTTCAGCTAGTAAATTTAATGCTTGCAGAAAAAAGTAAATGTGATAACCTGCTCTACCATCAATTGTAAAACCTGTAATTTTTAGACAAAGCTGTTTCAAAAATTGTTTTAATTCGTCGTTAATGCGATGATGTCTAATATAAGGAGGATTACCTATAATTGCTTTAAACTTTTGTTGGGGAGGATTTTTGATAAAATCACGTAATTCTACAAAGCAACTATTTTTTTGATAAATTTCATCTTCTAAAACATATTCATCTATATCAATACCATAATAATTGATAGAGGAATTTATTTTTAATAAAGCATTAAAAAAAGCTCCTTTTCCAGCAGCAGGATCAAACAATAAATTTGTGTCTTTTACTATATAGGAAACCATTGCTTTTGTCACCCATTCTGGTGTCCAAAATTGACCTTTATCACGTAGTTTTTCCCGTTCTTGCCAATTAGTAGGTAGTTTTTGATGAATCATGATTTATGTAAGGTTATTTAGTATTTTTAAAGCATCCTGAGTAATCTGAAGTGAGCCTCCTGCAAATTTTACATAAGGTAAAATATGTCCATTTTTATCTTCGATATAATCAGGTACTAAAGTAGGTTTTTCTGTGGAAATTCCTAGATGATAAGCATAATGGTAATAAAATTTATAAATGGCTTTTTTAGTGGTTGCTCCACCTGGAGCTTGAAAAGTTTGAATTGTTGGCTCAATTAAACCTTCTTTAACAAGGTGTTCAGATTGATCAAGAGATAAGCCGTAAGCTTTATCAAAAAAAACGTGCCAAATGTGGATAGGAACATTATTTTCTATTTGCCATCTATTCAATGGAATCCGGTCTTCTTCTTTAATAATTACTGTTGGTAAAACAGCACTTTTAGATAATCCTATTTTACCTCCCAGTCTTTTCTGAGGTTTCATCTGTTTATTATAATCAGGCATTTTTTCGGCAACCCAAAGTGAATTTTCACATTCAACTGCTATAAGTGATTTTCTAATTAGAGGTTGCAATTCATTTTCAACTATAAAAGGTAATTCTTCACTACCACCAATATCTTTTAAGAAATCATCAACATAGGATTTTTCTTCTATTTTAAAAATCAATAAATCAGGACGTTTGATTTTCCCCAGTCCAGCCGCTTCCAGTCTTTCAAAGTAAAGTTCAAATGCCCTTACGTCATCTGTAGGGGCTGTTCCGCTTGGTCCATAAGGAATTGCATAAAATTGATTAGTCTGATTAATAGCATCAATTAAGCGTTTTTCACTCCAAACACCTTGAGACCAACGCATCAAAAAATCACTGCCTCTTAAACGTCTTGGGTTTAACCAAAAGTCAGCCCAACTAATTTCGTTTATACATTTTAATTCAAGTTCGATAGCTTCTTTCGATACTGATAAAACTTTTTCAAACGGGTGCATTAATTATACCTTCAAGTCAAAAATTATATTTACTGGATTTTACACTAAATCTTTGTTCATAAAAAATTTAATCCAGTATAAATATGATTATCATCATACTTTACGTAGTTATGTAAATAACTTTGGGCCAATTTAGATAATTTTCATGAAGTATATTTTACTTAAATAAGGTGCGTTTCTTAACGCACCCAAAAAAATATTAACTATTCAGTTTTCATCTTCCAACCTGGTTTCACAACCTGACGACTTCTTGCAATTACTAAAGCCTCATTTTCGACATCTTCTGTCACCGTTGAACCGGCGGCAATGTAGACATCATTACCGATGGTAATAGGTGCAACTAAAACACTATTAGAACCGGTTTTAGTGCGATCGCCTATAATTGTTTTATGCTTCTTCACACCGTCATAATTAGCGGTAATTGTTCCTGCACCCACATTCACCTGAGTTCCCGTTGTCGTATCACCTAAATATGATAAATGTGCCACATTAGTGCGATCGCCTAATTGGGTATTTTTCAACTCCACAAAATTACCAATTCTGCAACCAATACCCACCTCAGCATGACCACGTAAATGGGCGTAAGGTCCAATTCGAGTTTGAGATTGAACAATACTATCTGTGATTACAGAATATAGAACAGTGACATTTTCACCTAATTCACTATTTTCAATTAAACTCCCTGGTCCAATACGACTACCAGATTGAATACTCGTTTTTCCGCGCAAATGTGTTTGTGGTTCAATAATAACATCTGGTTGTAATTCCACGGTTTCATCAATCGTGATACTGTTAGGATCAATTAGCGTCACACCTGCCAATAACCATTTTTCTTTGATCCGGCGTTGCAAAATATCATTAGCATTTGCTAATTGCAATCTATCATTAACGCCCAAAATTTCTTGCTCATCTTCCACATCCACAGCCATCACTTTACCGACTTGAGTTACAGCGTCGGTTAAGTAATATTCTTTTTGGGCATTATTAGCTTGTAAATGTGGTAAAATATTAGCCAAAGCTGGCCAAGAAAAACAATAAATCCCGGCATTAACTCGATTATTTTCCCTTTGATTAGCAGTACAATCTTTATGTTCAACTATTTTTTGTACAATCCCATGACTATCACGAAAAACCCGCCCGTAACCATAGGGATTTGCTAAAACTGCGGAAAGAATAGTACAAGAACTTTGATTTTCTTGGTGAATTTCTAAGAGGTTTTTTAAAGTTTCCGTCCGCAACAAAGGCACATCACCATTTAAAATTAATAAATCTCCAGTGTAGCCTTCTAAATGGGGAATTAATTGTTGGATAGCGTGACCTGTGCCTAATTGTACAGTCTGTTCCACAAATTCCACGCCATGAATTGAATCCAAAGCGGTTTTTACTTCCTGGGACTGATAACCAACAATTACTAACTTACGTGCGGGTGAAAGAGGTTCTGCACTTTCAATAACTCTTTCTACTAAAGATTTACCGCCCAAAGAATGTAAAACTTTGGGTAGATTAGATTTCATTCTTGTGCCTTTTCCAGCAGCGAGAATTGCAACAACAACCATAATTATACTTTTTTGATTTGCTCCCTTTCTTGTCAGATCATATCAGTTATTGCAAATGTCAGAACTTAACTTGAAAAAACCTAATACTCAGATCCCCGACTTCTTTGAGAAGTCGGGGATCTATATACCTCTGGTTTTAGGTCTAATTAGTACATTCTTGGTTTCGTTTTAGTCTATTAAAGTATTTTGTGATTTAAAATTATAATTCTAATTAATATATAGCAGCTTTATTTAAGTTGTATTAGCGTAGCTTATCATAGCGATATACTATAGGAGTCAGCTCCCCGACTTCTTTAAGAAGTCGGGGATCTTGTTCGGGATGTTAAAGCGATTTTAGAGAAATGTTTGTAGGGATAATTCATGAATTATCCCTAACACTTGTTATAAATCAAATTCTAGAGTCCTTAATTGCCTGATTTTTGTTAACTAATTCATAGAGTTTCTTCTCAAACTTTTCCGTACAAGCAGACCAATCAAATTCAAGAATTGAGGGACGTGCTTGTGCAGTTAATTCATTTTTGAGGTCAGGATTTTCGAGAATTGTGATTACCTTTTGGGCAAAATCTTGAGGGTTATTAGGTGCTGCTAGAAAACCATTAAAACCAGGAATTACTTGTTCAGCAGTTGAAGGCGCGACAGCAGCAACTACTGGAGTTCCTGAAGCTAAAGCTTCGTTAGTTGTGGTACAGAAATTTTCAGTAATGGAAGGGTTAACAAATACATCTGCTCTAGCGAACCAACCTAACAATTCTTTACCATGAGATTCACCCCAAATAGTTACACCATTGGGGAAATTTTGAGCGCGACGACGAATTTCTGCATCGAGGGGACCACTACCAACAATTACTAAATGAACATCAGGAATTTTAGCGGCAACTAGAGGATAAATATCTAAAAGTTGATTAACATTTTTTTCGGCGGTAATGCGACCTACAAATAATAAAGTTGGGCGTTTATCATCAGGAATTGGATCATAACAAATATTGCGGGGGTGAAATTTCTCGCAATCAATTCCTTGATAGGGTAGATATTCGCTACGTTGACATTTTAATTTTTGATATTTAGCTAATTGTTCACGGGATGAGAATAAACTTAAATCGTAGGTTTCACTAAATTGTTTAACTAAAATCGGGAGGAAGGGGCGTACAAGATTGAAAGCCATATTACCGAAGTAATACTGAATATAGGCAATAATATCTGTATGAAAAATGGAGATAATAGGTGTTTTTGTTCTTTTTGCATATTGTACCCCTACAGAACGTCCATAACCTTGTAAAAAACCAGAATAAAATCCGCGCATTTGTGCGGCTTCTTCTACTACAATGATATCAGGTTTAAAATGATTTAATAATTTTGTATCACTCCAATGACGATAACTTAATGGTTGAGGTAAGGATTTATAAAATATTAGTGGTTTGGTAGGAAATGAATAAGAAGAAAAATTGATAAAAGGTTCTAGTTCTTCTATTCCCGCCATTGGACGATTACCAACTTGGGGCGGATATTTATGATTAATTTCTGGATGAACTAGAAAAACTTCATGTCCTTGTTTTAATAACCAATGAACTCGTTGATGAACTGCTACAGAAACTCCGGTTAAAAAAGGAGCGTATAATCCTGTAAATAAAGCGATACGAAGTGGTTTTTTGGTCATGGTTTTGAATGAAGAGATAATTTAATTGTGATAATATTCCCTTGCTAGAGAGAAGATTTAGGATCAATTGGTTGATCTAACCATTGGTAAGGACGATATTCTAATAAATGAATATTTTGTCGTCCTTCGATACGGTAAATAAGACCCCGCCAGGTAACTGTTGATATCCACAAAGAAGAGAGCATAGTTAACCCATAAACCCATTGAGTTAGGGGAATACTAATTAACATTTTGAGGATAGTTACAGGGGATAAATTAGGTATTTTTTCACCTTGATTATGCAGCACTTGATGTATACTTAATTCCATCAATAGCATTAGTAGTAATAAGCCAATGGTATAAGAGAAATAGGAGAGAAATAGTAAAGATGCAGGATACCATTGAGCTTCTAAGATTAACTGAAAAATGATGAGAATGACTATATTAGGGATGATGATACTAGAAAATGCTTCACTGACAATTGCTAACCATCGGGGATGATAAAGTTTGGAACTAATTATTAAACGTTTTAAGGATTCTTGAAAGTCAGATAAACTACTTTCTTCCCGATTTAGCATTAATAAAGAGGGGACAAATCTGATTTGTAACTTTTGTTCTTTGATGAGTTGGTGTAGAAATATATCATCGCTGAAAACTTCTCCCCACTTGTCTAAAAGTCGGATACGGTGTAATAGTTCCGTTTTAATTGCTAAACTTCCACCCCAGGGAACTTGAAACAAAAACATTTGAACTACGGTAGAAACATTACCGCAATAACGCACTAATGAACCCCAATAATTACCAGTGGGAATATACCAACGGTTGCCGGTTGTGAGTCCAACTTTTTGATCAATCAAAGGAGTAACTAATTCTCGTAACCAATGAGGATGAGGTACGATATCACTATCTATTAAAGCTATAACTTGATAAGTATGATCTAAGTCAGAAATAGCTTGGATGAGAGAACTACATTTGAGGCTACAATTATGACGAATTTCTCTTAATGTACTAATTTGACAGTTAGTTGCACCTAGTTGATTGATAGTTTCTGTGGCGATTTTAAAGGCTGGATCTTCTTGACTATCAATGATTAATTTTACATGATATTGGGGGTAATTTTGTTGTAAGAGCGATCGTAAACAATTAGACAAAAATGGATCAGCACCGCGTAAGCAAAGAATTACTGCCGTTTTAGGTAACTGTTCATCTGATAATGACTTCGATTTGTATGAACGTAAATACCATAAAAATATTAACGTTAAACAACTTTGAATTACCAGCCAACCCAACAAAGACTTAGATAGAAATATCATTAAATCTGGCATGATCTCTATAGTCTACGACAGAATTCAGAAGGAAGGAGGTAGAAGGCAGAAAGTCTTTCGTAGGGGTAATTCATGTAGCTTGCTTCGGTGAAGAGTATTACCCCTACTTTCGGGTCAATTAAGGATCAAGAGAATATTTCATGAAGATATTAATGCTAGTATTTTTATTAAGTTTAAAACTAGCATCTTTGAATTTAGGTGTACCCGTGGTGATGGAAACAAGAGGATTTCTCGAAATACCAAAACCCTCTTGAGGAATGCCTAAAAAATCTTTATTGAGTTGGCGATCGCCATTTTGATCATCAACTACAGCCACCGCATAATTACCAGGTTTTAACCCAGAAAATACACGCTTCACAGAATTACCTGTAATCTTAGTACAGCCACTTTTAACTTCACTTTTATCACTCATGGGAAATCCTTTTTCCGAGTTATAAACCCGCATACAAATTTCACCACTTTTGCTACTAATGCCATTCACTACTACAGTTAAATTTGCTGTTGATTCAGCATAAGCTACTTCTGTAAAGCTCATAGTTAGCAAAGTAGCTATCAATAAATTCACAATTTTGAGCATGAGTTTATATTTCCCTATCATCAAAAGTTACTCTTTTTTCTTAGTTCATCAATTTTTGAATATCAGTTTTTTGCAACCATTCATTAGTGCGACGCATTCCCTCAGCTAAATCTACCTTAGCTTGATAATTCAAAATATTTTTAGCTTTGGCAATAGAATAAGCATAGGGACGACTCATAAAATCAACTGATTCGGGGAGAATATCAGCCTTTTTCCGAAATAGTCTTTGACCCTGAAGACGCACCCGTAAAAATAATTTCATTTCCTCCTTTGGTAAAGACATAGGCGCTGGTAAACCTTCTAGTGAGGCTAGATGAATAAAATACTCTTTCCAAGAAGTTTCTTCCCCATCTGTAATATTGAAAATCTCGCCATAGGCCGATTTCTCAATAGCTAAAAAGATAGCATCAATTAAGTTATCTACATACAGATGATTCATTACACCCTGACCATCATTAGCATAGGCAAATAACTTTTGTCTCATCATGTGAATTGGTCTTACTATCCAAGGAATACTTCCTGGTCCATAGACATCTCCAGCGCGGATTACAATTACACCAAAATCTGGAGAATTAAGTTTTAAAACCTCTATTTCTGCCTCGATTTTAGTTTGACAATAGGCGTTATTTTCATCGGAAAGTACACTAGATTCCGTAACGTTTTCAGGATAATCAAACCCATATACTAAAACGCTAGAGAGATGGATAAAAGTTTTAATTCCTGCTTGTTTAGCCCCTTGAGCTATATTAATAGTCCCGTCCACATTGACTTGGCGAAAATGTTTAATATCTCCCGATTCTTCGGCAATTTGAGCATTATGCAAAACTACATCTACTCCCTCACAAGCTTTAGTACAAAATTTAGCATCGGTAATATGGCCTTCAATAATTTCTACACCTAAATTTCCTGGTGCTTTATTCTTATTTCCAGGACTTTGAATACCTTTAACTTTAATGCCTTGAGCTATAGCCAATTCAGCCGCACGTAAACCGATAAATTCATCAATGGCAGTAATTAGTAGCGTTTTGTTTTGTAAGTTCATAGGGTGAGGATAGGGATAAGTTAACTACAAACAGCAAGAGAATTTTACTGTTATTAATAAGATGAAACTTCTGTCCTTAGCTAGTGTTATTTTCTAGAATTTTGGTCAGAATTTAATAAATTTATCATGCAACAAATTCTTAGAAAATATCAGCCGGGTCAGCAGAACGGAGTTTATTAATAGCTAATGCTCCTGATGTAATACAAATTAAGACTGTAGATACAAGAACAAGTAAGGCGTTATTATTAGTCATCATGATAGGTAATTTTGTAGCTTTCATAGCAAAATCATATAAGGCAATAGAAATAATAAACCCAGGAATATAACCTAATATAGCTAAAATTAAGGCTTGTTGAAAAACCACATTTAACAAATACCCGTTAGCATAACCAATAGCTTTTAAAGTAGCATAGGCAATAAATTGAGTAGCAATATTGCTATACAAAATTTGGTAAACGATTACCACACCAACAACAGAAGCCATTGTTAACATTAAATTGAGAATAAAACCAATGGGGGTTCTCACTGACCAATATTGTCTTTCAAAGGCTATAAATTCTTCACGGGTGAATATTTGTACATCCTTGGGTAGATTGGCTTTTAAGTTAGCTAAAAGCCGTTTAATGTTAGTACCAGGTTTGAGTTTAATTACTCCAACATCTATTTTGTCTACTGGACGACTGTTAGGATTTATGCTTAAAAAAGTTGAGTCACTAACAATTAAATTTCCATCTACACCAAAGGAAGGACCTAAACTAAATAAACCACTAACTCTCACTCGATAACCTTTAATAGCATCAAAAGGAAAAATTTCTATTGGTTGTTCTATATTTCCTTGATTAAATAAGTCAGCAATCGGTCCAAATTCTGGACGTGAATCTCTATCAAAGAGCATGACATCGGGAATTTTGAGTTTATCTAAGTTTTGCTCAACTTCGGGAATATCTAATACTGATACGCCAGGATCAAAACCGATGACATAAATGGAATATTTTTCACCACTAATGGGATTTTTGAGTTTAGCAAATTGTAAGTAAATTGAACTAACTGAATCCACACCATCAAACCCTAAAGTTTGATATAATCGAGTTCGGGAAAAACTTTGAATTGCTGTCAAAGATTTATATTGAGAACTAACTAAAAATAAATCTCCGCGCAATCGTTGATGTACTGCTGTAGCACTAGAATAGAGTGCATCTTGGAAACCAAGTTGAATGAACATTAACAGGACAATAAAACCAATTCCGGCCACAGCAATTACAAAGCGAAGTTTCTGCTGGACAAGCTGTAGCCATCCTAAAGGAATTTTCATATTCATATTATTTTTGAGTGGTCAGTTGTCAGTTGTTGGTTGTTAAGAAGAAATAATTACTAATTACCAGGATTAAATTTGAATGGCAACGTCAACTTGTAAGTTAGTTAATCGAGATATTTTACGGCTGTCGCTAGGATTATCAATAGATATTTTGACTTCAATTACTCGACGGTCTGTGTCAGAATTGGGATTAATACTAAAGATACTTTGTTTATCAACTTGCCAACCAACTTGTCGCACTGTCCCTTGTAATTTTCCGGGAAATGTGGTGCTAGTAATAATAGCTTTTTGTCCAACTCGGACATTTTGAATATCGGTTTGATAGACTTCCGCCAAGACTTGCATTTTTGAGGTATTACCAATTTCCGCAAAACCGGAAGTAGCAATTACTTCCCCATTTCTAGCGTGAATGCGTAAAATTTTGCCATCTATAGGAGAAGTAATGTAAGTTAAATCATGGTCAGCTTTAGCTTGTTCTACTGCCGTCTGTGCGCTTTTAACTTCACTCTGAGCTAACTCTACATCTACAGTTCTGACTTCTTTAATACTATTAAGTTTTGATTTTCCTTCTTTAATTTGATCTGTAAGGGTGTCTTGAGTACGTTTGAGAGTAGCTTCAGTTTCCTTTAACTGTTGCTGTGAAGTTTTGAGGGCTAAATTTTTACTATCAGCAACAGAAGCAGAAACAGCACCATCTTTGTATAATTGCTGATAGCGATCGCTCTCTTTTTGAGCATTTTCTACTTGAGATCGAATGCGGTTAATTATTGCTGTTTGCGCCGCAATTTCTCCTTTTAATTGGGAATTTAATCGGGTAATTATAGCTTTTTGAGCATTGATATCTCCAGATTTTGATCCAGCTTGTACCTGGGCAAGTTTAGCCCTAGTAATTAACAATTTATCAAATGCTTGTTGAATAGCCATTTTAGAACGAGAATAGTTTTCTAAATAAGCTAATACCTGTCCTTTTTGCACATTATCTCCTTCTTTTACTAATAGTTTTTCCACCCGGACACCATTAATAGAATTGGGAGCAGATAAATAGGTAATTTTATTCTGTGGTTGTAATCTTCCTAATGCAGTCACAGCAACTTGTACTGGACTAGGTTGAGATTTAGTTACTGGACTCACCGCAGAGGATTCAATTTCAGCACTTATTTTCAATTTTTGGAAAACGTATAAAGATAATAATCCTGTGGTTAAAATCAGAGAAGCTGCTAAAATTAGCCGCCATTTTTTGGCAGCTAGATTGAATCCTTGGCGTTCTTTATTTACTGCCATATTTTTATTCCTATCTGGTTGAAAAATAATAGATGAATACTTACTTTTTTACTTTTCATTATCGCTAATTTTATCTTGAATCTGTTTTTCAGTAAGTAGCCTAAAATACGATAATCAAATATTCAAAGTCAAAATTCGTAATTCCCAAATATTGTTGATGATAACAACTTAGGTGCATGAGAAACTTATCTGTAATTATCGCCAATAAATTTGATATTGTCAACTAATTTTCAGGAATTTAATTAACCACTTGATTACTCATGGATTAATTTTAAAATCTGTACTTTTTTTAGCAAATTATCTACAAGATATCTTAACTGTCTATATTTCATCACAATTGATATATCTATAAGTTAGACTTCAACATCGGAAATATTAATGTTTAGTTTATAAATAACCAATTGTCTGCAAAAGGTAAGTTATCTTATAAATTCATCAAAAATCAAGATTCAATTATCATGGTTCGCTCAAAAAAGAACCTATTTTGTTCTAATATTGCTATTGTGTATTTATTAATTAGTTATACAGAAAACAATTTCTCGATAACTGTGGAATTATCAAAGTAAGATAGGAGTTAAAGGTGTGATTATTCGGGATATTAGCTGTATTATTAAGGTTTTCAATTATACTGGCTTGATTATATTTGATCTCTCAGCAGATAAAAAAAGAAATATTTTACTGCCAAAATTAGCAAAAATGAACTATTCAGTTTTCATAAATTGTGCTAGTCTTTTTATTAATTCAACATTTGTAGATGGGAAATAAATTGTTGATTTGATTGAATATAAACAGAAAAGATACTAAGGACTACACTAGGAGTTAAAGCACAATTACTTAAAGAAACAAAACCTATCTTTTCTACAACCAAAGTTTTGATTTCTTTGAAAGTAACAGTCCGTGAAACTGTTCCCAGAAAAACCTGTTTAAGTATTTCTTCACTAGGATAATTTCTGTAACGACTTTAACAGATTTTCTAATACCAATCAACTAAAATAGATTATCCTAGACTGTCAAAACTGGTGATGGTATTGATCAAAAAACAGGATGTTATACTTGTTGAAAATTATTGAGTACACACCTTAGTCAGTGGTGAGAACAAATTTTCAATATTCACAAGTCGAGTATTTTCTACTTTTATTTACGAGTACAAGGTTCTAAAATTGCTTGAAAACACTAAAAGACAGCGAAAAATTTAACTGAGGGAAGCACAAGACAGTATATATTCTGTGGTGTTGAAATATCCTTTGCGATAGCAAAATTAAGTATTTAGCTTTTACCTGCGGTAATTACCTGAATACAGATAGTTATTCTGTCTGTTAATAGATAATATGTGGCACAATTCACGATACTCAAGATTAGTCTATATCCTATGTCTTGTCCCCCTAAAAATACAGAGGCAATTAATACTGCCTTAGCAGAATTAGAATCGCAAATTAATAGTTGTGAACAGGATTTGATGAGATTTATAGAGGCAAAAAGAATGAACACAGATAACTCTATGTCAACTAATGAAATTAATAGAAAATTGCACAAAAGCCCGATAGCAATTATTGGTATGGCATCCCTAATGCCACAGTCAAGAAACCTACGAGAATACTGGCAAAATATTGTTAATAAAATTGACTGTATTACTGATGTTCCTGCCACCCATTGGAGTGTAGAAGACTACTATGATCCTAATCCCAGAACTTCAGAAGATAAAACCTATTGTAAACGGGGTGGTTTTATTCCTGAAGTAGATTTTAACCCCATAGAATTTGGCATACCTCCCAGCATTTTAGAAGTAACAGATGTTTCCCAACTATTAAGTTTAGTAGTTGCAAAAGAAGCAATGGAAGATGGTGGTTATGGTGAATCCCGTGAATTTAACCGCGAAAATGTCGGGGTAATTTTGGGTGTAGCCATGGCTAAACAATTGGGAATACCCCTATCTGCGAGATTAGAATATCCGATTTGGGAAAAAGTTCTTAAAAGTAGTGGTTTATCTGACGAAGACACGAAAAAGATCGTTGATAAAATCAAATCTGCTTATGTGAAATGGGATGAAAATGCTTTCCCCGGAATGTTAGCTAATGTAGTTGCTGGTAGAATTGCTAATCGGCTCAATTTTGGGGGAACAAACTGCGTTGTAGATGCGGCTTGTGCTAGTTCATTTGGGGCATTAAAAATGGCCATTAGTGAATTAGTAGAACACCGTAGTGATATGATGTTAACCGGTGGAGTGGACACCGATAACACCATCATGGCTTACATTTCTTTTAGCAAAACTCCCGCCGTTAGTCCTAGCCATAATGTTAAACCATTTGATGCTAAATCCGATGGGATGATGTTAGGTGAAGGTATTGGGATGATTCTCCTCAAACGCTTAGAAGATGCCCAAAAAGATGGGGATAAAATCTATGCGGTAATTAAGGGAATTGGTACTTCTAGTGATGGCCGCTACAAGAGTATTTATGCCCCCAGAAAAGAAGGACAAGTGAAAGCCTTAGAACGGGCTTATGACGATGCTGGTTTTTCTCCGGCAACTGTGGGTTTAATGGAGGCACATGGTACGGGAACAATGGCAGGAGATCCCACAGAATTTGCATCTTTAAGAGATTATTTTGGTCAACATGATACCCAAAAACAACATATTGCTTTGGGAAGTGTAAAATCTCAAATTGGTCATACAAAAGCCGCAGCAGGTGCAGCTAGTTTAATTAAAACTGCCCTAGCATTACATCATAAAATCCTGCCAGCAACTATCAATATTACCGAACCAAATCCCAAATTAAATATTGAAAATTCCTCCTTTTATCTCAATACTCAAACTAGACCTTGGATTCAGGCAGAAGGTGCAAGTCCCAGACGTGCGGGTGTAAGTTCCTTTGGTTTTGGTGGCACAAATTACCACGTTGTTTTAGAAGAATACGAATCAGAACAAGAAAGTTCTTATCGTTTACATGGTGGGGCAAGTGAAGTGTTATTATTTGGTGCTAATCATGGAGAATTAATTGCCAAGTTAGAAGCAACTTTTAATAATTTGCAAGCCAATGATGGTGATAGATATTATGCCCAATTAGTTGGGGAATGTAAATCTTTAGCTATTCCCAAAACTGCGGCTAGAATTGGGTTTGTGGCGGAAAATTTAGGCGAAGCTTGTAAGTTATTGCAAGTTAGTATTGATTTACTCAAAAGTAAATCGGGAGTTACAGCTTGGGAGCATCCTCAAGGTATTTATTACCGATCTGGGGGAATAGATGTGGGTGGGAAAGTTGTGGCTTTATTCCCTGGTCAAGGTTCTCAATATTTGGAAATGGGCGTGGAAGCGGTGATGAATTTCCCCAGCTTGCGATCGCTGTATGGCAAGATGGATAATTTGTTAAAGCAAGATAATTTACAACCTATTTCTGAAGTTGTTTTCCCCCGTTCTACCTTTGATGCTTGTGTCGAGCGGAGTCGAGACGAAGCCCAGAAGAAAGCCCAAATTGCGGCCTTACAAAGAACCGAATATGCACAGCCGGCAATTGGGGTATTTAGTGCGGGGTTGTATGGAATTTTGCAACAAGCTGGGTTTAAGGCAGATTTCGCCGCCGGCCATAGTTTTGGGGAATTAACAGCTTTGTGGGCGGCTGGAGTATTGACCGAGGCTGATTACTTGTTCTTAGTGAAAGCTAGAGGACAGGCCATGGCTGCACCTAAAGATCCCGATCATGACGCGGGGACAATGTTGGCGGTTAAGGAAGATATCAGCAAAATTGAACCGGTGCTGAAGCAATTTCCCAAAGTGAGTATTGCTAACTTTAATTCTCCTACCCAGATTGTTTTAGCCGGTCCAACGGCAGAAATTCATAAAATCCGCGATCGCTGTCAACAATTAGGATATGGTGTGGTTTTATTACCTGTGTCCGCAGCTTTCCATACTCCCTTAATTGCCTTCGCCCAAAAATCCTTTGCCATTGCTACCAAGTCCATCACCTTCCACAGTCCCCAAATTCCTGTTTTTAGCAACGTCACTGGTAAACATTATCCCCAGGATACAGTAGCCATTCAAAAGAACTTAGAAAACCATTTGGCTAGTTCCGTCCTGTTTAAACAGGAGATTGAAAATATTTATGGGGCTGGAGGTTACTGCTTTGTGGAATTTGGACCCAAACGGGTTTTAAGTAACTTGGTCAAAGATATTTTAGGCGATCGCCCTCATATTACCGTATCTCTCAATCCCAGCGCCCAGAAAAATAGCGATCGCGCCCTCCGTGAAGCCGTCGTCCAATTGCGCGTCATTGGCATGAATCTTACCAACCTTGACCCCTATCAACGCATTCCCGTACTCCCCCCCGTCACCAATAAAAAGACCCTCAGCGTCAAATTAAACGGCATTAACTACCGCAGTGAAAAAACCAAAAACGCCTTTCAAGAAGCATTAGAGGACGGGTACAAAATTTCAGTAGAGGCCAACGGCCGTTCGCCCGTACAGGAGTCCAGTAAGAGTTTAGCAATACTCAACCCAGCCAACGTCTCGACTCCACTCGACACAGGTATTAACTCAGAAATAGAGACTCCTGTAATTACCAAAAATGCTACCAGCAATGGACATAACGGTAATGGCAATGGTAACGGACACAAAAAACCTGTATCGAGCGAACTCGAGATACAGCCTGTAATTGAAAACCTGTCTCGACCCCGCTCCACACAGGAGTCACAGCCACAAATAACCCCCGTCATGACTACCCAACCAGCCCCCAAATTTTTAGCGCAGCGACCCGGAGGGAAGATGCAAACACCAGATAATAACCAAGAAATTCTTACCAGCTTAGAACAACTAATTACCCAATTCCAGCAACACCAAAGCGATAATTTACAGGTTCATGGTACATATCTCAACCATCAGATGGAATATACCAAGACCTTTTTCCAACTGATGCAGCAGCAAAACGCCTTATTTACCAATGCTAAATCTGCCGCCGAGGCCGCCAAAATCAAGCAAATGATCGCCGAAAGCCTAGAACGTAGCATGATGCAGTTTCATTCCCAACAAGGTGAAACTCTCCGCATCCATGAACAATATCTGCGGGAACAGTTGGAATATAGTAAACACTTTTTCCAACTCATTCAACAAGAATATTCCCAACTAATTTCTGACGACCAAACACCAACCTCCTTTACTTCCGTAACCGTTCTCGAAGAAGCACCAGTTGCAGCCACGGTTAATATCATTCCTCCCCAACCACTGCAAGTAATTGAACCAATTACTCCTCTAGTTCCAGCAGTCGTTCAAGTTCTAGAACCAGTCATTGCTGCACCAGTAATTGCACCCCCACCAGCACCCGCAACCAGTAGGGTTAACCTCGATGATCTAGCTAAAAACCTCCTCACCATTACCAGCGAGAAAACTGGTTATCCCATGGAAATGCTAGAACTCGATATGGACATGGAAGCCGACTTAGGTATTGATTCTATCAAACGGGTAGAAATTTTAGGGGGATTACAAGAGTTATATCCTAACTTGCCCAAACCCAACCTCGAAGAACTGGCAGAAAAACGTACTATTGGTCAAGTTGTCGAATATCTGCAAAAGATTGGAGGTGACGGGTTACATCTCTCGACTCCCCTCGACACAGGAGTCATAGAGGAAGTAGTTCCCGAACCAGTAATTATTCCTCAAGTTCCCACACCAGTCATAGAGGCAATCATTGCCAAAACCATTCCTAGTCCCCATATCTCGACCCCACTCGATCCGGGAGTCGCAGAAACCAGTAATTATCCTGATATTGCCCAAACCCTATTAAACATCACCAGTGAAAAAACAGGTTATCCAGTCGAGATGCTGGAACTGGACATGGACATGGAAGCCGACCTGGGTATTGATTCCATCAAACGGGTAGAAATATTAGGGGCAATGCAAGAAGCATATCCCGACTTACCCAAGCCAAATATAGAAGAATTAGGCGACCTACGGACAATTGGGCAAATCGTTAACTACCTCCAATCACTGGTGGCAGGTGAAAAAAAAAAGCCGCACTCTGATGTCTCGACCCCGCTCGACACAGGTGTTAACTCGGTAACAACCATTGGCGCAGATACTCCCCACCCGGATGTCTCGACCCCGCTCGACACAGGGGTAATGGATTTAACTCCACCTCCGATGGTAGATCCCAATTTACCCCGCCGTCCCGCCCAACTGCAAATCTTACCCAGACCGGATTTTTGGGAAGCCAAACTACCAGCAGGACACATTAGTTTAATTACGGATGATGGTTCACTCACTACCAGCAAACTAGCCCACGCACTAATGGAACAAGGTTGGAAAGTAGTAGTTTTGAGTTTCCCCCAATCATTAGTTCTTGAGCAATTGCCATTACCCGTTGGTGTTACCCGCGTCACCTTGGCCAACATGAGTGAACAACATCTGCAACTATTATTGCAAAGTATCATCGCTCAATATGGACCAATTGGGTCTTTTATTCACCTTCATCCTCAATTCACACCCAACAAACCTGGACATATTTCCTATCCAGAAGCCGAAAAAGCGATCGTTAAACAAGTGTTTTTAATGGCGAAACATCTGAAGGCAACTTTAAATAAGGCCGCATCTTTAGAAGGAAGAACAAGCTTCTGTACAGTTGCCCATCTTGACGGTGAATTTGGATTAGGACATCAAGGCAATTTTACGGCAATGGGCGCAGGTTTATTTGGTTTAACAAAGAGTTTGCGTTGGGAATGGCCACAGGTATTTTTCAGAGCAATTGACCTCAATCCCACATTAGATCCCCATCAATCAGCCCAATATATTGTTGCTGAATTACACGATTCTAATCGCTATATTGGTGAAGTTGGTTATGGTAATCAAGGACGAGTAACCCTAATAGCAAAATGTCTCGACTCCCCTCGACACAGGGTCTAGACTATGAATTGTTTGATTTCTTTGATTTTTGCGATCGCATTCCTTGATTCCGGTACTTGATTGTGTAATTGATTAATTGATTGTTTATTTTTCCATCAATCAATTAATCATTCCTATCAAATAAACCTCATCAATCACAGTTAAGACAGTATCCCCATTAAATAAATACTAAAAATCATCATTATGACTGCAACATATCTCGACTCCGCTCAACACAGGGTTCATGTCTCGACTTCGCTCGACACAGGAGTTAATCCATCATCGGTTTTTGTTGTTAGTGGTGGAGCAAAGGGAATCACTGCCCAATGTACTATTAAATTAGCCCAACATCAACCTTGTAAATTTATTCTCCTCGGTCGTTCAGAGATGACCCCAGAACCAGAATTTACACAGGGTTTAGAAGATGCTGCTTTGAAAAAACGGATTATGGAAAACTTGATTTCTCAAGGTGAGAAACCAACACCCATAATGGTACAAAAAATATTTAATGAAATTAATTCCAGTCGAGAAATTCAAAAAACCTTAGCAGCAATTGAATCCACAGGTAGCAAAGCAGAATATATTAGTGTTGATGTCACCGATCCTATCACCTTGAAAGCCAAACTTGAAGAAATTTCTCAAAAATTTGGTCAAATTACTGGCATAATTCACGGTGCTGGTAATTTAGCAGATAAATTAATTGAAAAGAAAACAGCAGAGGATTTTGAGAAAGTTTATGCTGCTAAAGTAGAGGGTTTAGAAAATCTCCTCAGTTGTGTTAATCCCCAACAATTACAACATTTAGTCTTGTTTTCTTCCGTGAGTGGTTTTTATGGAAATATTGGGCAAAGTGATTATGCTATCGCCAACGAAATTATCACCAAATCAGCCCACTTAATGAAACAATACCATCCTCAATGTCATGTAGTAGCAATTAATTGGGGAGGTTGGGATAGTGGCATGGTCACACCACAATTAAAAAAGGCATTTGCGGAAAGAGGAATTAGTATTATTCCCGTAGAAATTGGTACACAAATGTTAGTTAATGAACTACATCCAGCCTATACTAATGATTCTCAAGTTGTCATTGGTAGCCCCATGAAACTACCACCTGCTCCTTTAGGTTCAGAACTCCGTAGCTATCGCATTCGCAGACGAATGACATTAGCAGAAAATCCTTTTTTACAGGATCATACGATTGCAGGTTCACCAGTTTTACCAGCCACCTGTGCTAA
>JBJTTJ010000149.1:0-5352 GCA_046080125.1 Cuspidothrix sp.
ATCCAAAATCATCAGGCTTTCCTGGTGTCTATGGCGCGGTGGAACCACACTGATCCCTTCCCGAACTCAGAGGTGAAACGCTGCTGCGGCGACGATAGTCTGGGGGTAGCCCCATGTCAAAATAGCTCGATGCCAGGTTTATTTTTTACAACTACATCACCCCCTCTATTTAGTGGGGGTTTTGTTTTTTGACGAGAGTTCAACGGCTGTAAAAGCATTGTCAACACGACTTTATTTTTATTCTTAAATTAATCTGTTAACAGAGCGATCGCCTTTGCGTAATATAGTTATAGCAAACTTGAGTTATTTTGGGCAAATAATCATGAAATCAGCACCAGAATTGCTGACAGACCCATTTTTACAACTACCAACCCCAACAACAGTACAAGTAGTGTGGTTTACCGAGTTTCTTGGTGAGCATCATTCAGTTAGCTACGGAGAAAATCTCCAGAAAACTTCCCCAGCCCATACTATCAAACTCAGCCGCACCAGAGAAGACCAAGAATCACGAGTCGGGAATCAGACTCAAAACGGGCAAATTTACCAAAAACCCGTTCAACGTCATATTTGGCGACATGAAGCCTTAGTGACAGAATTAACTACAGGTGTGCGAGTTCCCTATCGCGTTACCAGTGTCCGGGAAGATGGTCAAAGTGTCAGTAGCGAAGTTTTTACCCTGACAACCACTCCCCAAGCGGGAACACCATTAAAAATCCTCCTCACCTCAGACCACCAACTAAAACCCATGACGGCCGCAAATCTACAAAAGGTTGTGGAAACTGTAGGACAAGTGGACGGAGTATGGTTTGCAGGTGATTTAGTCAATGTTTCAGACCGCGCTTCTGAATGGTTTGATGATAATCGAGGTAATGCTCTTTTTCCTGGTTTACAAGGTCACGCTAAATATCAGATAGAACATAATGGAGTTAAGGTCACTTATACAGGAGGGAAAATTATTCAAAATGCACCCATGTTTACTTGTATTGGTAATCATGAAGTTATGGGTAGATTTCAAAGAACAGCAAGTTTAGATGATGAATTTAATGATACTATTCCCCGGGAAATTGCCAAAAAATTATCTGGCGAAAAATCCTTAAAAGATCATTCATTTAATACTGACACTTATGAGGAAATTTTATCTTTACCTGAAAGTCAACCAGGGGGAAAAACCTACTATGCTGTTAGTTTTGGAGATGTGCGTCTTGTTGTTCTTTATGTTACGAATATGTGGCGTAGTCCTAGATTAGATCGAGATACTAAAGGGCGATATCGAGAAGCAGAAAAAGACTTTCATCATCCAGAAAATTGGGGTTATGGACAAATTATTTATGAACCAATTTTTGCAGGTAGTCAACAATATAATTGGCTAAAACAAGAACTCAACAGCCAAGAATTTCAAGCAGCAAAATATAAAGTTGTCATGTTTCATCATCCACCGCATACATTGGGTTGTAATATTATTCCACCTTATACTAATCCCATAGGAATAATAGAACACAGTGATTTAGGAGAAATCAAATCAATAAATTATCAATATCCTAAAGATCAAGATTATATTATTAGTGATCTTATTCCCCTATTAGAAACTGCTAAAGTGCAATTAGTATTTTATGGACATTCCCATTTATGGAATCGTTTTATCAGTCCTAGTGGAATGCACTTTTTAGAAACATCTAATGTCGGTAACTCTTATGGTGCTGCTTGGGGGGAAAGACAGCGAAAAATACCAAATAACTATCAAAAAGATTGTATCGCAATTGGTGATCCGAATGGTTTACAACCGATAGTACCAACTATTTCGCCCTTATTAGCAGAAAATGGTCAACCACAGCCTTATATTGCCAGTAATGATATTACAGTTTTTAGCATTTTCGACACAGGAACAGGGACAATTAGTAGCTATCGTTTTGATACGAGAAAACCCGATACTGAAGTTGTTAAGTTTGATGAATTTAAGTTGAAATAAGGAACAACTAAAGTCCTAGCGTTACTAAATTGACGTATCAAATTGAAAAATATGGCTACGCCACCCAAACTATCAAAATCTCAAACTTTGCGCCTTTGCTCCTTTGTATCTCTGCGCGAAACATAATTCATCTACCAAACAAATTCTATTAATTAGGGCTGAAAAATGCCCAACCCAAATTAATTTGGTAAGATGGCTCTAAACATCCCCAATCATTTAATTTTTCTTGATTGTACTTGTATTTTGAGTAATTTGTTTACCTAATAATTCCACAGCTTTCGCAAATTGAGGATCTGCAAGAGTCCCTAATTTATCCCGTTCACGCAACCATAAATCTTGACGTTGAGCATCAGTCAATTCTACCTTCACATCTGGATCAATACCATGTTTATTAATATCTTTTCCACTGGGAGTATGATATTTAGCAATAGTTACAGCCAAACCCGAACCAGATTTTAAAGGTTGTACAGATTGGACTAAACCCTTACCAAAAGTTTTATTTCCTACTAAAATCGCCCTTTTATTATCTTGTAACGCCCCAGAAAGGATTTCACTAGCACTGGCTGAACCTTTATCTACTAATATTACCAAGGGCTTATTAGTCAAAGCAGAGCCATTTGCTACTTGTTTATCTTGCGTACCTTGACGGTCAATAGTAAAAACAATAGTGCCTTTATTCATCCACATCTGAGCAATTTCTATACTCGCGTATAACAGCCCTCCAGGATTACCACGTAAATCTAAAATATATCCAGAAACCTTTTTAGCTTCTAAGTTTTCAATAGCATCTTTCATTTCCTTACTAGCATTAGCACTGAATTGATTTAAGCGAATATAGCCAATATTACCCGCTGGGGTTTTCTTTTCCGAATAGCGCACAGGATGAATTTCAATTCGCGCCCGTTGGATATTGAATTGTTTTTTCTGGCCATTACGTAAAATCGTCAGTTTCACCTTAGTTCCTGCTTTGCCACGGATCAGGGATACTGCATCATTTGTATCCATTCCTTTGGTGTTTTTACCATCAATTTCCAGAATAATATCTTTGGCTAAAATACCCGCTCTAAATGCCGGTGTATCTTCAATAGGAGCAATGACAAGCAGTTGTTTAGTTTTCTCATCTTGACTAATAGTGATACCAATACCTGTAAGTTCTCCAGAGGTATCAACTTGCAGACTCTTAAATTCTTCCGGGTTCATAAACCGTGTGTAAGGGTCTTCTAGCTTCTTCAGCATTTCCCGGATGGACTTATAAGCCTCTTTCTCATCAGTATAGGACTTGTTTAAATATTCCTTGCGTACAGCTGGCCAATCTACCTGATTAAAAGTTCCATCTACGTAACGATAGTTAATAATCTGCCAAACTTCATCTACTAAATCCTTGTGACTATCTTTAAATGAAGCTTTACCAATTGAATGAATACCAAGACTAGTAACAGCAATTGTAGAAAGCGTTACCACTGTAGCACTTAAAATCAGCTTACTTTTTGTAATTACCATAATGACAGCTGTGTCAAAGGAAAAAAATATATGTCAAGTATGACTAATCTAACACAATGATTCGTAATTAGTAATTGATAATTGCTAATTAGTCGTTATTTGCGTATATTGCTAGACTGATGAGTAATTAACAAGCACAGAAGCTAAGTAATAACAGACATAAATCTCTATTATGATTTGCGTCATAGGTCTTGGTCTAAAATACCAGACTGGTTTGCAGTTTTAGGAGTGCCATATCTGTATGAAAATAGGGATTTAAGATTAAGTTATGTAGTGTGGCAAGAAGCAGTAAACCCTTATATAGTTGTTGAATTGCTATCACCAGGAACTGAAAAAGAAGATTTAGGACAAGGGTTAAGAGATACGGAAAAACCGCCAGGAAAATGGCAAGTTTATGAACAAATTTTGAGAGTACCTTATTATGCAATATTTGACAGATACCGATCAAAATTTAGAATGTTTAAGTTAAATGGGGGAATTTTTACAGAAATAGAATTAGTAGATAATCGTTTTTGGATTCCTGGAATAGAATTAGGCTTGGGGGTATGGGTAGGTAATTATCAGGGTGTAACAATGCCTTGGTTACGTTGGTATGATCAAAACGGAAATTGGATATTAACCAGCGTCGAAAAGGAACGTCAAAAGGCTGAACAGGAAAGACAAAAAACAGAAAGATTAATTGCTCAATTAAGATCATTAGGTGTAGAACCTGATTTAGAGTAATAGTAATATTATTAATATTACTATTCCGCGGGCAAGATGCCCGCACCACAGTAAACTTTTGGGTATTGTTTTTTATTGGCAAGTTCCTAATTATGAAAATCCTAAAATCCTGTAAATCTTGATCTTGACAAAGAAATCAAAAATCATTTTTCTACCCCTTCCCCCTCAAAAATTATTAACTTTCTTTGCAGTTAGTTTAAAAAAATAAGTAATCTAAGTTGTTACGCAGCTAAATTGTACAATCCTAATATGGCTAGATGTTGTGGTGTGGGCATCCTTCCCGCTATCATTCTACAAACTCAATGCAGTACAGCTTCCCAAGGGGACAGAAATAAAAGTTTTCTAAATTACGGTTCTACCCAACGTCCGTCTGCTTTAATCAGATTAATCAACTCTTCTACCCCTTGGGTTTCTGGAACTTTTTTAATTTCTTCCCGACCACGATATAGAGAAATGTAACCGGGGGTTTTACCAACATAACCATAGTCAGCGTCAGCCATTTCTCCAGGTCCATTGACAATACAACCCATCACAGCAATATCTAACCCAGTTAAATGTTTAGTGGCTTCTCTAACTGTGTGCAGCACTTCCTCTAAATTAAATAAAGTCCGTCCACAAGAAGGACAAGCGACATATTCAACCATTGTTTTCCGCAGACCTAAAGCTTGCAGAATGCTGTAACAAACGGGAATTTCTTTTTCTGGTGCTTCTGTCAAAGATACACGAATTGTATCACCAATGCCGTCAGCTAGTAAGGTGGCAATACCGGCGGTGGATTTAATTCTACCATATTCTCCATCCCCTGCTTCGGTCACGCCTAGATGGAGAGGATAGTCCATACCCAAATCATCCATACGTTTGGCCATGAGACGATATGCAGCCACCATAACAGGAACTCGTGAGGCTTTCATGGAGATGACGACATTATGAAAATCCAAAGATTCACAAATGCGGATAAACTCTATGGCAGATTCTACCATGCCTTCTGGTGTGTCCCCATAGGTAAATAACATTCTTTCAGCCAAAGAACCATGATTTACGCCAATTCGCATGGCTTTACCTTGATCACGCAAGGAAATTACCAGCGGGGCTAAAGTTTCGCGGATTTTTTCACCAATTTCGTCAAATTCAGCTTTTGTATATTCGGTGCGGCTGGTATTGGG
>JBJTTJ010000150.1:0-3783 GCA_046080125.1 Cuspidothrix sp.
GTCTCCCGTAGAGCGTGTCACACTGCGGATCATTTCGCCAATAGCATAGGGTAACATAATTCCACAGGTAGCGTGTGCAATTTCCAGAAGCACTATTGCTACATACCACCAGCGAAACTGATTAACGAAATAACAAATAAACAACAAAGGAGTATCTGGTAATTCTGGCGCATTAGGAGCGCGTTGAAAAGATTTAGAAAGTCTAATTTTTTTGGTCATGGTAGTTGCTGTAAAAAATAAAATAGAGATTTCTGGAAATTAAATAATGCACAAAGTAAATTTAATGAACCTCTCCCCAACCCCTCTCCGACACGGAGAGGGGCAGAAGTATTACTTGTTTGCACCAGAAAATAACGCTTTTAAGCCTCTCTCCTTTTAGGGGAGAGGTTTGGAGAGGGGTTTTAAAATCTGTTAATGAACCTCTCCCCAACCCCTCTCCGATACGGAGAGGGGCAGAAGTATTACTTGTCTGCACCAGAAAATAACGCTTTTAAGCTTCTCTCCTTTTAGGGGAGAGGGGTTTTAAAATCTGTCCAATTTACGTTAACGCACAGCATCTCCCCGACGATATTCAGCGCTGATATCGTCTAATTTTTGTTTCAAATTGTCGTCTAGTTTGACTTCCACAGCTTTTAAACTATCAATAAGTTGTTCTGGACGACTTGCACCGATAATAGGCGCTGTAATAATGGGATTAGCTAAAACCCAAGCCAATGATAGGGTTGTGAGAGATAATCCTGCCAAATCTGCTACTGTGCGTAATTCCTCCACAGTGTTAAATTCGCGGTCATGCCAATAACGTTCTTGATACCGTTCTGCGGCTGCACCTAAAGTAAAACGAGTACCTGCTGTGGGTCCTTCAGCTTGTTTATGTTTCCCTGTCAGCAGTCCTCCCGCTAGAGGATTGTAAGGAATGACACCTAAACCTTCTTCTTTAGCTAGGGGTAATAATTCTCGCTCAATTTCCCGGAATAACAGGTTATAGCGGGGTTGAATGGAGACAAAACGAGTTAGATTTCTTACATCTGCACGACCTAAAGCGCGAGCTAGTCGGTAAGCTAAATAATTAGAAACACCAATATAGCGGACTTTACCAGCCCGAACTATTGTATCTAATGCTTCTAGGGTTTCATCCAAAGGAGTTGAAGGATCATCAGAGTGCAATTGATACAGATCAACATAATCAGTTCCCAGTCGTCTCAGGGAAGCATCAATAGCATCTAAAATATGTTTGCGTGAAGATCCCTGATCCCAAGGTGCAGCACCAACTTTACCGACGGCTTTAGTAGCAACGATAAAATGTTCTCGTTTGCCTTTTAACCAACGACCAATGATTTCCTCAGTGCGTCCAGCAGTGGGTAGTCCACCACCAAGGGGATAAACATCGGCTGTATCAAGAAAATTTATGCCACCTTCGGCAGCAGTATCAAGTATTTTGATAGAGGTTTCTTCATCGGTTTGTAATCCAAAGGTCATTGTACCGAGAACGAGTCGGGAAACGGTGAGTCCGGTTTGACCTAGTTTAGTTGTTGGTAATGTCATATTAAAAGAGGAATTTAGCTTATATAACTACTGCTTGACGACGGCTTTGTGAAACTAGCCATTGTTGCAATGTTGGATTACTGTAAACTTCATCGGCAATAAAATGATCGCCTTCAGGTAATACAGTAAAATCTACTTTTTCTCCCGCTTCACGCAGGGTATTAACAACATTTTGTGTATCTTCAATTGAGAGTTTTTCATCTTTTGCACCCTGGAATATTTGGATGGAAATTTCTTTGAGTGCGGCTATTTGGGTTACTTCTAATGTTTGAGGTACACGACCTGAAGTGGCTACCAAACCAGCAAAGCGTCCAGGATAGGAAGCGGCGATATGCCAAGCTCCAGCAGTGCCTAAACTGAATCCAGATATGATGATACTGGATGGATCTACAGATTGGGTAGCAATGAGATGATCAAGTAAAGCAATTACATCATCTGCTCTGTCTACCCAAGTTTGTCCTTCAGGTAGTTGAGGCGCTACAAAAACATAAGGTAGGGATGCTGATGAATCTACAAAAAGAGGAAAACCCCATTTTAGTAAAACATTAATATCTGTTCCTCTGTCCTTTGCTCCATGTAGAAATAACACTAGAGGAGCGGGTTTGTTACTGTTAGCAGGGGAGAAAATATAAGGTAATGAACTGTTGCTGGTATCGTAGGATCTTTTTTCAACTGGCATAATCTTTACTCCTAATTGGTAATTATCTGTTTAATATCTAATCGGTGGGTTTAAGAGGTTGTTTGAAAATTTTCTGGCTGTGACTTTAGGCACTTGCTGATCCCCCCTAGCCCCCCTTAACAAGGGGGGAAATGGTATCAAAGTCCCCCTTTTTAAGGGGGATTTAGGGGGATCTAAAAGTTTTTGATACATAACTAAAGACTTTCTAAACATCCTCTAAGATGTGCAGATTTATCAAAATATCCCCTTATCTTTAACCTGCCGCAACTGCCACCTTAACTGGTTCTTTCCACACAGCATTTGCGTACAGTGATTCCTCAAAGTCCGGTGGGATGTTGTCGCTGGTGATACGAGCTTTATGTAACTCCCAGTCTCCAAAGAATAGGTCGTGGCTGATACGTTGGACTATTGCTGGTACGTCGCGACGAATACTGGGTACATCACCGATGGGTAAACCAAAACTGACGAAGCCGGCGGGGTTGAAAACGTGAATGTCTTTTAAATACGGGGCCGTACCAGGAATCTTTTCTTGGTATTCATGGGCAAGGCCAAGGTAGGGGTGAGTCCCTAGTTCATCATGGCGTTGGTCTTCTGGTGGTTGGTAGCGATCGCGCCATAAAGCAATATGATGAGAAAAATCAGCTAGTTCTGGCCGTTTGGTGGGGTCAACGAAGTAACCTGTACCAGCGATCGCAAAATCAAATTCAACCCTATCATCGTTTACTTGAGCGACGATCCTGCCATTTTTCTCTGTTGCTGATTTCCAAGGTGCGGATACATGGAGGTGGAAATTGGGGAAAGCGATCGCCCTTTCAATGGCATCTGGTGGTGGTGTAGAGCCAAGTTAAACCTTTGTAGAGACGTTCCATGGAACGTCTCTACTCTGGATTTCTCACCAGAGGTCTACAAGGACATCTACACACTTACCAATGTTTTGTTCTCTATTTGAGATTCGGCCTTGGGTAGTTTGGACTCTACTGCTGTACCCTTGAAAAAGTCAGCGTTGGCTTGGGTGTAGAATTTATAAGGATTGCCAAATACATAAGCTTTGAAGTCATCCTCAGAAATTACGCCTTCTCTAACCAAATCCCAGCTTTCAGCTAAAGGCGCGGTGAGATCGGGTACATCCCAATGACCGACATCAGAGGAATAAATGGCGTTGATCTTGACTCCCAAGGGGTTGGCTTTATCGTTGAATGCGGCGGCAATGGTACGATCATCAGATTCAGAACCAAAGAAGAAACTGTTCACCCAAGCGTCGCGGATATCTTCTATTGTCTTAATCCCTGCTGCACCAAAATCTTCTAGTTCACTACCTACTGGTGAACGACTATGACGGCTAAAGGAAGATCCCAATACACTCTTAGTTAATTCTTCTTTGGTGAGGGAATATCCTTGGGTAATTTCTCCACCATACTGGGCAAACAACTCAAACAACTCATCAGGATTAGCTAAATCTGGGTTGTAGTTTTGCAATCCTTCTAAGCTGCGTTTGGAGTAACGATCTACCAAATGAATGTAAACGTGAGCGCCCCAATCTGCACCACCTTCTAGCATACCTA
>JBJTTJ010000151.1:0-7265 GCA_046080125.1 Cuspidothrix sp.
GTGGATTTAGAAGGTAATTCCGTTCCTGATAATGAAGGTGGTTATTTAGCCATTCGTCATCCTTGGCCGGGAATGATGCGGACTGTGTACGGTGATCCTGAGCGTTTCCGGCGGACTTATTGGGAACATATTCCGCCCACGGATGGTAAATATACGTACTTTGCCGGCGATGGTGCGAGGAAGGATGAAGATGGCTATTTCTGGGTGATGGGGCGCGTAGATGATGTCCTCAACGTCTCTGGACACCGCTTAGGAACAATGGAAGTAGAATCAGCCCTAGTGTCTCATCCGGCGGTGGCCGAGGCTGCTGTAGTGGGTAAACCGGATGAATTGAAAGGTGAGGAAGTTGTAGCTTTTGTCACTTTAGAGGGGACTTATCAACCCAGTGAGGAGTTAAGTAAAGAACTGAAAAAGCACGTTGTCAGTGAGATTGGGGCGATCGCTCGTCCTGGTGAAATCAGGTTTACTGATGCTTTACCAAAAACGCGATCTGGTAAGATTATGCGGCGTTTGTTGCGTAATTTAGCGGCAGGTCAAGAGGTATCGGGAGATACTTCGACTTTGGAGGATCGCAGTGTGTTGGATAAGTTGCGGGAAGGTGCTTAGTTTAAGGTAGTTTCGCGCAAAGACGCTAAGGAGCAAAGGCGCAAAGTAATCTGGGGTGGGCAAAATTGCCTACCCTAATTGTCTGAATCAGGATATCCAGGATTTAAGGATTTACAGGATTGAATAAATATCAATATACAGGGCTTGATAACCTATTAAATAGGTGTAAGCTAGAGTAAAATAACAGAGATGATATAAGTGATGATATAAGTCAAGTCAAGAAATAAATGAGGTGAAATCATGACAACAAAAGAAGAACTAATCAAAGAAATTACTCAATCACCGGATTTTGTAATTGAAGAAGTCTTAAATTTCTTACTCTTCATTAAAAACAGGTTTAAGCAAAGAACTTCCGAAAGTCAAACTAGAGATGTTAGCAATAACTTATCATCTCCATCTTTTTTAAATTTCATTGATGATATTACTAGCGAAATTCCTCAAACAGAATGGGAAAAGCTACCACCTGATATGTCAAAAAATTTAGATTACTATTTATATGGTTCACCCAAGAGTGAAGAATGAAAAAAGTATTTGCTGATACAGGTTATTGGATTGCTCTACTAAATCCTCATGATGAATTGCATCTTAAAGCTAGAAATGTGACTGCATCTTTATTGCCTAATATACGTATAGTCACAAGTGAAATGGTATTTACTGAATTGTTAAATGCTTTTTCTAAACAAGGACTTCTTTTAAAAAGAGCAGCAATTAGTTTAATTAATCAATCTTTTAGTAACCCTAATATTGAGATTGTTCCCCAAACTAATGAACTTTTTATCAGCGCACTCGAATTGTATCACCAACGTCTAGATCAAGGTTGGAGTCATACAGATTGTGCTTCATTTAAAATTATGGAAATGCAAAATATTTTAGAGGCTCTTGCTTATGATAAACACTTTGAACAAGCAGGTTTTATAGCTTTACTGCGGCATTGAAGTTTTAGGTAATTTATTTTAATTTGTCTGATAGCGAAGCGTGGCGTTAGCCATATCAGGATGTCCAGGATTTTAGGATTTACAGGATGTTGTTTGAAAGTCTCATGTTTTGATTTTTAATTGTCTATCTTTATCTGTGTTTATCTGCGTTTATCTGCGTCCAATTATTCTTGATACAGCATATTTCATTGCTATGAGGTACAAATCATAATCATAAAACTCTTGTGGGGTGGGCCTCTTGTCCGCCAATAGTGTACCTTGCTGTATTTTTTAAACAATATCATTATCATTATGGTGAGAAAAGTTGAGTATGAATGAGCGCACAGAGTTCTATAACAAGCATCAGGAAGTTAGATTTTTGTCAAGTGGTGGGGAAATATTGTTTTAGAGAATAACTTGTTGGGAAAATACAAAATCTCCAAATTTTTATATTTATTTAGAAAACCGTTTACAAAGCTCCGCGTATTCGTCAACTTTAATTTCTTCAATATTTGCACCACTACGTTGATAATTATTACCCTTCCGAAAAACTATTGTTTCTATTATTTTTTGTAAAAATTTACAATCATGGCTTGTAAGTTAAATATACCAGATAATCAGTCAAGTGATCACTCTCAATATTAAATTATTAAATTAAATCAACATCCTGTAAATCCTCAAATCCTGGTTATCCTGATTCTGACAAAATTTAGATCCCCGACTTCTTTGATCTAATCACCCTGTATCAAAATCAATTATACTAGAAATCGCGGATCTTTGAAATATGGGTAAAAATAATGAAGTTAATAATACGAAATCTTACTATATATACGCGGACAGATTTCTAATCATAACACAAGTATAGTAGAAATTTCGCTTCTTGTCAAGTCTAAAAATGGAAAATGGGTAAAAAACCGACTTCCCTAACAGGTTCTTTTTTCTGGCTTGGCCTTTTGTTTATACTTTTTGCCAAACTCTTGCTAAAATCATATTAGTCATCCATTAAAATACCATCATCTTATGCAAACCAAAGAATTAATTATACAAGAACTACAGCAAATACCAGAAGTTGAACTAACCCAAATACTTAATTTTATTCGTGCTATCAAAGAAAAAACCAACGCGAACCCAACTGAATATAAACCTATTTGGGAAGTAGCTGATGATATTATTAAAGACATTCCTGAAGAAGTCTTAGAAACACTTCCTAGTGATGGAGCAGAAAAACATGATTACTATCTTTATCAACAAAAATCCATACAATAATAGACAATAAATAATGAAAAGAGTTTTTGCAGATACGTTTTATTGGATAGCGTTGATTAATAAAAGTGATTCATGGTATCAGCGTGTAAAAAGCTATAGCGTTAATCTTGAAAATATTAAAATTATTACAACAGAGGAAGTTTTAACAGAAACCATAAATTTTTTTGCTTCCTTTCCCGCACCAATGAGAGCAGCAGTTTATCAGCTAGTAGTTCAAATTATTCAAGATCATAATATTCAAGTAATACCTCAAACCCATGAATCATTTATAGCTGGTTTAGAGTTATTTCAACAAAGATTTGATAAAGGATATAGTTTAACAGACTGTATTTCTATGATAACAATGAAAAATCTCAATATCATAGATATTTTAACCCATGATAAACATTTTACACAAGAGGGATTTCTCATCTTGTTTAAAGATTAAAAGTCAACTTATGTATGAGTTTATGAACAGCGATATTGCTGACACTACCATCTCACCACCCTCAAAAACCCACCCCACACCTCAGACAGATGAACAGGTATAGACTCAGCATCTAAAATATCAAAATCAAAGCTAAAGCCCGATTGATACCAAAAGTATGGATTCCAACTTTCATATTTGGACGCTGACACCTACGGATGTTTACAAGACCCTCATAACCACGCCCCAAGGTATCAGCGAGGCCGAAGCAAATTTAAGATTAAAACAATCTGGTTATAACGAACTACCCGAACCCCAAACACGCCCTTTAATTCTGCGGTTCACCGACCAACTAACCCATTTTATGGCCTTGCTGTTGTGGGTAGCGGGAATATTAGCTTTTATTTCCCAAACACCAGAATTAGGTTGGGCAATTTGGGCAGTAATTTGGATTAATGCTATCTTTAGTTTTTGGCAGGAATATCAAGCAGAAAAAGCCTTATCAGCCTTGAAAAAAATCTTACCTTCCCAAGCCAAAGTTTATCGTGATGGAAAATTATCTGTAATTGCTGCCCGGGAATTAGTTAGCGGCGATGTCATGCAGTTAGAAGAAGGTGATAAAATCTCCGCTGATGCCAGAATTATTCAAAGTCAGTCTTTATATGTAGATGTTTCCGTACTCACAGGGGAATCTTTGCCCGTTCCCCGCATTAGTGAACCCGTCACCGCCGCCAATATCCATGCTTCAGAAGCTAGTAACTTAGTATTTGCCGGTTCTACCGTGGCCGCCGGTCGGGGACTGGCGGTAGTCTATGCCACAGGCACACATACGGAATTTGGTCAAGTCGCCCATCTTACAGCCCATGTGAAGCGGGAAGCCAGCACTTTAGAAGTGCAAATTTCCAGAGTGGTTCACATTATCACCATCATTGCTTTGAGTATGGGGGTGGTGATATTTTTATTAACTAAGTTGCTGGTAGGAATGCAACTCAAAGAAAGTTTTATTTTTGCCATTGGTATTATTGTGGCTTTTGTTCCCGAAGGTTTATTACCTACTGTCAGTTTAGCCTTAGCTATTGGTGTCAAACGCATGGCTAAACAAAATGCTTTGGTGCGGCGTTTGTCTGCGGTGGAAACCCTGAGTGCCGTTACCGTGATTTGCACTGACAAAACTGGGACTTTGACTAAAAATGAAATGACTGTCCGCCAATTGTGGATTCCCAATACTAATATTAACGTCACTGGGGTGGGTTATGAACCCAAGGGAGAAGTGGAAATTATTACGGAGGATTTACGAACCACAGAGGCACAGAGGACGCGGAGAAATGAGGGTTTGAGGGATATGTCTCAGGTGCGGTTAATGTTGGCTGGTGCGGCACTTTGTTCTAATGCCCGGTTAAATCACCCCCCCAATTCTCATCAGTGGCAAGTATTGGGTGATCCTACGGAAGGGGCGTTATTGGTGGCTGCTATTAAGGCAGGGTTGAAGTTGGAGGAGTTGCAACACCAAGCCCCAAGGGTTCGGGAAATTCCTTTTGATTCCCACCGACGAATGATGACGGTTTTATTACAGGGAAATTTGCAGTTAGATGATAGGGAAAATTCCCAGTATTTGATTTTTACCAAGGGATCAACTTTAGATGTATTGCAACATTCGCGGTATTTATGGCATTCAGGGGAAAGGCTGGAATTGTCTTCAACTCAACGGGAGGAAGTTGTCGCGGCTAATGATCAATTAGCAAGTCAAGGTTATCGTGTCTTGGGGGTGGCTACCAGGCACGGTGGGGCGGAATTAAATCACCTAGATGATAAGTTAGAACAGGATTTGACTTTTTTGGGCTTGGTGGCGATGATTGATCCAGCCCGGCCAGAAGTTGCTGATGCGATCGCTCTTTGTCATCGTGCCGGGATTCAAGTTACTATGATTACGGGTGATTATGGCTTGACAGCGGCAGCAATTGCACAACGTATTGGTTTAGCCAACGGTAAACCCAGAATCATCACTGGTGAACAATTGGGACATCTTTCTGATACCCAATTGCGCCAAATCCTTCACAAGCACAAAACTGGGTTAGTATTTGCCAGGGTAATGCCGGAACAGAAACTCAGGTTAGTGGAGGCATATAAAACCCTTGGTCATGTCGTCGCTGTTACTGGTGATGGTGTCAATGATGCCCCCGCTTTACGCGCTGCTAATATCGGCATTGCTATGGGGATTAGCGGTACTGATGTTGCCCGTGAAGCTGCGGATATTGTTCTTATAGATGATAATTTTGCCACCATTGTCGCCGCCGTTGAACAAGGTCGGGCAGTGTATCAAAACATCCGCAAATTCATGACTTATATTCTCGCTTCCAATATGGCGGAGTTTTTGCCTTTCCTGGCAATGGTGTTTTTGAAAATACCTCCAGCTTTGGTTATTTTACAGATATTAGCCATTGACTTAGGTACAGATATGCTGCCTGCACTGGCATTAGGGGCAGAAAAACCGGAAGCTGGTTCAATGGAGTTACCACCCCGCAAAAAATCCCAACCACTCTTAGATTTACCTTTATTGTTACGTGCTTACTGCTTTTTAGGACTGCTGGAAGGTTTGGCAGGTATGGGGGGATTTTTCTTTGTTTGGTGGACAAATGGTTATAATATGACCCAATTACAGGCACTTAGTACCAGTATTTTATCGCACTCGGCTAATGCCGCTACAATGGCCATTTATCATCAAGCAACAACAATGACTTTAGCCGTAATTGTGGCTTGTCAAGATGGTAACGTTTTTGCCTGTCGTTCGGAACGGTTTTCGATTTTGCGTTTGGGGTTTTTTACTAACCGCTTGATTTGGTCCGGAATTGCGGTGGAATGGTTTCTAATTCTCTCTATTATTTATTCTCCTACTCTGCAAAAAATCTTCTCTACCGCAGCTTTAAAACCATCATATTTGCTAATTTTATTGTTTTGTCCACCGTTGATATTAATAGCTGATGAATTGCGAAAACGAATTATTAGCGGGACTTAGGCAAACAATTTGAGATTTTAAGCTGTTGTGTATTTAATTTGTATAAATCTGGCGGGCAAGATGCCCACCCCACAAGATTTAATAATTATCGTCTTATTTTTATAAATTAGTGCCTTTTTACTGAAAATTGTCACCAATACACGACAAATTCAGCAGCATATGTTCTCTTGAATAAGTTTAAAAATGTATTCATTGTCACAAAAATTGAGGAATTGTAAGGGGATCAAGATATTAATTGCTCACTATTAATAAAAACTTATATAAATTAAAATCCAGATATATATACTATGGGAAAACGATTAATCAGAAATCCTGATTAAAAAATATTGCAATAACTTGATTTTGTTGCTAATGTGTGTGAGTACGACAGCGCTGGTGAATGCTCGGATCATTTAGAGAGGTAAAATCAATGAGCTTTATCTATCCTGCCAAAAGTCTTTTACTTGGTCATTGGTGATTGGCCATTAGTCATTAGTCATTAGTAAAAATTCCCGTTCAAGAACGGAGAATGAAAAATATTTGCAATGGCCTAATTCCTGTCACTTTAGGTTTGATTGTTGTTTACCGTTCATCAATCGTCCTACCTGTTGATTGCCAAAAACGCAATACATGAAGACGAGGCATGAAAAATTTGGAGTTGAAAAGCGATGAAGATTCAAGGAAAAGTTGCACTAATTACCGGAGCTTCCCGTGGCATTGGTCGAGCGATCGCCTTAGAATTAGCCAAACAAGGCATGAAAAGGTTAATATTAGTAGCACGCGATCGGCAAAAGTTAGCCCAAGTAGCCGCCCAAATCGAAGCTTTGGGTGTAGAAACTACAATCATGGCCTTAGACTTAACTCAATCAATTTATGTTAATATAGCCGTAGCCCAACTTTGGCGCAGTTATGGACCGATTCATCTACTTGTAAATTGCGCCGGAGTTGCCCATCAAAACTCATTTCTGCAATCAAAACTTCCCCAATTGCAACAAGAACTCTCCGTTAATTTATTGGGAATGTACACCCTAACCAGCTTGATAGCCAAACGCATGGTTAGTCAAAAAAAGGGGATCATTGT
>JBJTTJ010000152.1:0-3707 GCA_046080125.1 Cuspidothrix sp.
GATTGTGTTTCAATTAAGTTCCTGTGTCGAGGGGAGCTTGTACTGAGCTTGTCGTTCGCGTAGCGGTTTATGGAATATGCTGTGTTAACTATTAAACTATTGTAAAATTAGCTGTGGTTAAGATTCCTGTTAAACCTGTGACTTCAATAATGCTATCAGCTTCAGGATTAAAGCCAGCTATTGCATTATTAATAGCTACAAAGGTTCTTTGTCCAAAACTAAATTGAGCGGCAAAATTTGCACCAAAGACTGAACCAGTTAATTTTGAGCCAATACCTGCACTATCTAGAGTATTAACTGCGCCAACATTCACAAATCCGGTGCGTGCAGTAGCAACACGGAATAAATCATTGCCAGTGGTAGCATTTACATCAGTAATTACATCAAAATTACTCAAGAGAGAATCAGTGAGATTTTGGTAAACAAACTTATCCCTACCTAAACCACCGGTCAGAGTATCCTTACCTGCGCCACCATTAAGGATATCTTCACCTTCGTCACCCAATAACCAATCATTACCACTTCCCCCCGTCAAAGTGTCATCACCTTCGGCACCAAAAAGGAAGACATTTTGAGTTCCTGTTGCATAGAATGTGTCTTTACCTGCGTTTCCAAGAGCGACTTGTACCCCTTCTTGGGTGAGATTCAGGGTATGATTAGCAGTGTCATTGAAGATAGTAAAAGAACTGGTGCTATTATTTTCAGCGATAATTTTCGTACTTTGGTTAGTTTGAGTAACTTTAAACCCAGGGGGAGTGACGAGAAAAGCTACATCAGCAATTTCCCCACTCGTACCATCATTGCGGTTAAAGCTAGAATGGGCACGAATGATGTTGCCATTTTGGACATTTTCGCTGGGGATACCGTTAAGATTAATGCTGGTAATACCTTTTTGACTGAGAGTTTTGAGTTCGTCAGGTTCGCTAACACCGTTTTGATTTAGGTCTTGCCAAACCAAGATCTCATTAAAGCGACTATCAGTAGCAGAAATGATGCCGTTCTTATTGCTATCAAAACTTGCTAAGGCTTGTATTCCAGATTTAGTGGATTTGTTACTGTAGTATTCAGAAAAAATTTCACTGATGTTGTTGATTATTCCATCATGGTTAACATCAATTGCAAGAATACCGTCAAAAGGAGAAACCCAAGCGGTATTTTCTGCATAACCATCATTGTCCATATCAAAGAAGACGGAGGAATTTTTAACATCATTTACTTTGACTCCATTTCCGTCCAAATCAATAACTAAAGGATCAATTAGTGTTAGTTGTTGTACATTATTTTCTGATGCACCAAAGGATGTTCCCGATGATTTCATGAATTGTTGAAGTTGGTTATCTATGCCCTGATTATTGATTTTTATATCACTTAAAACGTCTGAAGATAGGGAATTGGCAGTTGCCGATGTAGGTACAGATTGAAGTTCTTTTTTCTTTTGAGTAAAGAATTGATTTAAACTAGATCCATCTGTTTTGTATCCTTTTGTTAGGGCATTAATCAGAAATGAAACAGCATCACTGTGATCCTTTCCAGTGTAGGAATTGAGAATTTCATTGGACAATCTTATATCTGTAGTTCCTGCATCTTTTCTGTATCCCAAAGAAATGATAGAATCATAGTCGCTATGAACAATAACGACTTCTTTTGCATCACTCTTATCTAAGCGTCCTTCATTAGATGGATTGTCAAAAAGAATCAGTCCACTTCTTTCAAAACTTGGTCTAGCAGGATCTAACCCAACAATTTTGTTGACAGTTCCATAATTATTCTTCTTGGCATATTCGGCAATATTAGCTGCAACTTGCGCGCCTAAGCTATGACCAATAATTTCTAACTGATCGAACTTAACACCTAATTCTTTAAGTTTAGCTGCCATTGCTTCACCTGCTATCTTTGTACCTGAAGCTGCCCCCCAATAATTGACATTTTGGGCAAGTTCTGACCAATCACCAATAATAATATTTTCATTGGGATAGAGTGATTTCAGTAATTCGGCAACCTTAAAACTCCATTCGGGACTGGCGCTGTTTAACCAGCCAAATGTAACTAATTTAGTTGGTTTGCTACGATCAAATTCACCTTGAGTAATTAATGCACCTTTTTTATTTCCGCCTAAATCTAAGCCGTTAATTATGTATTCAAGTTTTTGACCTTTACTGTCGGTTTTTGTAAAGACGTTGCCATCACCATATTTGGTAATAAGTGCTTTGATTTTTTCATCGTTTAAATCAGGTTTTTCGAGAAGTCCTTGTAAGAGTAATTGTTTTTTGAAGTCTCTAATGGTTTTTTGCTCATCTGCATAACCAGTTATGGACTGAGAGATGTTTTTAATCCCAGTTAACCAGCCTTCCAAACTTCCATCTTTTGTAATTCCTTGAATTTCAGAGATGAGTTTTGTGGCAAGTTCCACTTTGCTAATAATATCAAGAAGCTTGGGAGAAACACCTAAATTAATACCAAAACTCCCTTCTGCACCATTTAATCCTGAACCTAGTGAAAATGCTCCTGCCAAAAAGTTGGAGGTTGCGGCTAACCAGTTACCTTCTTTTGCTAGTTGCACACCACTCTGAATACTGAAAGCTGCTGCGGATAAGTAGTTATATTCTGATAATCCAGTTAGGGGTAGGGCGGCAGAGATAATGTTTAACACAGAAGATAAGCCATCTCCTGATGTTCCCGCTTTGTAGGCGTAGTAAGCACTAGAGGCTACTTGTTGAATGTCTTTGAAGGATTTGACATCACCAAATTGGAAGTTAGTAGGAAGTTTTGCACCGCTAACTGATGCAAATCCCAATGCTGCTATTCCCGCATTAAAAATGGCCGCTGATAAATCCCCGTTATAGGCAGCTTGAAAGGCACTTAAAGAAGCTCCAACTGCCTTGAGGGTAGTGGCAATAGAAGAAATGGTGGTAGTTGATACTCCAAAAAGAGGTGCCGTTGTTGCGGCATTAACGGCTAAAGAGGCTCCGGCGGTGAGGACTGCGGCGACAGCACTAATAACCAGGGTGACAGTGCCGAAAATTTCGTTAAAAAGGGCTTTTTTTCTAAGTTTACGTTCTTCGATTCGTCCGGTAATGACTTGTTCGAGGATGTCCTTGGATTGTTTTGCTAAGGTACTGGATAAATCAATTGCACCTTGAGCATAGCCAATTTTATAGAGTACCTCTAGATTTTTAGCATTAAGCAGTGTTTTTTCTGAGTCAGAAAGTCCCGATTTTTGGATTTCATCGTAGAGGGTTTTAGTCGCACCTTTAAGGTTAGTTTGAGATTGAGTTAATAGGTCTAAATAACGCTGTTCTTCTTGTTGAAGTTTAGCAACTTCTATTTTGAGTTGATTAGATTGATCGATTAAGGCGGTAGCAGTGTTGAGTAAATTGTCCTGAATGGTTTTGGCTTCTTTGCCTTGCAGGGCAGTGTGAATGTCCTGAATGGTGGAATTTAAAAGAGTTTTTGTGCTGTTGGGTAAGCTTGCTTGTTGTTGTTTTATGACTTCAATATCTGCCAATATTCCGGCTAATTGCCCCTTATAATCTGCAAGTTGAATAATCTCGGTGATGGGATTAGCACCTATATCTAAACGCAATTTGTTAATCGCTGTTTGTAGAGATTCTTCGGTTTTGAGTTGGTTGAGTTGTTCTAGTTTGGCTACAGCAATTTGGCGATCGCGCTCTATCTCTAACCGTTGTTTATTCAGTTGGGCTTTAACA
>JBJTTJ010000153.1:0-7890 GCA_046080125.1 Cuspidothrix sp.
AAGCAACTCTGATAGTTAGTGGTGGCGAGAAAAACTCCTTACCCACATTTTGCGAAGTCGAGAGTAAAGGCATTGAGGAAAATCAAGTAGTAAATGGAACATCAATTAATAGTAAAACTTTTGTCGGTGTTGGTTGTTCTCAACTTGAGCAAAAGATTCTCATTGTTGATCCAGAAACCTTAACTGAATGTCCATCGGATCGAGTCGGAGAAATTTGGCTATCTGGTGCTAGTGTGACTTTAGGATATTGGCAAAACCCCACAGCAACTCAAGACACTTTTCAGGTTTATCTAAGTGATACTAAACAGGGTCCTTTTCTGCGGACTGGGGACTTGGGATTTATTCACAATGGTGAATTATTTATTACTGGTCGTCTCAAGGATTTAATTATTATTCGAGGACAAAATCATTATCCCCAAGATATTGAACTGACTGTGGAACAAAGTCACTCTGCTTTACGGATGGCGGGAGGTGCAGCTTTTAGTGTGGAAGTGGATGGGGTGGAAAGACTAGCGATCGCCCACGAAATAGAACGAAATTACCTTCGCCACCTCGATGTAGATGGGGTAGCTGCTGCTATCCGTCAAGCTATATCCGAAGCTCATGATTTGCAAGTCTATGCTATTGTGCTGCTAAAAACCGGAACTATACCTAAAACTTCTAGCGGCAAAATTCAGCGTTATTCCTGCCGCCATGGTTTTTTAGAAAACACTTTAGAAATTATCGGCCAGTGGCAAGAACAACCCATTAAGCCAGTAGATTTAGAATTATTAGCATTATCAACAGCTTCACTAGAACAGCAATTTTCCCAAAATTCCACCATCACACTTGAACAGATTCAAACTTGGTTAATTAATCGCTTATCCACTGAGTTAAAAATCCCACCCACAGAAATAGATATTCAAGAAACCTTTGCTTACTATGGTTTAGATTCCTCAGCAGCGATCGCTATTACAGGAGAATTAATCACTTGGTTGGAATGTGATGTTGAACCTACATTATTTTGGGAATATCCCAATATTGAGGAATTAGCATCTTATCTAGCGCTGTCAGTTGTTAATTGTCAGTTGTCAGTTGTTAGTTGTTAGTTGTTAAGCTGTTGTGCTTTTAGCTTGAATAATTAATACAAGCAAGATGCTTGTGCTACTAAAACTTCAGGTTTTTTTAATTGTACAGTTTAGCTGCACAACAGCTTAGTTGTCTTCTGACTCCTGAACTCCTAAATACTTACCTATAAATATGAATTTACCTAAACCACAAAAGTTAAAATTTAATCCCTTCCAACCGGAGTTTTACGCCGATCCATACAGAATGTATGATCGTCTTCGTACTGAAGATCCGGTTCACGTCAGTTCTTTGGGGGTATTTATGATCAGCCGCTATACTGATGTTGTCCCAGCCTTGCGCGATCCCCGGTTAAGTTCGGCACAATCCCAAATTTCCCACTATTCCCAACAGAAAGAAACCCTTTCTCCTGTAGCTGCTCTCAGTAGCAAATGTTTATTCTTCCGTGACCCACCAGATCATACCAGATTGCGAAGGCTGACTAGCAAAGCATTTAACCCCCGCGTAATTGAAGTCATGCGCCCAAAAATTGCGGAATTTGTCAATGATCTACTTGATCAGGTAGATGGATCTGCAATTATAGATATTATTGCTGATTTTGCCGCACCTTTACCTATTAGAACGATTTCTGAATTATTGGGCATACCAGAAGCAGACCGCAACCAGTTAAAACAATGGTCTGGTTGGTTAGCACATATTTTTGATCCTATGAAGTCCGCAAATGTGAGTGCAGAAGTCAATCAGGCAATATTAGATTTTCGAGACTATTTAATTACCCTAATTGATCAGCGTCGTCTGTATCCCCAGCATGATTTGATCAGCGCCCTAATTCAAGCTAGAGATGAGCAAGATCAACTAACCGAGGATGAACTATTAGTAACTTGTATGCTGCTGTTCGCTAGTGGGGAAGAAACCACAGTGAATTTAATTGGTAATGGTATCCTGTCTTTGCTGCGCCATCCCGATCAACTAGCAATATTGCAAAATAATCCATCTTTGATTCCCAGTGCAGTAGAAGAACTACTACGCTATGAAAGTCCCCTGCAAATTTGCGGGAGGACGGCCAAGGAAAATCTAGAAATTGGCGGCAAAATTATCCGTAAAGGCGTACCTGTGTTTTTGTTGGTCGGATCAGCTAATCGTGATCCATCTCATTTTGCTAATGCTGATTATTTCGATATAACTCGTACTGAAAACCGACATTTGGCTTTTGGGGATGGGATTCACTCTTGTTTAGGATCTGGGTTGGCTCGTCTGCAAGGACATATTGCCATTAATGCCCTGATTCAACGCTTCCCTTCTCTAAATTTGCAAACTGATACACCCCAATGGCGAGGGAATATTTTTTTACGGGGTTTAGAGTCTCTACCAGTTACCTTGACTTAGGGAGGATAAGGATAATGAATAGAGAGAAAGAGCCGATCGCTATTGTGGGTATAGGATGCCGTTTTCCAGGGGCTAAAAATAAACAAGCTTTCTGGGAGTTGTTACGGGACGGAGTGGATGCCATTACTGAAGTTCCTAGCGATCGCTGGGATATCAATTCTTTTTATGATTCTGACCTGACTAAACCCCATAAAATGAATACCCGTTGGGGCGGATTTTTAGCAGATATTGATCGTTTTGATCCCGAATTTTTCAAAATTTCCCCCCGTGAAGCTGTTAGTCTTGACCCTCAACAAAGGCTACTATTAGAAGTAACTTGGGAAGCTCTAGAAGATGCTGGACAAGCACCGGAGGGTTTAGCCGGGACACAAACCGGGGTGTTTATGGGCATCAATGGCTTTGATTACTATTCTGTACTTATGGAGAATCCTACTCAAATTGATGCTCATGCTGGGACAGGTAACACAAATTGTATTGCTCCTAACCGCATTTCCTACTTATTAAATCTCAATGGTCCTAGTTTGGGTGTGGATACTGCCTGTTCTTCTTCCTTGGTGGCGGTTCATCTCGCCTGTCAAAGTCTGTGGAGTGGAGAATCTACCATAGCGATCGCTGGAGGAGTAAGAATCATCCTCTCCCCCTGGATTACTCTCAGCTTTGCCCAAGCTGGATTTATGGCTGCTGATGGTCGCTGCAAGGCTTTTGATAGTCGAGCTAATGGTTATGTTCGCAGTGAGGGCGCAGGAGTTGTCATTTTAAAGCCCCTGTCCGAGGCTATCAGCAATCATGACCCTATTTATGCCGTCATCCGTGGTAGTGCAGTGAACCAGGATGGACGCAGTAACGGACTCACAGCACCTAATCCCCACGCCCAAGAAGCTGTATTACGGGCTGCTTATCGTCATGCCGGCGTTTCCCCCGGTCAAGTTCAATATATCGAAGCCCATGGTACGGGAACTAAGTTAGGTGATCCCATTGAAATTAAGGCTTTGGGAAAAGTATTAGCCCAGGGTCGTCTTCCTGAAAACTACTGCGCTGTCGGTTCGGTAAAGACAAATATTGGACACGCTGAAGCCGCCGCCGGAATTGCCGGATTGATTAAGGTAGCTTTGTCTCTTCAACATCGTCAAATTCCCCCCAGTTTACATTTTCAACAAGCAAATCCTTACATTCCTTTTGATAAGCTACCATTACGGGTGCAGCAATCTCTCTCGCCTTGGCCAATGCCTTGCGGCACCCTGGCGCGAACGAGTGGAAATCAACCTCTAGCCGGTGTCAGTTCCTTTAGTTTTGGCGGCACAAATGCCCATCTGGTTTTAGAGGGACTGTGGACGGAGGCGACTGAGTACAAGTCAGTACAAGCTCCCTGCTTGCTGACTCTTTCGGCAAAATCTGAATCTGCATTGCAGGATTTGGTGAGGTCCTATCAAGAATATTTGAGTGTTAATCTTGATCAAAATATAGAAGATATTTGTTTTACTGCTAACACTGGGCGATCGCATTTTGCCCACCGTCTAGCTATCACTACAACATCAACATCACAGTTACAGCAGCAGTTAAAGGCTTTTCCTAGTTCACAACCGGGTGTATGCAGTGGACAGGTACAAGGCAAAAAGCCGCCAAAAGTTGCTTTCCTGTTCACAGGTCAGGGTTCTCATTACTCGGATATGGGACGGGAACTTTACGACACCCAACCGATATTTCGCCAAGCTTTGGAGGAATGCGATCGCCTATTGCATCCCCATTTACAACCATCCCTATTGTCTGCTTTGTATCCGCAATCAGACTTAGAAGCTTTGTTGTTAAATAAACCCACCTATCTCCAACCCGCTCTCTTTTCCCTAGAATATGCCCTGTGCCAACTATGGCAATCTTGGGGAGTTGTACCGACAGTGGTTATGGGTCATAGTCTCGGAGAATATGCGGCCGCTTGTATAGCAGGTGCATTTAGTCTGGAAACCGGACTAGAACTGACCGCCCACCGAGGACGGTTAATGGAAAATCTCTCCCAAAGGGGACAAATGGCCGTTGTCTTTGCCTCCGGTGAGCTTGTGTCACGGGTAATTACACCTTATAAAAAAGATGTGACAATTGCAGCTTTCAATGGTTCGGAAAATACAGTAATTTCTGGAACTGTTCCCGGAGTGGAAAAGGTACTACAGCAGTTAGATTCTGAAGGTGTTACAGTCCAATTATTGCCTGTTTCCCAAGCTTTCCACTCCCATCTGATTGAGCCAATGCTTGATGATTTTATACAAATTGCTAGGGGTGTAAAATATTTCCCCACCCGTATTCCTTTTGTTTCTACGCTGACTGGGAAAAAATTACAGCCTAAACAACTCTTAGATGCTCAATATTGGCGACAACAAACCAGAGAATCGGTACAATTTGCTGCTGGTATGGAGTCTGTGTTTCAGGAAGGTTGCGATTGCTTTGTGGAAATCGGTCCCCATCCTACTCTCATCGGTATGGGAAAACGCTGTTCTCCTGAAAATAAGGCTATTTGGCTACCTTCTCTAAAGAAAGGTGAACAGGACTCTCAGATGATATTGAACAGTTTAGGTCATCTTTATGTCCAAGGTTTAGAAATCGCCTGGGCTGGTTTCTTTTTTGACAACCAACCCCAGAAATTACATTTACCAACTTATCCTTTTCAACGTCAACGCTATTGGATTGCCACCCCTGAACAAGATATGAATAATGCACAATTAACTACTCCATCTCCTAAAACTAACGCCAAAGATGCGATCGCTGCTAAACTACAACATATTATGGCTGGTGTGATGCAAACCGAGCCAGGACGAGTAAACGTTCACAGTAATTTTCTGGATATTGGTGCGGATTCGATAGTATTAATTGATGCAGTCCGCAGAATCCAAGATACTTTTAAAGTCCAGTTATCCATCGCTCAGTTGTTTGAAGAATTAACTACCATTGATGAGATAGCCACTTATATTAGTCAAAATATACCCACTAATTTTATTTCGTCTCCTGTTGTGGATGTTCCAGCACCAGTTACTCCCCAACAACCCCAGGTACAAATAGTTTCTCAACCTGCATTTTCACCATCTCCAGTTCCAACCCAAAAAGAAGGTAATAGCTATCTAGAAAAAGTTGTCGCTCAACAGTTGGATTTAATGGCGCAACAATTAGAATTACTGCGTTATCACAATTCACCACTGGCTGATAAACCTGTTCATAGTGTTTCTGTCACCGAGACTAAACCAGAAACCAGTAGCAATTCTAATTTATTAAAAACCCCATCATTAACCAATTTTAATCAGTCTACAACTCCCCAGCCAGTACCATCTAATCATAATGGCAAAGCTAGGTCGTCAAAACCTCATAACTCTAAAAAAGATAGTGCTGAGAGTTTAAATCCCCAGCAAAAACAGTATTTACAAACATTTATTGCCCAGTATACCCAACGTACTCGAAAATCCAAACAGCGATCGCAAGCTTACCGTCCAGTTTTGGCTGATAGAAGGTCTGCTTTTGGGTTTTGGCAACTAATAAAAGAAATGTTTTATCCCATTGTCGGTGACAAGTCCCAAGGGGCAAGATTTTGGGATGTGGATGGGAATGAGTATATAGATTTAACTATGGGCTTTGGTGTGCATCTTTTCGGCCACAATCCTGATTTTATTACCACTGCCCTCACAGAGCAAATGCAGGCAGGAATACAAATTGGGCCTCAGTGTAAACTAGCAGGTGAGGTAGCAGAATTAATTTCGGAAATGACGGGAATGGACCGAGTTGTTTTCTGTAATTCTGGTACAGAAGGGGTGATGACGGCAATCAGAATAGCCCGTGCTGCTACGGGCCGGAATAAATTTGTCATTTTTTCTGGTTCTTATCATGGTCACTTTGATGGAACTTTGGTTATGGCTCAACCTGTAGATGGTAAGCTGCAATCTGTACCTTTAGTTCCTGGAGTCCCTCAAAAGGTCGCTGATGATGTTTTAGTTTTGACTTATGGTGATGCTAAGTCTTTGGAGATGATTAATGCTCATGCTGATGAGTTGGCTGCGGTTTTGGTTGAACCGGTGCAGAGTCGCCGTCCTGATTTACAACCCCAGGGGTTTTTGCAACAATTACGACAACTGACTCAAGAAAAACAAATCACTCTTATTTTTGATGAGGTTTTAACGGGTTTTCGTGTCCATCCGGGGGGGTGTCAAGCTTTATTTAATGTCCAAGCTGATTTAGCTGTGTATGGTAAGGTTGTGGGGGGAGGCTTACCTATTGGTGTGGTTGCTGGTTCTCGTGCCTATATGGATAGAATTGATGGGGGTATGTGGCTTTATGGGGATGATTCTTATCCAGAAGTACCCATGACCTTTTTTGCGGGAACTTTCTCTAAAAATCCTCTGACTATGACGGCGGCTAGGGCTGCGCTTAAATATATGCGGATGGAGGGGGGAAAGTTACAACAACAATTAAATCAACGGACTGCCCAACTAGCTACAACTCTAAATGCTTTTTTTCAGGAACAAAATGTTCCCATTGAAGTCAAGCATTTTGCTTCTTTCTTTCGCTTTACTTATGCTGGTAATGCGAGTGAGTTCTATTTACCTTTGCAATTTGAATTACTATTTTATCACCTGATTGCCAAGGGCGTTTACATCTGGGAAGGTCGCACTTGTTTTCTTTCTGTTGCCCATACAGAAGAGGATATAGAACGGGTGATTGCAGCAGTTAAAGATAGTGTCCTATGTTTTGGCCACATTTTTGCTTAATGTTGCCTGTTCCCGGTGATTGAGCGTAGTCGAGATGCTTGACGATTCCCGGTAATCGAGCGTAGTCGAGATGCTTCCCTATTGCCTCGTGTCTTTCTTAATACTCAAAACTGCTGAGGAAATGTCAGATGGCTTTTACATATTACTACACCGTCCGATTTCAAGACACTGATGCTGCTGGAGTAGTTTATTTCACTAATATTTTAAGAATATGTCATGAGGGTTATGAAGTTTCATTAGTGGCTACTGGTATTGATATTAAATCATTTTTTACTAATCCATCTTTAGCTTTTCCCATTGTTCATGCTAATGTAGATTTTTTGCGTCCTGTATATTGTGGTGATAATTTGATGATTAGTTTATCACCGCATAAAATTGGTGGGGATAAATTTGAAATTTCCTATGACATTACTGTAGGTGAAGTTATAGTTGCTAAGGCGATTACTAGGCACGTTTGTATTGATGTAGCTAGTAGAACTAAGCAAGAATTACCAAATTCTATCAATCATTGGTTAGAAACTAATCGCAAAGATGCAGAGGGAATCCAAAGAAGAAAGTTAAGAGCTTGTCCTAAGTTGACAATTTAAGCGATAAACCTGTACACTCATAGACAAACATTATGAGTGACTTTATGTTTAAACCTCATGAATTTGCTAAAAAAATCCGGCGTTGCTGATTTTTGGGATGAAAAACAATTTTG
>JBJTTJ010000154.1:0-6249 GCA_046080125.1 Cuspidothrix sp.
CTCCTTTATGGTTATTTTCTGAATCTAATTTAGTCCTAAGTAGAACAAAAACCGCAAAAATTAGCTACTAAATTACGCGAGTTAAATATTAATCCTGATAGCTTATATAACGGTTCTCGGTTGAGTGAAATACAAAAACCCCAACCCCTGTCTCGCAAGCGAGGAGGGGGCTGATGATGTATCTCACCCATGTGCCTCTGGGACGAAAAAGTTAATCGTTGCATTACAGTTAGGTGTACATAAATTCGTTTGTGTTTAAACCCTATATAAATTACTCTTTGAGAAAATCGCTAATGATACACTAAGTGTCAAAAAATTGCACTAAAATCACTACGACGGTGATCTGTGGGTGTAAGGAGAGAGAGATATTTTCAAGTCACCTTGACGATAAAATTAATCAATTTCCTCTAGCTTCCGGGCTGACCGTACTAAAAAATTAGAGAGTTAATTTATGTTTCAGTTGTTAAGTCGGGTTTTGCTGTGGCTGCTAATAGGTGTCGTAGCCTACTCATTGTTTCAAAGATTGTATCCCACAGCAACTTTTGTAGGTAGATTCCTTTTAGGTTTGGTCATAGTTGTTTTAGCTTTAGCATTTTTCAATCCTAATGAACTAGCGCTGTCTTCTTTGTGGCGATTGATATCCTTCCCCCTCAAACCCTTGGGAGCATCGGTTTTAATGTTGTGTTTCGCTGCTCAAAAAATTAAGGGAGGAGGTATAGACAAGCCGGGGGGGTTATTATTGGGATGGGCTTTGACGATTTTACTGTTGTCTAGCACACCAGCGATCGCCTACTTTCTAGTCAGATCACCCATTGCTACAGTTAGCGGGATTAATTTGGATCAGCAAGCTCCCTCATCTCTAGTAGCTTTTAGTCCTGAAAATACAGGTTCTACAATCTCAGATATTCAGACAAATATCATCCCACCAATGGCACAGATCAATTTTCCCACCATAGCCGGGAATAATCTGAATGTGAATATCCCTCCCTATCTACTACAAAATCCTCAAGAAATCAGGACAAGAGGGTTACGGGTAGAAGACTTTGTTCCCAGTGCGGAAACTTTGCAACTTACTACCCAAGTATGGGAGAGTTATCTCAATCAAATTTATAATTTCCTGCGTGGTCGCACCTAATTGTTAGATGGGGGAGGCGGGGAGGCGGGGAGGCGGGGATAATTAACAAATTACCAAAAAGTTGCATAATTGTTGGCATGGCCAATTCTCACAGATTTAGTAAAATCACAAATTATTTACGCCCCTATTGGCGGGAAACTGTCCTAGGTATTATTGCCTTGTTCGTTGTTAATGGATTAGGTGTCTATATCCCGTTGTTAATTCGCTCAGGGGTAGATAAACTTTCCACAAGTTTTAGTTTTAATGAGATTATCCGTTATGTGGTCATTATCGCCCTACTTAGTTCTGCTATGTGGATGATGCGAATGGCTTCTCGGATTTGGATCTTTGGTGTAGGTAGACAGGTAGAATTTGATTTAAAACAACGGATTTTTGAACATTTACTGCGCTTAGAACCTGCCTATTTTAATCTTAATACACCAGGAGATTTAATTAGTCGAGCGACTAGTGATGTAGATAATATTCGGCTCTTGTTAGGTTTTGCGGTTTTAAGCTTGGCTAATACCTTATTTGCCTATAGTTTAACGTTGCCAGTAATGTTGTCTTTGAGTGTGGAGTTAACATTGGCATCATTAGCGGTGTATCCATTTATGTTTATAATGGTACATTTGTTTAGCGATCGCTTGCGAAAGGAACAAACCATAGTCCAGGAACAACTTTCAGATATTAGTGAACTGGTGCGCGAAGATATTAGCGGTATCGCTTTGATTAAAATTTACGCCCAAGAAGAAAATGAGCGTCAAGCATTTAATCAGAAAAATGAACAGTTATTAGCCGCTAACCTACAACTAGCTAAAAGTCGTAACACCCTATTTCCGCTCATTGGTGGATTAGCAAATCTCAGTTCTTTAATTATCATCTGGTTGGGAACAGTCAAAATATCTACTGGAAGCTTGGCAATCGGGGATTTTTTGGCGTTGTTAATTTATGTGGAGCGTTTAGTGTTCCCCACGGCTTTGTTAGGATTTACTATTACAGCTTACCAACGAGGTGAAGTTAGTATTGACCGTTTAGAATCTATCCTCAGCGTAACTCCGAAAATTCAAGATACACCAGATACTATTCATCTAGAAGCAAGTCAAATTAAAGGGGAATTAACTGCTGTTAATTTTAGTTACACCTATCCCGGCGCAAATACTCCAGCTTTAAAGGATATTAATTTGACTATTGCTCCGGGGGAAGTAGTCGCCATTGTTGGTCCAATTGGGTCGGGAAAATCCACCCTAGCTAATGCCATTCCTAGATTATTAGATATTGAACCAGGACAGTTATTTTTAGATGGTGTGGACATTACTAAACTAGCTGTGAGTGATTTACGCGGTGCGATCGCTTACGTCCCTCAAGATAGTTTTCTATTCAGTACCACAGTCAAAAATAATATCCGTTATGGCGATCCCATGACCCCGGAGGAAGATGTAGTTTACGCCAGCAAAATAGCGCAAATTGAGGCAGAAATTGAGAATTTCCCCCAAAAATACGAAACTCTCGTCGGTGAGCGTGGTATTACCCTTTCTGGAGGACAGAGACAACGAACAGCTTTAGCTAGATCAATTTTAATTGATGCCCCCATTTTACTTTTAGATGATGCTCTTTCCAGTGTAGATAATCAAACTGCTACCCAAATCCTTGGCAATTTAGCCACAGACACTAACAGAAAAACTGTAATTTTTATTACTCATCAACTTTCCGCAGCCGCCACATCAGATCGAATTCTGGTCATGGATCAAGGTAAAATCGTACAAATGGGTCATCATTCCGAACTCCTGAAACAACCAGGAATTTATAAGACCTTATGGAGTCAGCATCAAGTAGAGGAACTACTCCATTAGATCTATAATAGATGAATTTTTGTCATTGCCCTGGTTCAAACAGTAATTATCCTCAGTGCTAGAGAAATTGGTTTAACTTTTGCCCTCAATGAAATTAACCAAATATTGCCTAAAATTATCCGTTTTGCCGCATTAGCTTTTTGTGCAATTGGTATCGTATTTTTGGGCTATTCATTTATTTAATCTGAATGTAATAACTCCTCTGGTGGGCAATGCCCACCCTACGTTATCTATCTAGAATTTGAGGATTTACAGGATGTTGTGTAGGTTTGATTTAGATATTTTTGCGTAAGTTAATATGAGTGATAAACTTATTCCCCTAGAATGTGATGATGATATTATTCGGCTTTCTGAGGATAGTTTTACCGTCACAAGGTTAAAAGAATTAGTAATTAAAGCAGTTAGACAGAAACCATTATTGGAGACAGGGTATGTGAAGTGTAATACAGATGATTGTATTACGTATTTAAGTTCTTTTAAATTCTATGAAGAAAAGCTTGATGTAACTGATTTGCAACTTCAAATAGTAAAAGAGTGTTAGATATTAAGAATTGGTGGTAAAGGTTGGGAAAAAGGCAAGATTAAAATAAAGATATCTATTTCACTTAAAAATAGATATAATGATTATGTTGAAATAGAATTTTGTCCTAATGAACCAGAAAAACTAGAATCACCATTAGATGATTTGAGAAAAAAATTAGAGAATATATAGTATTTTATTGAGTGTCAATTAAAATGAAAAATATAGTTGAGCTTTAGCTACTAACTGCGATGAAGCGCAACTATCAGTTTTACTAAGAAAATTTAGGAAACCAATTTTCATCCAGAATTTGTTCTAAAGAACCAATGGGGATAATAGGGAATATATCAAGAGGTAATTGAGAGCGATAACTAGCCTGTTTTCTGGCATTTTGATAACATTCATCAAAGATATCTAAAATGTAAGGTTTTAAACTAGGACTATCTGCCAATTCATCTTTTATTTGTCTCCGAAATTCTATAATTTCACCTTGCCAATGTCCTTGATTTCGTTCTCTTTCACCTTGCCAACATTGAAGTTTTAAAAGATGCTCAAGAAGTCTAATTAGTAAACTTTTGATTGCCCTTTTTTCACTTCTACCCATAGTTTCTAACTCTTCCAATAAATTATCTAAATCAACAGCAGTAAATTGTCTAGTACGCAATTGATTAATAGTAGTTTTTAACCACAGGTAATAATCTTGATCATATAGAGTTTGAACTTGTGTAGAACTTGGTTGTAACATAGGTGTTTCTATTTTCATATCTAGACGAATAATTTCATCTTGTACTTGTTGGTTGAGAAGTAGTGTAGTCATGTTTGGTCAGCTACATCTTTTATATTATTATTATACATTAACTTACGAAATATAAGGATTCAGATGAGGAGATAAGATCCCCGACTTCTAAGATCAATTAATCATGTATGGACACAATAAATAAAAGAGGTCGGGGATCTGTTACCGTTGGGAGTAGAGAATTTGAATTAAATCCCAATAATTCGTTTTAACAGCGACAATTTACCTTTATATGGTGCATATCGCCAATCTATATCCAAACGAAATGAGTTTTTTAAGACACTTTTATAATGGGAAAAAGTATCAAAACTAGCTTTACCGTGATAGCTACCAATGCCACTATCACCCACACCACCAAAGGGTAAGGAGGAAACACCAACTTGCATTACTGTGTCATTAATACATACTCCTCCAGATGATGTTTCCTGTAAAATCTGTTTTTGCAGGTTTTTATTTTGGCAAAATAAATATAAAGCCAGGGGTTTGGGTCGAGAGTTAATTAAGCTAATGGCTTCATTGATATCAGTATATTCAATGATGGGTAAAATTGGCCCAAAAATCTCCTCCTGCATGACTGCATCTTCTAACGTCACATTTTCTAACAAAGTGGGAGCAATATAAAGTTCTTCCCGGTTAGTTTCTCCACCAACAATAATTTTCCCAGCTTTGAGTAAATTAGCTAATCTATCAAAATGTTTATGATGAACAATTCTGGCATAATCTGGACTGGTAGCAGGATTTTCACCATAAAATTCCTGGAGACATTTTTGCAAAGCAGTGATTAATTCTGGTTTGATTTTTTTATCTACTAACAGATAATCTGGTGCAATACAAGTTTGTCCAGCGTTAATAAATTTACCCCAAGTAATGCGTTTAGCGGTATAGTCTAGATTAATGTCAGTATCAATGATACAAGGACTTTTGCCACCTAGTTCTAAAGTTACTGGAGTGAGATGTTTAGCGGCAGCCTCCATGACAATTTTACCAATGGCTGTACCACCAGTAAAAAAGATGTGATCAAATTTTTGGGCTAGTAACTGTTGACTAGTTTCTACTGCTCCTTGAATGACGGTAATATATTCTGGAGCAAAGTATTTTTGAATCAATTCGCTGATTAAATTAGAAGTATGGGGTGCAAGTTCCGAAGGTTTAATAATCGTACAATTTCCCGAAGCGATCGCACCAACTAAAGGTGATATGATTAATTGAAAGGGATAATTCCAAGGACCAATAATTAAAACTACTCCCAAGGGTTCTGGATAAGTTTTAGCCCCATAAGGAAAAAATTCTAAAGGAACGGCTGCTTTTTTTGGTTTTGTCCAGTTATTGATATGCTTGAGAGCATAATCAATTTCTTTATTAACACCGATTTCTGTAGCATAACTTTCAAATTCTGGTTTATGTAAATCGGCTTTTAATGCTTGGATAATTCCCTCTTTATTCTCACTCACTAATTGTTTGAGTATTTTAAGTTGGGAAATCCGAAAAGCTACATCTTTAGTTTTACCTGTTTGGAAAAACTGCCGTTGTTTAGCGATTATATCGAGAGGTTTGGATAATTCGGTAGTAAGCATTTTTTCTGATAACTAGGTAATAAAATTCGCAAATTCTAGAAAAATTATTATTAATGCAGATATTTTTTACTGCATTAATAACAACATTTAAACTCTATGGTAATAATTGCTCAAACTCAGCCAGTGAAGGAATAGAAATCGCTCTTTTTAAGAGTGTTTTCAAAACAGATGAATCACTGATATTATTCACTGCATTAATAATAGTTATTGGTACTTGACCAAATCTTGTTTCTAAGACTTCAATCACGCTATCTCGACTACTTTGAATGACTCCTAACTGACGACCTTCTTGCAGACCTTCCTCAATTCCTTCTTGTTTAGCTAATCTTTCAATACTGGTTACATAGCGCATTTTTCTAGCCTCTTCGTAACTTTTGATTTCTGTTTTAAAACTA
>JBJTTJ010000155.1:0-1860 GCA_046080125.1 Cuspidothrix sp.
AATTTGACTCCGTTAAGGATTAAAGACCTAACCCCCAACGGACGCTCCAACAAACGTTCTCTGGTTGGTTTGGTGGCTAAGATTAAATCAGAGCATCCTACGTTCGGGATAATGAACGATTCCCGCCTTGAGGGTCAGAAAGGCTAAACCTGTGAACGAGTGGAGGGTTAATACCCAATTTGGACATGGGTTCGACTCCCATAAGCTCCATTTTCAATAATTCTTAAGCCCGCTAAATACTTTAATGTGTAGGCGAGCTTTTTGCTATGTATATGAAATATAGTAGTCTTTGTCCAAAGTATCAGGAAGAGCAATAAGGGCGACGTTTTCACCATCAGGTTGGGTAATAATCATTACTTCTCTATCTGCAACTACTTGAGTGCAAATGTCAGCTAGGTTATTACGAGCATCTGTTAAATTTGTTTGGTTGGACATGGTGGGATTTTTCCTCATGCTGTAGCTGATATTTTTAATATTATCAGTTAGCTTTCTCACCCGTGGAGGGAATTAATTCCCAGTCTAATAGCCGAAGTCCGTTTTCACGGACTCAAAGATTATTCTAGTCGTCTTGAGACGACTTTTGCTATTAGACTCAGAATTCATTCTGAGGCGGTTTTAAGCTGTCTGTTTAGTATCCTGTTAAAAATTTCCCCAAGTTTCAGGAAGAGGGTTAACCCAGGAAATAGGAACAGAAACGACATCCAGCGTTTCACCATCTTGAAATACTTCTAAAATATATCCTGGTTCTGGCTGGCTTGTAGTAGGATTGAGATGATCTAAAACAACGCCCTTATTACCAACTTTTACAGGGCTGTTAGGAACATCTTGTTTTAGTTCTACCCATTGGAATAAGGTGGCTGTTGTCATCGGTTACTTTTTTTATTGACTATCAGTTAAGCATAGATAGCAAGCAAAGAGTCTAATTCATTCATGTCAGTAACAACTTTACCTAATAACTCACTGAAATAAATAACTTCATAATTAGGTGCGAGTTCTTTTTGCAGTTGTTTCCATAAACTAATACCTTCTTTTTCAAAAGTGGCTTCTTCTTCTGGACTTAAATCTGGTGAATTACCAGGATCTTGCCAATTTAATGTTGCATTATAATCAGTCGCCCATTTTTTCAAATGGTTAATGGTTTCTTGGCTGAGGGGCAATCTTGCTGGGTCAATGTTACCAACTTTATCAGCATCTGCCCACCATAAAGGATCACATCCATAATCAGCCATTAGTTTGATTTTTATTGCCATAGCTATACTCAACAAGGTTGGGACATGAATTTTTGCATTACGAAAACCTAGATTTTTAGGGTTTTAGCAGTGCTAAACCCCTACGTAATAGAATCAAATGATCAAGCTGTTTTGATTATTCTCAGGTGGAATCATGGTAAAGAGGCAGGATTCGCTCCAACTATATAACCATTATCACCTACCGTCACTGCTATAAGTTGCTTTTTTCCATTAAAAATTAGTTCATATATTTCTCGTCGAGGTTCTACTGTTCCTTGATAACCAAGAAAAGTTCCACTGGTTACAGCAGCGATTACAGCATCCGGGATTTCCTCCTCAGAAATTCCACGTCTAGCAAAATCCTCTTTATGCTCCTTCAAAATGTGTGCTAGTCCACTTGCCCTTTTAGTAACTTTACCTTTTTCTAAAAATACGATTTTACCATCTGCTTGTTTGGCAATCTTCACTATTTTGTCTGGGGTATGTTTAATGCCAGCCTCAGTGAGTTCTGCTAACAATGCGGGTCTTAAAATTTGCTCAATATCATTAACACGGTATTTAATAGCATAGTTTGATAGGGTTATTGTAAGGTTTGTACGTTGTTCCTTTATGTGATTCTGTAGTTCTGGTG
>JBJTTJ010000156.1:0-10838 GCA_046080125.1 Cuspidothrix sp.
GGTATATCAGTTTTGAAGTTCACGGAGAAATGGTTTCCAAACAAAGAATCCCCGCAAGGGGACTGAAACGATAGTGAAGTAAATTCTTTTTGAGGAATAAAAAAGTTTCCAAACAAAGAATCCCCGCAAGGGGACTGAAACATCTGATAATGTGCAATTGCCTTGGATGATTCTGATTGTGGTTTCCAAACAAAGAATCCCCGCAAGGGGACTGAAACGTTAAACAGATATTGAACACACATAGATTAGCTTTTTCGTTTCCAAAAAAAGAATCCCCGCAAGGGGACTGAAACACGACTGGAATAGTATTTTATTGTATAAGTATGATGTTTCCAAACAAAGAATCCCCGCAAGGGGACTGAAACTAAAAAAAAGCAGCCAATTATTGGCTGCTTTGATTGTTTCCAAACAAAGAATCCCCGCAAGGGGACTGAAACCAGAAAATTGCAAATCGTAGGCACTAAGCGCAGCCAAGGTTTCCAAACAAAGAATCCCCGCAAGGGGACTGAAACTTACACTTACTAGCTTACTCCAGAACGTGCTTTTTCGTTTCCAAACAAAGAATCCCCGCAAGGGGACTGAAACTCAGCCAGTTCCCCGATCAACCCTCTTAGGTTAGTAAAGTTTCCAAACAAAGAATCCCCGCAAGGGGACTGAAACAAAAACGTAGTGGAAAGACTTATTTAATGAAATTGTTTCCAAACAAAGAATCCCCGCAAGGGGACTGAAACACGGGTTGGAGCAAGCTATGAGTCTATGGCTAGAAGTTTCCAAACAAAGAATCCCCGCAAGGGGACTGAAACTAGCCAGCTATATGAATAGTCCTTGCAAAGGGGCAAGTAGTTTCCAAACAAAGAATCCCCGCAAGGGGACTGAAACGTACCTGAATTTTTAGAAGGGGCTTATACTAGCAAAGTTTCCAAACAAAGAATCCCCGCAAGGGGACTGAAAAAGAGTAGAATCAATGATAATCACAGAATATAGCTCAAAATAATGCCAAGAATAGTATCTAATAAACGAAAAACCCCAGTCAAAAATACACCTTTAGAATGGGCAGAAAATACGGAATTAGTTGGTTTAGTATTTGACTTAGAACCGGTTACTTCTGCATCTTTATATTCTCAATATACCATCGCCCTTCATGCTTGGTTTTTGGATCAAGTACGCCAAATTAACCCCACGCTTTCAGCATATTTACATGATGGTGAATCAGAAAAACCTTTTAATATTTCCGCATTGGAAGGTCAATTAGTTGCCACTGGTAAACAATTACAATTGCAAGCAAATAATACTTATCATTGGTATGTTAATGTTTTTTCTCAACCAGTGGTGCAGTTTTTAAAACAATGGTTAAGCCAATTACCACCAACCGTAAATTTAAGAGATACAGAATTACAAATCAAACAAATAAATATTGTTAATCCACCAACTACTTATCAGCAAATTTTAACATCATCTAATCAGAAACATCATAACATTAATCTTAGTTTTATTTCCCCTACCAGTTTTCGCCGTAAAGGACATCATTTCCCGCTTCCAGTTCCTATCAATCTGTTTCATAGTTACCTCAGACGTTGGAATGATTTTTCAGGAATGCCAGTAGAACAAGATACTTTTTTAGAATGGATAGATGAAAATGTTATCATTCATAAACACAGTTTAGAATCTGTTAAAGTCGCCGCAGGTAAACGGGGTTCAGTCACAGGTTTTACAGGTGCAATTTCTTTAGGGTTAGCAAAAACCGCTTTAGCTAATATCGAATTTACCCAATTATTTTATGCCTTAGTACAACTTGCTCCCTATTGTGGTACTGGACATAAAACTACCTTTGGATTAGGGCAAACTAGCTTAAAATGGATAGAATCAACATCAAATATATCTACAGAAATTACAACTAATTTGTTACCAGAACGCATAGAACAATTAACAGAAATATTCATAGCACAAAGAAAACGCACGGGAGGCGATCGCACGGAAAAAATAGCTACAATCTGGGCGACAATCTTAGCAAGAAGGGAAATGGGAGAATCATTGCAAAATATAGCCCAAGATTTAGAAATACCATACACTACAGCGAAAACCTATGTTAAATTAGCACGCCGAGCTTTCAAAGATGCTCCTTCAAATGCATAAGATAGGAACGCCAACCCCACAAAAGTTTTATTCTTAAAAAGAGCAAGTCCTAAGTTGACAATTTCAGCGACAAAACTATATTTATATTAACAAAAATTAATATATTTTTGGGAAAAAATCAACTACTTGATATATAATACGGTGATATCAAGTATTGAATTGAGGCTATTGCCGACGCGAAAACCAAGCAATGATGGTGTTAGTCTTTTTCAGATATAATCTACCCAGTAATAGTACCCGTCAAAGGGGAACTAGCACTAGCATAGTCTTTGATCGGCATTCTACCAGCTAAATAGGCCATACGACCGGCTGTAGTTGCCAAACCCATAGCATAAGCCATTGCTGGGGCATTTTCAGCTAGGGCGATCGCACTATTAATTAACAATGCATCTGCACCCAATTCCATCGCTTGTGCGGCTTCTGAAGGCGCACCAATACCTGCATCTACCACTACCGGCACTTTGGCATTTTCAATAATAATCTGAATATTGGCAGTAGTTTTCAGTCCTTGTCCAGAACCTATGGGCGCGGCTAAGGGCATCACTGTTGCACAACCAACCTCTTCTAACCGTTTAGCTAACATGGGATCAGCATTAATATAAGGTAATACAGCAAAACCTTCTTTTACTAACTGTTCCGCAGCTTCTAAAGTCCCTATGGGATCAGGTAATAAGTATTTAGTATCTGGTATAACTTCTAACTTAACAAAATTATTATCTTCCTGTCCCAATAACTTGGCCATTTCCCGTCCTAAACGTGCTACTCGTACCGCTTCCTCAGCAGTTTGACAACCAGCAGTATTTGGTAACATCCAGATTTTACCCCAATCTAAAGCTTCTGCTAAACCTTCATGTCCCGGTGCGTTGGTTTGTACTCGTCGTACTGCTACTGTAACAATTTGACAACCACTAGCAGCGACACTTTTTTGCATTTCCCCAATAGTACGATACTTGCCAGTTCCTGTCATCAAGCGAGATTGAAAGGTTTTACCGGCAATAATTAATCCTGAATCTTGTAGTTCAGTAGATGGTAAAGATAAAGTTTTACTAGGTTCGTTAGTGAAATTAGCAGGATAAGTCAGCATGGATGTGGTGGTAGAAGGCTGGGTTTGAAAGCGGGAATAATGGAAATTAGTGAGAAGAGGATCAGTTTTTTGTGACAAAATTAAATCCGTAATTAGCGCGGCTGTGATTGGTGCAAGCAAGATTCCATTGCGATAATGACCAGTAGCTAGAGTTAAATTATTACAATGACTGTTACCTAAAATTGGTAATTCATCGGAGGTAGCAGGACGAAAACCCCACCACATTTCCTGGATGGGATAATCTGTTAATTGGGGATAAAGACGGGTTGCAGCTTGGAGTAAACTTTGAATTCCTGCTGGTGTGTTATCAGGGGTAAAACCCGCATCTTCGCTTGTGGCCCCTAAAATTATAGAGCGATTTCGCCTAGGAACAATGTAAATATTTTCACTAAATAAAACCCGTGTTAAAGGTAACTCTTTTACAAATTCTGGTACTCGCAACCGTAGCATTTGTCCTTTGCGGGGGTGTACTGGTAAAGGCAATAATTGATTTGCCCAAGCACCAGTGGACAAGAGATAATGATTAGCCCTGACTAAGCCCGTGTTAGTTTGAATACCTATAACTTGTCCTTGTTGTTGGGCGATCGCTTCAACCGTCACACCATCCTTAAATTTTACACCCAAAGAATTAGCAGCAGTCCGCAAAACTTGAAGTAAAGCTTGGTTATCAACTTGGCCATTTTCAGGATACCACCAACCACCAACCACATCAGACCCTAATCCCGGCTGATATTGATGAATAGCATCCTTATCTAACCAAAAGCTTGGGGATTGGGGATTGGTAATTGGTTGTTGATAAACTGGTGCGAGGATACCAGAAGGCCAATAACCGGCATTTAAACCTGTTAATTCTTCTAATTTGCTGATCCAGTTAGGATATAAAGCGAGCGATCGCCTACATAGAGATAACATTCCCTCATGAGTGATATTTTCCGCATCAGGGGCTAACATCCCGGCAGCAGCATGGCTGGCTGCGGCAGTAAAATCACGGCAAAGTACGGTAACATTTGCACCCCGCAACTTCAACTCTACAGCGCAAGCCAACCCGATAATACCACCACCAATAATTAAAACATCGCTAGTCATTAGTTAATAGTTATTCGTCCTTAGTAAATAACTAATAACCTATCAGGGCTGGTAATTGGTAATTGGTTAGGTCATTAGTCAAAAAACACTGTCACCTATTGCCTTACCATAAAGCCGGAATTGGTCTCTTATTAGCAGTATCATTACTGGTGGTAGTGGTATTAGAGCCACCTTCTGTAGCGGAAGTTTCCTCAGTGGAACTATCATTACTGCCACTGGTTTCTTGTGCGGCCGCAGAATTATCTGGAGTTCCAGTAGAGGCATTACTTTGAGCTACACTGGTACGATTACCATTACCAGTAGTTTCCGAATCATTAGCGGCATTATTTTCCGAGTTATTTTTGTTAGCAGTGCTATTAACATTAATATTAGCAGGAAGAACGCTAGATGCTCTGCGTCCTGGTGGCACATTAGCACCTTGTTGTCCGCCCATAGGAAAGTTAATTCCTAGTAACGTACCTAGTAAAATTGCTACACCGCCAGCCATTAAAATCAAGGGTGTCCATCTGCCCATCTTGTTTTTCTCCTTGTTAACCTTCTGGTATCCAAACTAATTCCGAACCTTGACCCCAAAACCCATCAAATTCCGTTACTTTTACATCACCTAAAACCTGTGTTTGTTAAGCTAAACCCAAGTCCGACACAGGAGAATGGGGAAGAAGCGAATGCACCAAGGTGCACCCTAAGCTATCGCCGTGTTTGATCACGCCAATTCGCAGCTGATACTTCGTCTTCTACCTTAACCGCACAAGTACCACAAGTGCCAATACCTCTACAATTTATTACCTTAGAACCACCATTGTGGAGGTTAACACTATTTTTGAGCAGTACCTTTCCTAAATTGGCTTGGCTTTCACACTCAATTAATTTACCTTGACCTAGAACCTTTGGCATATTGAAATTATCCAACTAAATGACATCAGGGAATAGGCAAAAGGCAGAAGGCAAAAGAATAATATAAATATATTCCTATTCCTGCCCTACTCCTTTGCTCCCCTGACTCCTGAAGCAAAGGTTCACGAACTTATTATGACCATAACCCTCTCAAATCAACTTTGGCTTTATGACACTACTCTCCGTGATGGAACTCAACGGGAAGGACTGTCAGTATCCATAGAAGATAAATTACGCATTGCTTATAGACTAGATGAATTAGGGATTCCCTTTATTGAAGGTGGTTGGCCAGGAGCAAATCCTAAAGACGTACAATTTTTCTGCCAACTCCAACAAAAACCTCTCAAACAAGCGGAAATAGTTCCCTTTTGTTCCACCCGTCGCCCCCATACCAAGGCAGTGGATGAACCCATGCTAGAAGCCATATTAGCCGCCAGTACAAGCTGGGTGACAATTTTTGGTAAATCTTGGGATTTGCACGTTATGGAGGGTCTCAAGACCAGCCTAGAGGAAAATTTAGCCATGATTGGCGAAACTATTGAGTATCTGCGCTCTCAAGGCAAAAGGGTGATTTACGATGCTGAACATTGGTTTGATGGCTATAAGCAAAACCCCGATTATGCTTTACAGACCTTGAAAACGGCGATGACAGCAGGTGCGGAATGGTTGGTTTTATGTGATACTAATGGTGGAACTTTACCTCATGAGGTATCGGAAATTGTATCACTGGTCAGTCGTCAAGAACAAGCAACAATTCCTCAAATTGGTATACATACTCATAATGATTCAGAAATGGCCGTAGCTAATGCCTTAGCAGCCGTCATGGCAGGAGCAAAGATGGTGCAAGGTACAATCAACGGTTATGGAGAACGCTGTGGCAATGCCAATTTGTGTTCTCTGATTCCTAATTTACAGCTAAAGTTAGGTTATAGCTGTATTGGAGAACACCAGCTAAATCAACTTACAGAAGTTAGTCATTTTGTCAGTGAAGTTGTAAATCTTGCGCCAGATGAACACGCTGCTTTTGTGGGACGTTCAGCTTTTGCCCATAAAGGTGGTATTCATGTGTCTGCGGTAGAACGTAACCCTTTAACCTATGAACATATTCAACCGGAACAGGTGGGCAATCGTCGCCGCATTGTTATTTCTGAACAGTCTGGTTTAAGTAATGTGTTATCTAAAGCTAGAACTTTAGGCATAGAGTTAGATAAAAATGATCCCCAAACTCGGCAAATTTTGCAAAAAATGAAAGAATTGGAAAGTGAAGGTTATCAATTTGAAGCCGCCGAAGCTAGTTTTGCTCTGTTAATATATGAGGCATTAGGACAACGTAAACAGTTTTTTGAAGTCCAAGGTTTTCAAGTACATTGTGATTTAGTAGAAATGAAGGAAACTACTAATTCTTTAGCAACTGTCAAGGTGGCAGTAAATGGTAAGAATATTCTCGAAGCAGCAGAAGGTAATGGACCAGTTGCAGCTTTAGATGCAGCTTTACGTAAAGCTTTAGTCAATTTTTATCCACAAATTGCCGATTTTGAATTAACTGATTATAAGGTCAGAATCCTCAACGGACATACAGGTACATCGGCAAAAACCCGTGCTTTAGTAGGTTCGGGAAATGGTGAAAAACGCTGGACAACTATCGGAGTTTCTACGAATATTTTAGAAGCTTCCTATCAAGCTGTAGTTGCTGGTTTGGAATATGGTTTATTACTTAATTTCCAAACAAAGTAGGTTTTTTTGAATATAGCCATTTCCATCCAGGTGAGGTACAAAATTACATCGTACATTGTAGCGGCTTTCCTGCCGTTCGCCCCTACGGATGTACCTCATTAGATCGAGAAATGCTATAAGTTACAGCAGATTCCATTGCTATGAGGTACAAATTTTAATAATAAAACTCTTGTGGGGTGGGCATACTTCGACAAGCCCTTCGGCTTCGCAATATTTCCTAGTGCTATATCTTATCTCAATTTATAAATTTCACCTCTATTAACTAATATCTCTGCTGTTAATAAATCCTTAACAGTTGCTAACAAAATCCGACGAGAATCAACTTCAAATAATACTGATATTCTATCAAATCCTGCTGCCCCTGGAGGGTTAAGTTTTGCTACACATACCTGTTGATGTTGGGTATCTAATGAACGGTAACTTTCTTGATGTTGAAGAGTGCTAGAAGTCATTCTACCTAAAGCGTCAAAAGCTATTTCTGTTTGTGTCATATCACCTACTTCACCAATATCTAAACGAATTTCTGTTTGTCCATTATTTGCACTTTGTAAAGTTAACCATTGGGAACTTTGACAAGGATATTTTGTACCTTTGGTAAATATAGGATGATAAATATAACTTTTGCTAAGATGATCCCATAAACGAATCGCGTAACTATGACGCAAAAAATCATCTATTTCCGTAATTTGAGTTATTGCTAACGCACCATGACAAACAGCATCAAAAGGTTTATTTAATCTTACCTTGTTTTTACCAAAATAAGAACTGATTAATTGTTGAACTGCGGGAATTAAACAACTTCCTCCCACTAATAAAACTTGTTCAATATCATTTTTAGCAATACCTTTTCTCAGTGCAAATGTTAAAACTTCATCTAACACATCCCGTAACTGTTGTAAAAATTGTCGATATTCTAAAATTTCTTCTAATTTTTCACGGGTGATTTTTAACTCATAAGACATAAAAGATTCATCATCAAACCAACTTTCGGAAGCAGTTTGATTTTTAGAAAGTTGAATTTTTAAACGTTCAGCAATTTCTAGTAAATTCTGATAACTGATTTTACCAATTTGTTCAGGAGTGAGACCTTGAGAACGCAAATAATCATCCACTATCCAAACATCAATATCTTCACCACCTACATAAGCTTCAGATTTTGCTAAAACCTCAGCACGTAAGTTATTATTAATATTATTTTGATGAGAATTATTAACAGTTCTCACTAAACTTAAATCCAGAGTTCCCCCACCAAAATCTACAACTAAAATTAATTTACCGGGAGATTTGACAGCATAACCTAAAGCTGCGGCAGTAGATTCATCTATAATAGAAACTTGGGGAACATTTAACTTATTACCTAACTCTCGAAACCAGTCTAAATAACGTTCAAAAGCACCAACAGGAACGGTAAAAACTAAATGACTAGGTTCTATATTCTGCTGTTTAATTTTCTGCCAAATAGTTTGGATAAACAACTCAGAAACAGCAACAGAATTATAACTAATTCCATCAATTTGACGTGGTGGTAATTGATAATCTCCAGCTAAATCGCGCTTAAAATTTTTAAATAATCGTTCAGGAGGGTAATTTTGAGCAAGTCCTAAACGCTGACTTCTCACACCTTCACCTAATATAATATTATTAGGTGCTTGAATAAACATTAAACTAGGAATAACCGGATATTCCAATCTTTCACCTTCAGAAGTAACATCTACAAAGACACGGGATAAATTAGGGAAACGTAAACTTTTAGGTTGTTGGGTATCAGCTTCTAAAATACTAATTACAGTATTACTCGTACCAAAATCAATTGCAATAGTAGTCATAGTTTAAGTGACAGGTGACAGGTGACAGTTATTAGAAGATATAATGTAGTAGGGGTTCAGCATTGCTAAACCCTTACAATAGTCAGAATAATAAATAATTATCTTATTATTCTTTGCGTCTTTGCTTCTTTGTGTCTCTACGCAAAACAAAAATTTAATTATTATTAAAACCTCCCGGTAAAGTGCGACTAACCTTAGCAGGATAGAGAACTTGATCACCATCTTGATAACCAATAAACCGAATATAAACTAAATCACCTTCTTGAATATCATCACTATCAGCTTGATGTAACTGAGGATTATAATTCACTTGTTCCCAAGTTTCCCCTATTACAGTATAACCCCAATTGGTAATTAGATTATCTAAAGCTGTAAATAGAGAAACCAGGTTTTTAGCTGGTAACTCTGGTTTAGCTAAAGCCATTTTTTTAACTGTGGGATAGTTAGCGAGTAAAGTTTGTAATTGGGTAAAAGTTTCCTGTTGAAAATCAGTTTGTAATTGTTGAGATTGTTGTTTTAATTCCTCCCTGAGTCGTTGACATTGAAATTCTAACTCTTTAATCTTCTGTTCTGTGTCTGGAGAAGTTACAGATTCATTATTAATAGGTATATCTTGATTATTTGCTGGGAATAAAAACCGCAGAATAAGATAAACAATGATTACGAGAATTACAGCAAAAGCGACTTGATTAATTTGTGCTAACATATTGTTTTTTTAGTCTAATTTGTAAACAGAAATGGTTTAACAGATAAAATCATTCGTTCTAACTCAGGTTTATTGTCTAGGAGAACAGGATGTTCCCACAATCCATTTTCCCTTTCAGAGCAAGCTGTAGCAAGTGCTTTTCCGATATTCTTAAAACTTTTTTGAATATCCTTTTTATTATCTTTAAGCGTTTCTGGATTAGGGTTGAACACCAAAATAAATACTCTGTTTTTTATATCTTCAGGAATACACTCTCGTACATGAATTTCTCTATTTTGATAAACATCACGATCAATAATTAATAATATATGTTTATTAACATTTTGTCGCAGTTTTTGAATATATTTTTCTTTAAATTCATCTTTAACATTTACCCATCCACGAGCTTCTTGTAAAAGGTGAATCCTATCAATAGCCACGTTTAAATCTAGACAAAATCCGTTAACAATCTGACGATGAGCATCATCTTCTACTAAAACAATAAGCTGTGGTCTATAGTCATTGGGACTCATAATTCTATGTCTCCACAAATTAAGTCATTAATTAGATCAACTCGATCTCCACGACCGGGTATTTCACTAAGTAATCTAATTAAAGTTGGTTCTAAGTGACTTTTTTTATCGAGGAAAAAGGTATTTTCATCAGAGAATTTTCTGATTGCTTCAGGATTATGAGAAGTTACTAAAATTTGTCCATTATTTATAAATGAACGGTGTAGAGAAATCATAAAATGACCTACTCTTGATAGAGAAAGATAATTATCAGGTTCATCCCAAAAGCAGAAAATTGGTCCATAGAATTTATTAGCTGCTAAGACCACAGCACAAAGAAAAAAGCATTTTTCACCATCTGATAAATCTTGAAAATCAACATTCAAAGTAGCTTGATTTTTCTCAAATCTAACCACAAGACTTTTTAAGTCTTTACCAATAGTTTCATTAACAAAATCTTGAAAGTCTGGCATAATATCCCGGAGATATTTGTCAATTTCTCTATAGGCCGCAGGATAACGACCAAGTATCCCAGAAAGCCATTCTCCAATATTTGAACCATCTCGCTTTGGTTCTAAAGTTTCACTGTAGGAATTTCCACTCATCAAACTGGGAATTGGTGCTAAAATAATCATCTGAGAAAGCCAATTCTTAAAAACATCAACACTATTATTGCTAATTATTGGCATCGCTACTAAATGCCAATCTACTGAAAACTGAGCTTCCTGATTTTGGGCGTTATGATGAATAGTAACTTGAGCGTTTTTTCGAGAGTAAATTGGATTTCCATCAACTAGAAATTGTTCTTCAAAAACTCGTAATTCTTTAAAATTTTCTGGCAAATCCAATGCTAGGACATATTTATGTAATTTATTGTCAAGTAA
>JBJTTJ010000157.1:0-2611 GCA_046080125.1 Cuspidothrix sp.
AGATTATTTGAATCAGTAGAACAGTTAGAAGAATTATTAAATAAATTGCTAAACGAAGGAGGTCTTATTATTAAATGGGAGCGCCAAGTTAAAAATAAAGGTAATTCTGTTTATTTGATTTAGCTGCACAACAGCTTACTAACAAAAATTGACAATTATTGACAGGTGTGCAATTCTAAAGAAAAGACTATGTAATTAATTCAAAGGTGAATCTATGAACGTTCATCTAGGTACTACATTTGATCAATTTGTTGCTGAACTCGTTGATAGTGGACTATATCAGTCACAAAGCGAGGTCATTCGTGAAGGTTTGCGGTTATTAAAAGAACGGGAAGATTTACGGAAGTTGAGACTGGAAGAATTGCGGAAGGAAATACAAATAGGAATAGACCAACTTGATAGAGGTGAAGGTGTAGCTTTTGATGCTGAAAAAATCAAAGCTGAAGGGAGAAAAAGACAAGCTGCAAAACACATTAGTTAGCAGTATTTAAGATATGGCAAATATTTTTCAATCCCCAGAAGCTCAAAATGATCTCATTGAAATCTGGCTCTATATTCGTCAGGATAATGAAATTGCTGCTGATAGAATTATAGATGCTATTAATGAGAAGTTGATACTTTTATCAGAATCACCTCAAATGGGTAAACTGTGTGAGGAATTAGCACCATCACTTAGAAGTTTTCCTGTGGGTAAATACCTTTTATTTTACCGTCCCGTGGTTGATGGAATTGAACTTGTAAGGGTAATTCATGGTGCAAGAGATATTCAAAATTTGTTTGAATAAATCATTGATATTTTTTTGTCAGTTATGTGATATCTACGGTAATCTATGCTAACGCATTTAATAAAAACCATTTAACTACAACTCTTCAATTGTCACTAAACCACCTTCTGTAAATTGGATAGATAATTCATAACCATCAAGTAAAGCAGTTCCCAATAAAGGACGCTTTCCTGTAGCTAATACATTAACGACTCTTTCCTCACCATTCCAAATAATGACAGCTTCATGTATGGGTATATCAACCCAACTATTATTAGCTAGATTTGCAGGTAATTCATAGAGAAAAGGTAAACCCATTAAAGTAACTGCTGCTGGTGGTAAACCAAGATCGCCTGTAAACCCTGTATCAATCACAAATTCAATAGTAAACTCTGGTTTATTTGGCAGACGAAATATCACATTTACAGTTGCTCGGCCATCTTTAATAATACCATTTATCACCGATAGTCACGCTCCATATCACCACAGAAAGAAACAGCGACTTTATAACCTATGCGAAGTCCATATAATCTAGCTAATGGGTTTTTATTTCGTAAATAACGCGCTGATTCTATCCCTTTTTTATCAACTGCATATTCACCAGTTTCTATATCAATAATCACCATTTTACCGATGTTTTCTTCGGTTTCGACTTGTGAACGAATGCTAGTTTCATATAATTCTTTGGCACGTTTTGCGACTTCTTCGCTGCTGAGGAGAATGGCTTGCATTTTATTTCATCCTTGTTTTGTGATTATATTTATAATACTTCAGCGATCGCACTTTCTCCACTATTATCTAACAGAGAGCGATCGTACTCATTCCACTGTTAGCAAGAAGCGATCGCACTGCTCCCACATTATCTAAATAAGAGCGATCGCTCTCCATCTCCCCAACTGCGATCGCCTTTCCAACCAGTTGGTTGAAAGTACCTTCAACTCATCTAATCCGTCAGCTTATCTTTGAGCCAAAGGTCAATCTCTTCTTTGAAGTAGCCAGCCAAATAACTACGTAGAGCGAAATCACCCCTTGCACGAAGTAGAAGTTGCTCCCATACACTGGGATACTTTTCTTTAAGAAAATCGGATGGGGTATCACCGTACTCTTCATCGTTTTTCGATAGATTTAGGTGAAGAGTTACTGAGGTAAATTGCTTGATTGGAAGCCCTAACCACTTGCTGTAAATAGATATTTCAGATTGAGTTAGTGAATGGCGTGGCACATAATCCCAATCAATGCCTTCAATAAAACTGTACCGTTTTTCTGACATAGGTTAAGCTCTGTTGTGGGGATTTTTATTATACAATAATCTCGGATGTTATATAAATCGAAAAAATAATATTTTCTATTTATCTACGTTTAATTTAATCAATTCCTAAAAAATTCTTCAACGCAGTTTTATATTTATTCTTCAACTTCTTAGAAATTAATCCTCCCTGTTGAATTTGTGATACAATATCAGCAGATAAACAATCTTTGGGAATAGGACTACCAGAAGTTATACAAATAGCAAGATCATTTGCATCCATTTCACGAGCAAAATAGTAAGCTATAACAGATTCCTTTTTAATAAAACTTGGTAAACTCGGATCTGGTGATAAAACACAAACTCTTTCAGAGTTATTTTTCTTGTCTGTTAAATTAACAAATAAATATTTATTACCAGAAGTCTTTGCAATTGCGACGTAAAAATGTTGACCATTAGGAGGTGTATCAATTAAAAATACATCTCCTATATTAATAGAAATACTAGACACTTAGCACCTCATCTAAATATGCTTCCCTGAGTGCTATTTGTCTAATTTCCTCAATTTCTTCCTCACTTTTACCAACATTTTTCAGAATAT
>JBJTTJ010000158.1:0-4708 GCA_046080125.1 Cuspidothrix sp.
CAAAGAAACACGGGGTATGCACAAACATTTAGACTATCCACAACAAGATACTAACCAACAACATCATTTAATTAGTGTGGTTTGGATCAAGTTTGGGTAAAAGCTGCACCTATCCAGGATACAAGAGTAAAAGAACTTGTCACTGTGTAAATCGTAGGTTGGGTTGACGCAAGGAAACCCAACATAATTTCAATTTTAATTGAACGCAGATGGACGCAGATGAACACAGATAAAGATGGATTAATCAAGGGATTTCAGGATTATGTGCAGCCTCACATAAAATTGGTATAACCCAACCTACATCAATATTAATTTTGGATCAATTTTGGTTATTTATTATGATTGAATTAGTTAGTGAATCTCGTTGTATTCAGTGTAATTTGTGCGTCAAAGTTTGCCCAACCAATGTTTTTGATAAAGTACCAGATGCAGCACCAAAAATTGCTAGACAAAGCGACTGTCAAACTTGTTTTATGTGTGAATTATACTGTCCAGTAGATGCACTGTATGTTTCACCAGACGTAGAACCATTAACAGGAATCAACGAACAATCATTAGCAGAAGCTCAACTTTTAGGAAGTTATCGTAAAAATATCGGTTGGGGAAAATCTGTTACAAATACAGCTAAACAAGATTCAACATACCAATTGTTGCAGAAGATGAAATAGAACATCAAAAATAATCGGAGTTATCATGAAACTCATTTTACCAGTAGAAATTGCCCATGAAATTGAGCCGCATTTACCTAAAAATACTATTGTAGTGCCTGTGGATAGTGAGGGTAATATCGCCGGTGATGCCATAGATGCCGAAGTTTATTTTAGTTACTTTTATCTCAAACCTACTACGTTACATCGAGTATTAGATGCCGCGCCTTCATTACGTTGGCATCATGCCCCAAATGCAGGTGTAAATCACATTTTAACCCCAAAATATTTAGAACGAAATTTGATTTTAACCAATGGTGCAGGGGTTCATGGTATTCCTATTGCTGAATTTGTGATCACTTATTTACTGGCTTATTGTAAACAATTGCCAAGTTTATATCAGCTCCACAATGAACATAATTGGCAAAGAGGTTTACCAATTCAAGAATTATTCGAGAAAACTTTATTAATTATCGGTGCTGGTGGCATTGGTCAAGAAATTGCGGTTCGTGCTAAAGCATTCGGAATGCGAATTTTTGGTAGTTGTCGTCACCCCAAACCATTACCAAATTTTGATCAAGTAGTCGCTTCCAACAAGTGGAAAGAATTACTTCCACAAAGCAATTTTGTGGTGATTGCTACTCCTTTAACAGCAGAAACAAAGGGAATGATTGATGTGGAAACCTTACGCTTATTCCGCACTGATTCCTATTTAATTAATATTGCACGGGGGGGAATTGTTGATGAATCAGCACTGACTCAAGCTTTACAAGCAGGTTGGATTGCTGGGGCAGCTTTAGATACAGTATTTACAGAACCTCTACCACCGGAAAGTCCTTTATGGATATTACCAAATGTGTTTATTACCCCCCATTGTTCTGGAAATTCGCCCAGAGTTAAAGAGAGAACACTTGCCCTATTTCTTGATAATCTCACACGCTATCGTCAAGGACAACCTTTACGCAATGTGGTAGATAAAACTGCTGGTTATTAAGAATTTTTATTCGTCAAAATAGGAAAACCAGATTTCTTTTGATATAATCTACGGTAAGTCTATCGAATTGCTGTGCTTTAGTCTTTTATTGACAAGAGAATTGATCATGACATTAGTCCAAGACATTAATATTCAGATCCATCAAAAAGCATATCCTCATTTTTTAGGGAAGGTATCAGAACTAGGAGTATCCTTATTTAATGGGACATGGTGGTATATTCATCCTTATATAATAGGTTTCAAAATTATGCTGCTTGCTTTTGCTAGTCTCAGTTTTTTATATATTCATTACTCTTGGCAAAAGCTAATTAAAATTTTCCAGAATAACAATTTTCTAGAAAAAGAATGACTAAAATTACCAGCTTACGGTGTGTATCTTATTTAGCTCCTAATTATTTCGGATTATATCAGGAGATTACAGCTTATTTAGGTCGTGCTTTACAAGTAGAAACCCAACTACATCAAAGTGAATGCGACCCTTTACAAGACACTTTATTATTGGAAGACGAAATAGACCTGGCTTTTATTTGTGGATTACCACTAATTCGTTACAGTCAAATAGCACTAAATCAGTTAAAGACGTTAGTTGCACCTGTGATGCAATCATCTCGATATGGTGATTGTCCTGTATACTATTCAGATGTAATTGTTAAGGCTGATAGTAATATTAATAAGTTTGCCGATTTATCAGGGAAAACTTTTTGCTATAACGACTCTGGTTCTAACAGTGGTTATAATTTACTTTGTAATTGGTTGAGTCAAGAAAAATATCCGCCCAATTTCTTTGGAAAATCTATAAAATCAGGTTCTCATCAGCGTTCAATTCGTTGGGTAGTGGAAGGATTGGCTGATTGTGCAGCCATTGACAGTGTAGTATTAGAACAAGAATTATGGGATTTTCCTGAATTATCACAGCATTTGCGTGTGGTGGAAATAATCGGGCCTTCTCCTATGCCACCATTGGTAACAGCACAGCGTTTAGGTCTCCCTTTCATTCAGCAAATGCAGTTGGTACTACTCCAACCAGATTCCCAGTTGCAAGCAGTTATGAAACAATTTGGTGTTAAGCGTTTTGAGACAGTGAAGTTAGAAAATTATCGCGTACTTAACAAAGTTTATAGCGATCGCCTTTGATTTGGGATTCTGGGTGAACTGACAAGTCAGCGCTTGCGCGATCGCTTTGTTGTCAGATTTTAAGCAGTGATATAAACCTGATTCTGCTCCTGTGTCACTAACAAGGCATCTTGATAAACTTCTGTAAATAATACTCGCTGTGCATGACTCCCCCCAATCTCATGCAACCGCGATAACGCAAATTTCAGTTCAGCAACAGTTGTCTTGAAATCACCCTGAGCATGAGCTACCATGCCTCTAGCGGCGGGAATTGCTACCTCTACCCAACTCCTGCGAAGAAAGGGATTAATACTCAAGGCGTGGTGCTGCATACTTTGGAGCATTTCGTTCACCCAGTTATTGTGTCCAGCTTTGGCAAGTGCATAGACATAATGCAAATCTTGGAATGGCAATGCGTGTTCATCAATGCGACTGTAAAGATAAGGACTAATATCTTGCCAACGGTTGCCCACATCTACTCCACGTAATTCTAGCCGTAATAACATGGAAATTGCCCCTACTTGGTCTTTGGGAGATTGTTTGTTAGCACGTTGCCAAATATGCTCATCGTAGATTTTCAGAACCTTTTCGTAGTTTTTTAGTTTCGTATAATATAGTGCAATATGCCACCAGTTGTGGGTATAAAGCATGGAGTTACAGTTATCCCAGGTATCAGCAAAACTCTCCATCCAAACTATCCCCTCTTTGACTCTTCCCTGAGTTTCCATCACATGACTAATAGCATGATGCGCCCAAGGATCATATCTATTTAAGGCGATCGCCTGGAGTGCCAATTTTTCTGCTGCTTTCAATTGGTGGCATTGTTCTAAGCCAAAGGCCACCATTCCATATAAATAATGTTGTTGGGGATTGCTAGGTAAAACTTTCTGGGCAATTTCTAGTAATTTTTCTTTATTGCCTGTATAAAAATAGTGATACTGTCCCTGCTGCACGGAAATTAAATCAGTGGGAAATTGATTGGTAATCTGTTCATGGAGAGCGATCGCTACATCAATTTCCTTATTTGCCCAAGCTAAAATTGCCTCTACATATAACTGTTCTCTGGCAGTAATTTTGCCTAAATTTCGTTGTGCTACTTGCAAATATGGTTGTGCCTTTTGCCAATCTTTACTACTCTCTTGACTCAGATAATAAGCGGCTGCATAAGCATGGGCTAAAGCACAAGTTGGATCTGCCTCAATTGCTTTTAAAATCGCTGTTTTTGCATCTTTACCATAACCAAGCGATTGATCAATGAAATGGTTAATACCTGCGATCGCTGCGGCTGAATCTGTTGTCACTACCAGTCCTTGTGCATTTTTAAGCATGATAAATTCCTTGCGGGAAGACTTAAAAATTGCAGTTGTACTTACGCCGAATTTTTCGGCTCTCTGTTTTAATCCAGCTTCTGGATTTTCTTGTATATCTTTTGACAATTCTCTTATATCTAGCGATCGCTGACGATGTTTTACCTTTGTTGCCGCCAGTTCCTTTCTCTCCAGCCATCTGTAGATTGACGCTCTTCCTATTCCAAACACTTGCGCCGCCTTGGTGACTCTACCACCATTTTCTATATAATCTACTACTTTTTGTCTTAAATCTAAACTATAAGCCATGATTTCTACTCCGACACCTTCTCTCTTCAATTTTACACTCTTTTGTCTCATTCTTAAGTTAAACTACTTTAATATTGCACGGGGGGGAATTGTTGATAAATCAGCACTTACTCAAGCTTTACAAGCAGGTTGGATTGCTGGGGCAGCTTTAGATACAGTATTTACAAAACCTCTACCACCGGAAAGTCCTTTATGGACATTACCAAATGTGTTTATTACCCCCCATTGTTCTGGAAATTCTCCTAGAGTTAAAGAGAGAACCATTGCCCTATTTCTTGACAATTTTGATCGTTATTGTCACGGTAAATCTTTACGCAATGTGGTAGATAAAACTGCTG
>JBJTTJ010000159.1:0-14905 GCA_046080125.1 Cuspidothrix sp.
ATCATCAATCTAATTATCAAAAATTACCCGAAATTGTCACAACTTTAATTGACAATAATCCTCTTTATCAAGAAAACTTAGATAGAGAGAAAATGATTGAATTGATTAAAAATATATTTAATCCTGCTGAAGTGCCTGATATTAATAGTATTTCTGAGGAACAATTAACGAAGCGCATTCCTATATATAATAAGTCTTTATCCCCTGTGATAATATGAGTGGCATTTCCAGAAATGGCTAATTCTAAGAATTTATTATCTTTTATTAGTGCTAGTATTATTAACAACGTTGCCAATACGACCACGTCCACCATATTCTCAGGATGTTTGATTTATTAATACCTAGATACCCCAGATCCTGGATTTCTTAAAGAAGTCCGGGATCTAGTATTGTGTCAGAATCAGGATATTCAGGATTTAATAACCTCTTGTGTGTATACTTTAATTCTGTCTCCTCAACTCCTTCTTCAGATATATCTTGTTTTACACCACAGGGATCAAGACAAATCTAATTTCTCTACTATATAATTACATTTTGTATATCAGGCTACAGATTTTATTTCGTAGATCGGATATGGGAGAAAATTAGAGGATTGTTAAGAATCGTAAATAACGTTAATATAAAAAAACAATTAGGAAATATGCTTCTCATAACATGGAGAACTCAAATCTATCCAATGCCCAGGTGCTAAAAGTTGTCTTAGAACCCCTGTTAGAGGATTTTCAATACTGGTTTGATCGCTATGAGCAAATCCTGGAAAATGAGACTGTTCAGTTTATGAGTGAAGAAGAGCAATTTGACTTGATGCAACGAGTCAAAAGCGCACGGAATCAACTCACAACAGCCAAGATGTTATTTGCAGCAACTAATCAACAAGTAGGAATTGATATGGCAACTGTCACTGCTTGGCATCAATTAGTTACAGAATGTTGGCGTGTAGGAATGCGTCTTGGTCTATCCAAGGAATGATCATTTTTGTAAAAAGCGATAAAAATCAGGAAGATTCTCACAACATGAGACGATTCTTAACATTGTTTTCATAAAAAAATCATGTGTTCCATGTTACCTTAATCTGAATATAAGGATTGCATCACATAACATAGGCGGAAGAGTAAAGAATTTTACATTCTCTATTTATCGTAAATACCGAACTATTTACGGAGTTTTAAGTTCTACAACATAACATTTTATACTGCTACTCTGGAGGAAAATTCCATGCTACACCTACTCTATATTTTAGCGTTCACCATTTTGGCATTGATAGCTGTTGGTAACTTAATTCGTAATCTGATCATGTTCAGTTTTGACAGAGAACGAAACTATGGAAATTATCCATCATCACAAGGTGGCCTTGGTTATTATGCCAATAGAAAGCAATATGTGCCCCATCCTGAGTTGTTAGATAGTGCAGGTAATGTGATTAAAGAACCTCTGTTGGTGATGCGTTCTATTAATGTTGAAGATGCAAGAGAACAGTTAGATGCTCTTTATGAGTCTTCTCCTGGTCAAAAAAGCGATCGCACCGAAGGAAATTAGCCAGATTAGTAACCGAAAAAAATGGGATAAAAGCCCCGTTCACTTAGAGAAGCACTTCGACAATGGTAAGACCACTTATGGCATAACCCAATGAAATGCCGATGGATCACCGTACCTTTAGGTCAATTAATAACTTTTGCTAACTAATGCCCTACCCTCAATGGGTAATGGGTAATGGGTGATTGGTAATTGCCCATTGCCTCTTAACTGTAACCCATGTTGCTAAATCGGCATTAACGCCCTTTGGCACTTAGGACAGACAGCATGAATTGTCATTTGACAGTCTAATAAGTGAAAACCTTCTTTTCGCGCTGTTTTTGCCCCAATTTTTAAAATTGAATCGTTTTTAAACTCAATTGTCGAGTTACACCGCACACAAATTAAGTGATGGTGGTGATGGGGATAGGGCTGATTAATTTCATAATGCTTATGTCCTTCCCCCAGTTCCAATTCCCGTAAAATCCCCATTCTTGCCATCAACTTCAAGGTACGGTAGATAGTTGATAAACTAATCCCTTCATCATCAGTTTCCAAGCGATGATATAGGTCTTCAGCGCTGAGATGCTCGCCCTGGGGAAGTTCTTGAAAAATATGTAGAATCGTTTCCCTTTGGGGGGTTAAACGCCAACCGCGGTCGTTTAGTTCTGCCTTGAGTGAACCAGTTGTGTAGACAGTCATACTAAATTTTCTCAACAAAGCCCATTAATTGAGAATATAACAAATATTGGACTTAATTTGCAACAATCATTGCTTATTGAGAATAATAGCTGGTTGTCAGTTGTTCTGTGCCTTCGTACTTGGGCATCTTTCCTAACCCAGAGATTCTAGATAGTCACGGACGAGGTTACGGCGCTTGGGTTGGCGGAGTTTTTGTAGGGCTTTGGATTCGATTTGTCTGACTCTTTCCCTTGATAGGTCAAGGGCGCGGCCAATTTCTGCTAGGGAGTAGGAATGACCGTCGGATAGACCAAAACGCATCAAAATCACATCTCGTTCTCGACTGGTGAGGTCAGCCAGGAGACTATACAAATCTTTTTGTAAAGATTCCCGCATTAACATTTCCTCTGGGGTAATGCTATCAGTTTCTAGCAATTCACCTAGTTCAGTATCTTTATCTTTGCCAACTTTAGTTTCTAATGATACAGAACGGGGAACTCTCAATAACACTTCCCGGACTTGGGTGGGTGTCATATCTAACTCATTTGCCAGGTCATCCAAGGTAGGTGTGCGGCCTTTTTCCTGGGCGATTTTGCGTTGGGCTTTTTTAATTTTGTTGAGTTTTTCGGTAATATGAACAGGAAGGCGGATAGTGCGGCTAGAGGTAGCGATCGCCCTAGTAATACCCTGACGAATCCACCAGTAAGCGTAGGTGCTAAAACGATAACCTTTAGTGGGGTCAAACTTTTCTACTGCCCGTTCCAAACCTAAAGTTCCTTCTTGAACTAAATCTAATAGTTCTAATCCCCGATTTTGATATTTTTTGGCTACAGATACCACTAAGCGCAAATTCGCTTTAATCATCTGGGATTTGGCTTGGATTCCTTGGTTTTGAACCTGTTCTAATTCTTCTACAGTTAACTTAACAATTTCTGCCCAGCGTTTTTTACCGTTGGTTAAAGTAGGTTTAAGTTCAGATATATTGATACCAGCAGTAGTCGCCCACCGTTCCAAAGATGGACGATGTCCTAGTTCAGATGCCAACCGCTCTTGTACTTCAATTAACCTTAAATAGGGTGTAACTATGGGATCTCCATCTTTAGCTGCTGCACTTAGCACTACTCGCAAGCGCAAGTATCGCTGTACTTTTTGTGCTTCAGACACCTCCTCATCTCTACCTAACAGGCGGACTCGACCAATTTCTTGAAGATAGAGACGAACTAAATCTGTGCTGCGGCGGTTGCCTTCATTAGCTAACTCTGATTCCACAGCCGCGATATCTAAATCTGGTAACTCATTTTCTGGCAAATCATGGTCTTGAGGATTAACTTCTATATCCAAGGGTGGACTAGGATTTTGACCATCGTAGGTAGCATCTGTATAAAAGGATGTTGCTGGCATAATGTTTCAATCGCTCCAGGTAACAATAGATTAGGGTTAGTTAAAATTACGGTTATCTTATCAACTGTTGCTATTGTTCCCGTAATTCGTTATGAGATAACAAACTTTGGATTTCCAGTATAATTCTTTGCAAAACTTTGTCCTAATTTAGATAGACATTAGGGAAAAAAGTTAATTTCCACCTTGTCCAAGTTCAAACCTATAGTTTTTTCTAAAGCGAACACTCAAGTTTTCAAGATGGATGGGGTATAATCAGCCTTGAGTTATGTAAATTTTAGGTTAAACTAGGTGTGAATTTACTTAGTTAGTTTTACAATTCTCATGGAAATTGACGGTGATTTTTTTAACTAATTATAAACATATCTAGTATTTATGATGATGTTTATAAACTATATAGTTATATTTACATGACTCCAGATGTAATTTCCTGACGATTTGGCAGAATTTTCCTGGGGATTTTGCGGTAGTGAAGGAATTTTAATTGGACACCTTACCCTGAGGGCATTTCTCCCCTCGTGACCATATTTGTTCTACGGGAAAGTCATCAAATTCGGATTTTATATCTCGTAACATAAGTTTATCCAATGCCTGTCTAGGTGTAATTTCCCCCGCCAGTAGTTGATATACTTGCTCGGTAATGGGAATAGTGATATTGTGTTTTTGGGCAATTTCCATTAATACGCGACAAGTGTTGACTCCTTCGGCCGTACCGGAAAGACTGGACAAAACTTCTGGCAAAGTTTTGGAGTTAGCCAATTGATAACCGACTTGATAGTTGCGACTTAAATGGCTGTTGCAGGTGGCTAGTAGGTCTCCTAGACCGGATAAACCATAAAATGTTTCCGGTTTTGCCCCTAAAGTGTTGCCGATACGCACCATTTCCGTTAACCCACGGGTGACTAGGGCGGCTTTGGCGTTTGTACCCAGGTGTAAACCATCACATACACCAGCAGCGATCGCTATCACATTTTTCAGTGTTCCTCCCAATTCTACTCCCAGAGGATCAGGGTTAGTATAAACGCGAAATTGTTGGGAAGAAAGAACCAGTTGTATTTGTTTAGCTGCGGCACCATTTTTACTAGCTACTACCGTTGCTGCCGGTAATTTTTGTTCTATTTCTTTCGATAAGTTGGGACCAGATAAGACTACCACAGGTTGATGGGGAAATATTGTTTCCCAAATTTGGGAAGGTGTATAAGTTGTATGTGGTTCGAGTCCTTTAGTAGCTGTGAGAATAATAGTATTTTTTAATGATTTTTCTATATTTAGAGAATTAACTAAGTTTGCTACTTCTCTGACACCCTTCATAGAAATAGCAGAGAGGATAATATTAGCATTTTCTAAAGCAGCCTTTAAAGATATTGGGCTATGTCTGGACCATAACCGCACAGTATGTCCATTGATGGCTGATAAATGAGCTAATGCTTGACCCCAGGCACCAGCACCAAGAATAGTAATATTTTGGAGATTGTGATTCATATAGTAGATAACGGGTACTCTGTTCTGATAACAAAATGATCTTTCTTCGTGTTCTTTGTTACTATTCCTAACCGGACGCTGGGTGAACGTGGTTCATGAAATCCTGATTTTTTTAGTTACCCCAGATTAATCTAGCGCTTAACTTTTACAATACAGATAAGTATCATATCAACTTAGTAGTTATGAGTAGCAACAGTTAAAGTTACTCCCAAAACTACGATTATCAGTCTTTAATCATTACTACCTGTCACCACGAGGATAGCGTGCCATTAATTCTCTGACTTGTTCTGCATGATAGGAACTTCTTGTCAATGGAGAAGAAACAACTTGTAAAAAGCCTAATTCTGCCCCAAAAGCTTGCCAATCCGCAAATTGTGATGGTGTAATAAAGTTGGTAACTTGTAAGTGTTTTTGACTAGGTTGGAGATATTGACCTATAGTTAAGATATCACAACCTACAGAACGTAAATCTTCCATGACTTGACGCACTTCTGGATCAGTTTCACCTAAGCCAACCATGATACCAGATTTAGTATAAATACTGGGACTGAGGCGCGATCGCTGTAATAATTCTAAAGTGCGTTGATAGTTGCCCTGAGGACGAACATGACGATATAGGCGGGGTATGGTTTCTGTGTTATGGTTTAGTACTTCTGGTTTAGCTTGGAGAATAGTTTCTAGGGCTTGCCAATTTCCGCATAAATCTGGAATTAATACTTCTATGGTTGTCCAGGGTGAGATATCATGAATAGCATCAATACATTTAACAAATTGAGACGCGCCACCATCTGGTAAATCATCACGATTAACGGAAGTAATAACGACGTGATTAAGCTGCATTTGCCGGACTGCTTCCGCTAGTCTTGTGGGTTCGGTGGGATCTAATACTTTTGGTTTTTTTTCAAAATCAATATCACAGTAAGGACAAGCTCTAGTACAGGCCGGTCCCATAATTAAAAATGTGGCAGTACCAGCATTGAAGCACTCACCAATGTTAGGACAGGAAGCTTCTTCGCAAACGGTATTCAGGGCTAAATGCCGTAAAATTTCTTTAACGTTACCAACACGCTGCCATTGAGGTGCTTTTACCCGCAACCAGTCTGGTTTTACAGTCACAGTCTACTTTTACCATTTTAGTTATACACATCTCATCCTAGCAAGCAAAGTCATCTCTGGCAGATGAAATATTTGTAATTTTTTCATGACTATGGTATTATGTGATTATGTTGCCATTTTTGTGACGGGATGTAGCGCAGCTTGGTAGCGCACTTCGTTCGGGACGAAGGGGCCGCAGGTTCAAATCCTGTCATCCCGATTTATCTATGTTTAGTAAGAACAGTGGTGTCACCAGAAAGATAATGATTTTGGCTCAAAGTTTAACTATTGATTCGGTTTTAGTAAATAACTGTATCCAGTTTGCAACCTGGGGATTTTCTTCTCTCTTGCTCGCAGAAATATTAAGGGATAGTTACCATGCTTTGTGTCATCAGATAAGGTGGTTGGCGAAATGGCACAATAAACATCATGCCGTATACCGTCGGGATTTAACTATAGTTTCCCAAAAAGCCTATGTCGAGTCCCAACTGTATCACGATATCGTCGAGTCGGGCATATTAGTAACATTAGTAACAATGGTTGCCTTACTAGGTCATCAATGGGGATTATGGTTAGGAGTCGCATACTCGGTAACTTTCTTATATGGTGCATCTGTGCGATATTTCCAGGGATCAATAGACACAGACTACAATCATTTACCCGGAGATTTAGACACAATTCCCTCCGTTTGGTGGGTAAATAGAACCTATCATTGGCGACATCATTTTGATGATGTTAATGCTTACTATAGTGGTGTTTTTCCTCTAGTAGATAAAATATTAGGAACAGGACTGTCTCTCAAAGGTAAAACTGTAGCCTTAACAGGTGCTTCTGGTGCATTAGGACAAGCATTAGCAGCAGAATTATTAAAACAAAATGCCAAAGTTGTGGCATTAACGACTAATCCTGAAAAAATCGTAGTTGAAGAGGGTGTTAAGGTTGTAAGATGGGAATTGGGTAATGAAGCTCAACTACAAGAAAGTTTCAATAAAGTTGATATTCTCATTATTAATCATGGCATAAATGTGTATAAAAATAGGAGTTCTACCGCCATTAATAATTCCTATCAAGTTAATACTTTTTCTGCTTTACATCTGATGGACATTTTTTCTGCAACTGTTACAGGAGCGCAAGATAAAGCTACTAAGGAAATTTGGGTAAATACATCAGAAGCGGAAGTATCTCCAGCTTTGAGTCCTCTGTATGAATTAAGCAAAAGAGCATTAGGGGATATTGTCACTCTCAAAAGATTAGATCAAACTTGTGTCATTCGCAAATTAATTTTAGGGCCTTTCAAAAGCCAATTAAATCCCTATGGTGTGATGTCAGCAAAGCAAGTTGCAAAGGGAATTTTATTTTTTGCTAAACGGGATTTTAGAAATATTATTGTCACTGTAAATCCTTTGACTTATTTGTTATTTCCCGTTAAGGAATTTAGTACCTGGTTGTACTATCGTCTTTTTAGTAAAGATGTGAAAAGCGTGTAAGTAAGTAGATGAGAATAAATCAAAGTAGATTGAGTAATGTAAAAAAATGAGCTGCTTTGGTAGTGAGGAGTTGAGTCCTCAAATGAGGAATAAATTCCTCACTACAAACTTTGAATTATTCAGTCCGTTCTACTTAGTTGCCAACTCTGGGTTTGTTACTTGTTGGTGATAGGCTTTTAGAAATTGGGTAAACAGCTTGTAAGTCAAATGAGGAATAAATTCCTATCTGGGGTTTGTAGTAAAAAGTTATCTGTGAGGAAAGGGACCAGGGAACAGGGAACAGGGAACAGTTTCAACTATCTGGTGCAAATTTTACTATCCGTCAGATCAAAATGCACACTTTTGAAGCTCCTCTTGCCAAAAAACCTGCACTTTTTCAACATAAAAAAGTATAAAACCTTTTCCTGGCATTGCTTTCAGTTTAATTCAGCAACCCCTATCTAGAAGCTTTAAATTATTTAGTTCTTTCTAATATAGGGTAGCACCCAATACCTACTTTGGTATTTGGGTCCTATAAAAAATGACGTATAAAGGCAGCAATGTTGATATTTTAACTATTTTTTGCCAGTAATGGATAGTCCTTCTACTATCAATGATGGTGTATAACAAGAACCATTCCAGTCCGCATCTCCACCTAGTTGCACCACTTGTTTGAGGGCTGTGTAGACGTTACCAGCTACCATCGTGTCTTTAACTCTACCAATGATGTTACCATTTTTGACCCGATAGCCCAAATCAACATTGATAGAAAAATCACCAGATAATCCGCTACAACTGCCTAACATTTGATCCACAATAAGGCCATCATCCATTTTGTGAATCAAGTCTAGGAGGGAGAGATCACCGGGTTGAATAAGGAAGTTAAATAATCCAGGGGTGGGATAACTACCTAATCCGGGACGAAAACCATTACCAGTGCTACCGATATTTAATTGTCGTCCAGTGGTGCGATCGCTATAAAAATTCCGTAAAATCCCATTGGCGATAAAGATTAAGGACTGGGTAGGTTGACCCTCATCATCAAATGGACAACTATAGGGGCCTGCTTCCGGGTTTTGGTAGAGGGTAAGAGTGGGAGCAACAACTGGTTTACCCAACCTATCCACCCAAGGGGAAGCTTTTTCCCAGATGTGCTTACCATTCAAGGCGGCTTGTACAGTTCCCCATAGCATATCTGCTGCTTTAGATGTGAATAATACCGGACAACGACCACTGGGACTGGGAACATTTTCCCGTGACCAATTTAATCGTTGTAAAATTTGGCTGGCTACTTTCTCCGGGTGGAGTTCATAACGTTGGGTTTGGCCATCAGCAACACTGAGAAAATCATCACCTCTAATCCATTCTGCTGACATATAGCAGCTAAGAGTGGTGTCGGTGTAGTGAGAATCTAAACCTTTGCTGTTGATGAGTCTGGTATTTTCTGTATCACATTCCCAGTCACTATGACAAAGAACATCTGGATAGACATCATGAATGAGGGCGATCGCTTCCTTGCCCCAGTTAATCAACTTCTCTGCGGATACAGATGTGCCTAAATCTGGATAAGAATGTCCGCCATGAGTTCCTAATTCTACTGTTTCCGGTGGATTTAATTGACTCAGTGCCAAAGATTTTTCCACCATCCCTTGGGGATCAACATCACCATAGGCCACCGTCAACCCAGGACAACCATCTCGCCATAACCGCAGGGCTGTACCCTCAGCTTGGCTGGTTTCTAGTTGTTTGAGGCGATTAGCTTCAAAAAAAACTGGTCGAGAAAGCGATCTTGACTGATACACCTCCGCAGCTTCAGCGCCAGACTTGAGGGCAAGTTCTAGCAGGTGTTCCGCCAGTGTATCTTGTAACAAATTTACAGAACCCATGTCCCTTGATGAATTATGGATTTTGGATATAAACCGCTTAATCGTCGCAGAATATTATCCCATTAGCGTCTCATAAACAGTTACAGTTTTTCATTTTCTATGACGGCAAATTAATTTCTTGTAATAGCCAAAATCCTGCAAAATCTTGGGATTGAGCATCGGACTGCACCCCAATAAAATGCACCCCATTGGCTTGTTCCTTGGCCACTGCAAAGCCCTGTGCCTCTGCTAAAAGTTCGGGAGTACGGATATTAGCCACAACCCAACTTTCCGTCGCCCCAGTTTCCAAAATCAATCTGTTTCCTTGTTTGGTGTCAAAATGCAAATAAGCCATTTCTAAACCTGACATCCAGCCCGCTATGGGTAAAGCCCTGGATGAGAAAATCAAAATTCCTGGAATCCGCGTTTCTTTTGATAATTGTGCTAACTCTAAGGGAAAAGCTTCACCAAAGCCAATTTCCCAGTCTGGCATATCCACAAAATCACTAGCTTCTAAGGTAACAAAAGCCCATTGTTTTCCTTCTAAAGCATCTGGTAAACGCTGGGGTAAGGGTCTATCTAAACGCACGGAAGGATTAGCTACTCCCTGATATCCCGGTTCTTGAGGATAGACTTCTTTCATGCGCTGCTGTATCCACTGATTGAGAACCAATGTCCGGCGACTGGGTACAGAGGGTATCCCCATATCCTCACAGGATTTTGTAATCATGTTATTCATTTGTCGCCGAAAAAAGCGGATTTTGCTAGGTGCTGCACCTGCTTTTTCGATGGCTTCCTGTATTGCTGTCCGCAGCCAACCCGAATTTACCTGGGCACTAGGGCAATATTTAGCATAGCGAAACAGAGAACCCATCTGTGTACCAACATCTAGGGGACTTTCGCACACTAACACTTCCCACACTTTCTTCTGATTTTCGTCCAAAATTGGACGAGAGTAAAAATCCAGTTCCCAGTACATTTTTCTCTGGCTGCCCATGTTTTTGTGCTAAAAATCTGATGATTTGATATTTTGTTATGTTTTAACTTTACCAAAAAATTGGGTCTAAAGCCCCGTCCACTTCGGCAAACTCAGGACAACGCTTCTAGGATGGCTTTTCTTTGAGGTTATCCTAAGCTGCTGGGTTTCCCTGTATCTAAAATAACACTAATTCTAGTTTTAGCTAGTTTTAAGTTGATCAAATTTATCCCGTACTTTTTGGATATCTTGCCACATCAGCCATTTAGGAGATCCCTTTTCTTTGGAAGGATTGCGGAGTAAGTATGAGGGATGGAAAATGGGCATACATAAACGCCCTTCCCACTCTAACCATTCACCACGAATTTTTGTAATGGGGCGTTTGTCTCCTGTTAGGCCTTTAACAGATGTGGCACCCGTGAGGAGAATAATTTTGGGGTCAACTAGGCGAATCTGTTCTAATAAATATGGTTTACAAGCTGCTGCTTCTTCACTGGTAGGTACACGATTTTCCGGTGGTCTACATTTACAAATGTTCGCAATATAGATATCTGTTTCTGTATTTAATTCTACTGAGGCTAATATCTTTTCCAGTAATTGTCCTGATCTACCAACAAAAGGTAAACCTGTTTCGTCTTCATTTTTTCCCGGTGCTTCGCCAATAATCATAATTTCGGCGCGGGGATTACCACGGCCGACTACAGCATGAGTTCGAGTTTGTCCTAATGGACAACGGTTACAGATATTACAGTGCTTGGCTAATGCTTCTATACTCTCGTAGGTTCCAGGCGTAATGGGGATTTTACTATTATCAGGAATTTGATCTTGTTGGTTCAAGCTAGAGTGATTAAAAAGACTCAGTTGAGTTTCGTGCTGCATGGGTAACTGGCAATATTCAGTGTTAGGGGTTGTTTGAAAAGTAGTCTATCGTAATATTTATCACATTTTTACCCTCTTTAATCCCCTCTTTTATCAAGGAGAGCCTTTCATTGTTAGTTATTCTAACTAACTTGGATGGTGGCTATCAAACTATCTATTGATGGGAACTTTTGTTTGCCATACTTGTTCAAATTCTGCTTGAGTAATTTCAAATTCTTGTATATCTAATAAATCTATTCTTTTGTCACATAACATTCCGTAATTATCCCAGATATGATTGTGATCATAAAATAGAACATTACCGTTTTCATAAACTTCTATTTGTCTGAGGGGATATAAGTCATTGCCAATTTCCATAAAGTATGTGCTAGTGCCCCACTCATCAAATTCACCACCTAGTGAGACATCCCAACTCCACTTATAATATTTTCTTATTTTTTGTTGTACAGACATAATACGATTTTGAAAAATATTTTGCGTAAGTCCTATTTACTCGGTACTGCTATATTTTAGCTGTTCCTATAGTTACTCACTAGAAGATAACCGTGTTACTCACGGTGATTACAAAAGTAGATGGTCATATTTTAGTATTGGTAAAAGTTAATTTCCCTATTTTCTACTAATCTAATTTTAAGGCGTTTACTGGAACTTGATCCCAGGAGGCAACTGTGCGAATTTTAGCAATCCAACCTTGTGCTTTTTGTGTTTCGGTCAAATTCCTCTCAAATGATTCATGACAATCTTTAGCCTGAGACTCATTGCAACAAGCAATACAAGCGTGAATCATGCCTGAAGGATCAATTTGTTCATTTACCCAGATAGTCATGGATTCTCCTTTTAAAACTTGGTAGTGAAACAATTTTATATTGTAAAACACCACTGACAACTAATAACGAAAAAGTTAGGGTTTTTGAGTAGCGATCGCTAATTTTGCTCCTTTTACCTGACGTACCCGATCCATAACTACCACAACTTGACCATGGGTGGCATTTTGATCCGCGTTAATAATGACTACAACTTCCGTATTTTTCCCCATTAATTTCTGTACCTCTGTCGGTAAAGTATCCAGGGTGACTGGTTGGCGATTTAAACTGAGATCACCGATTGCATCTATAGTAACGGTTATTGGTGCGGCTGATGATTGGGCTTTAGCGGTTGCAGCTTTGGGTAAATTAACTGGTAAGCTTTCAGAACGATTTAAGAATAAAGTGGACATGATGAAAAATGTCAAAATGGCAAAGATGACATCAATCATCGGCACAATATTTATCTGAGGTGGTACATCCGATTCATCTGGTAGACGCATTATGATTTACCTCCTCTTTCATAACGATGACGATAAAGCAATTCTAACTGACCACCATATTCTTGAATCCAAGCAATTTGGCGTAAATACAGTCCGCGAAAGGTATTAGCAAAAAATAGCGTAATAATAGCTACTACTAATCCCGATGCAGTAGATACTAAAGCTTCACTGATCCCAGAGGTAACACCGGCAGTTTTTGTCCCGCCGACATCGCCAATGTTTAATGATGCAAAGGAGGTAATTAGTCCCAATACTGTACCTAGTAGCCCTAACAAGGGGGCTAAACCAATAATAGTATCAAAAATGTTCTGAAACCTTTTTAATAAGGGTATTTCCGCCTGTGCTTCACTTTCTAAAGCTAACCGGAATTCTTCAGGGTTGGGTTCTTCTAACTCCAAGGCGGCTAAAAAAATCCTCGCCATAGGTAAATCAGCGTTGTTGTGAAGTGCTGTTAAGGTGCTAACTACATCACCTTGACGATAGAGTTTGAGGACGCTTTGGACAATGCGGTTTTGACGGTTGGTGATTTTTGCCCAAAATATAATCCGTTCGATGATGAGGGACACTGCTAAAACGGAAAAAAACAGCAGTGGCCACATAACTACGCCACCAGCTTGGAATAAATTACTGATTTCCATTGACAATTTTCTTAATCTTGCACACAGCTAGATTAACAGATTGTTGTCCAGAAACAAGCATGAGTAAAAACAGATAAAGTTTTGTTAAATACTTCTTAAATTTTTATGTAAATCCTAAATAGCTATAAAAAATGATGTTATATACTAAAAAGTCATGGTAATAAAGTAACATTAAATGTATTGTTTATACAGGTTATTTATAAAAAATTTATTGTTTTATTTTCCCAAATCTAAGATATAGCCATAGTCAAAAAAAATCATGAATCATCCATCTCAAAGTGAAACATCAACTGAACATTCTGTTCAACAAACACATTTAACGTTTGATGGTCATCTTAATAATTCATATATTGTTATTAGAAAAGATATTGAACATGAAATAGCTTATTTAAAGTCAGCATTTCATAAAATTGAAATAGGTTTGATTTTCATAAGAAATAAGTGTGAACAAAAACAAAATGATCATCTGAAAGTACAAGAACAAGAATTAACAAAATTAAAAAATGTTTTAGAAAAAACTATAGTTATTCTAGAAAATAATCCTTGCTATTTTATTATTGCTCGACAATTAAGACGAGATGCTGAATTTGTGATTCGGAGAATTAGTAATCCTTGGATGGGTAGATTAATTAATGTATTTGAAAAATTTTTATATGCGTCTAGTACATCAACTAAGGTAATTTTAGGACTCGCTTTAGGATTACCTATATATATAGGAATTGTGTATTTACCATATCAAAAAATTATTGTTCAACCTTTTTTAGAAAATATCATTCAAGATTCAAGTTCAGGAACATCTACAAGTAGTGCAGAATTGAATAAAATTAATCGGTATGATGTTAATAAAACAATTGCTTTGTTAGTTTTATCAGGGGTTGCTGGTTCTCTTGGTAGTGTTATTAGTATTTTATCGAGAGTTAAGGACTATAATAAAGAAGAGTATAGTGATAGCTTAGTACCTGTAATGATTGGTATTTCTAAACCTTTGATTGGTGGAGCATTTGGGATACTTCTATTTACTATGATCAGTTCAGGACTATTACCCCTAAAAGTTGATGATGAAACTCAACCTCTGAGAGAATTTCATGCTTTATTTACAATTGCATTTATTGGCGGTTTTAGCGAAAGATTAGTCAAAGATGTTATTAGTCAAACAGAAAATAAAATTTTACCTCCACCAGAAAATCAAACAGTTAGTGAGAGATTGGTAAAAGATGTTATCAGTCAAGTAGAAAAAAAGGTATCAGAATCTTCACCGGATACAGTTGATATAGATGCAACTAAGAATGATATAGAAGTAATAGATGTACAGACATTAGAAACAAATACTTCTAATCATAATCAAAAGTATGAGTCATAGGTTTTAGTCAGAAGATAGAAAAGGAGGAAAATTTGGATGTCAATTAACTTTTACGCCAATATCCACACCATCACTTTTGAGTTGTCCATCTTCCATGTAAATAATCCGATCAGCTATATCTAAAATACGGTTATCATGGGTGACAAGCAAAATAGTACAATTTTGTTCTTTAGCTAACATTTGCATTAATTCCACCACATCGCGGCCTGATTGTTTATCTAATGAAGCTGTAGGTTCATCTGCTAAT
>JBJTTJ010000160.1:0-2101 GCA_046080125.1 Cuspidothrix sp.
GAATTTTGGGTTAAAAATATCAGGAGAAAATTTAGTTAATTTAATCAGTCAAAAACTGAACATTAACCCCGACATTACCACTATTTATCGATGGTTTTATCGCAGTGATGCTAGTTTTAAAATGTCAAATTACTACGACAGAAAAACCGCAATGATGGTACTCACTAACGCATTAATTTACAAGGCTAAAACCCACAGAATAGGAGCATAGAAAATGACCAGGAAAAAGGCCTATCAGCAAGCTTTAGAAAATGCTGGGATACCAGCCGAATTAGCAGCCAAGGCCGCCGAAATTGTGAATCGAGATGATGCAGACAAACCTAATTTAGGGCGCTCTAAGGAAGATCAAGATTTAATTAATCAATCGTTGAAATTTATCAAATAGGGAAATAAAAAATGATAACCACAATCGCCAAACGAGTTCAATCACGATTATCGAGATCCGGCGTAAAAGCAGGGCTATTTCATTCTAAAAAAGAGGATAAAATGGTAGAGATAATCAGGCATCTATGAGTAAGAAAAATGTCAGAAATAGCAATTATAGAAGCATTCACAGACTTACAAGACCCCAGAAGAACCGCAGGACAACGCCATGAAAAAGCACTGTGTCTAGCATTGTTTACGTTGGCGATTGTGGCAGGCAACAGAGGTTTCCTAGCAATGGGGGACTGGATTAAAGCTTATAGAGATGAATTAATAACTTTATTTAGACCAAAAAAAAATAGATTGCCATCATATAGCGCAATTCGGCGTGTATTACTACAAACAGATTATCAAGAATACTCAGCCAGATTAGCCAGATTCTTTGATATCCAACCCTTACCAGGAGAAATGGTCGCTGTGGATGGTAAGGTACTACGCGGTTCTTATCAGCTAGAAACTGACAATCCTCATTCAGAAGCACATCCAGCAATTATGTTAGTAACTGCCTATATAGTGGAAAGAGGACTGATTTTAGAACCATATCAAGTAAACTGTAAAAGTAATGAAATTACAGCCTTACCACCGATGCTTACACAAATAGCGGCAAAAGTAATGATTTTTGCCTTTGATGCTATTAATACTCAAAAAAAACTTGCCAGTTGATAGTGGATAGTGGTAATGACTACATCGGTGCATTGAAGGGTAATCAATCCGGGTTACTTAAAGATGTAGAAGCAAATTTCCACCCAGAACAGATAGACTTGCAAATCAATAAAGGTCATGGTCGAATTGAAAAACGTACCGTTAGTATTTGCAAGTATCAAGGTCAACGTGATTGGCCAGGACTAGAGACAGTAATTCGAGTCCAGTCTGAACGTCAAATTATCAAGCAAAATTTCATAGAAGTTGAAACCGAAACTCGTTATTATATTGCTTCATTCACAGCTACTGCTGATACTTTTGCTCAAAAGATTCGCAGCTATTGGGATGTTGAAAATAAAGTGCATTATGTTCGAGATGTAACTCAAGGTGAAGATCATTCTCGTATTCGTACTAATGGATTAGTTCAAATTTTTGCTGTAGCTCGTAATTTAGCTCTAAATCTTTACCGTTCTCATGACTTTAAAAACATGGCTCAAGCACAAAGATTTGCTTCTTTTGGTCTTACCGGTCAGTTAATTGGGATTTATTAAACGAAAGACCATTTTTCACTTTATTTTATCTAGGTTGTGTATTGCAAGAGTGGGCATTTAAAGCAGCTAATTCTTCTATAGCAGGTTCTCGGGTTTTCACATTAATAGGAGCAAGTATAGCTGCTACTACAACAATGGGATACTTACTATATCGTCAAGTTCCTCGGAAAATTGCGGCTTTATTGGGATTAGCTCTTTTGCTAGATCCTTTACTTGTACAAAGTTATCGTGGTGATCGTTTAGACTGTTGGGTAATCGCAGTATGTCTTGGAGTTTGTTGGTTACTAATGCTATATGATTGATATACAGAAATAATGTGCAAGATATTTACAATTTTTATACTAATGTCATGAGCAAATCTCTAACTTTTTGACCAGCTACTCTCCAATTCAGACAGCTCTGGATAATTTTATCGCCCAGCAAACAGACCCTCAACAACTAGCAAACCAGAGAATAGACCAAATTCAGAGTCAAAAAGAACAACA
>JBJTTJ010000161.1:0-6184 GCA_046080125.1 Cuspidothrix sp.
ACTTGGGCTGATGTTATCAACCGCGCTAACTTGGGTATGGAAGTAATGCACGAGCGCAATGCTCACAACTTCCCCTTGGATTTAGCTGCTGCTGATGTTGCTCCTGTTGCTTTATCTGCTCCTGCTATCAATGGTTAATAACTAGGGTCTAGTTAAATGGAAAACGCTCTCCAACAGGGGGGCGTTTTTTGTTTTCACTTTTCACATTCTCGCGCAGTCACATAATGTCGGTAGCGAAACATAGCTTCCAGTTGTGCTTGTATTAACCAACCAGTGACCAATTCTACAGTATTACCACCGGGTAGAGCATAGGTAATATTATCGGTTAATCTAGTTTTTCCTGCTTCTTCTGTAAACTCATGACGATGTATCCATAACTCAAAAAGTCCAGATACTTGTTCATCGGTAAACAGACGATATTTTTCATAGTCGCTGTGACGTGCTAACCAAGTTAAGGGTAATAATCCCAAAAATAGCCGAAATTCTGTGATTGCACCTTTTTCTAGCCCTCCTTCACGTCTGACGACTTGTAAGGGTTGCCATGGTGGAGTTAGTATTTGTAGGATATCTGGTCGTTCGTGAAATCGCCAAACTACTTCTACTGATGCGTTAATGACTGAAGAATGTTGAAATTTGAGCATAGACAGAAAATCTACCTGATAAGTAACTTAACCTGAAGAACGTCATGTCCAGATAGCCGTTCGGGAAATCGGACATCTATTTACTGACTATTTTACAATGTTAATAATTACAGAAGTTATGCAACTGGTACACAACGGCATAAATAAACAAACCATTACAAATCTCCCAAAAGCCTATAAAGTATTCATTTTGATTTTTGAATGCGTGACCTTTGACTTCCGCGCACAGGGACTAGGATATTGAAGATTTGTTGACAAAGGTAGGAGTGAGGCAAAATTGAACTTTGTGAGGAATATTGTGATATTGGTGCTAATAGAATGATGATACGGTGTAATGAAATTACCTCAATTATTGCCGATGCAAGATGCTAGTAAATATATTTCCCAGATGTAAAGTGATATATAAGCTAAAAGGCGACATTTGCTATACAATGCAGCGAAAGTTCAATAATAAGAATCATCAGTAATGAGCTACTAGCTTAACTGCTGATGACTGATAATAAATTAACCGAAAGTGGATAAGGATTTAAGATCATGGGAAATTTGAGACGCGTACCAGTTGGAATTGTTGGCGCGTCAGGATATGGTGGGGTGCAGCTAGTGCGACTCCTGATGGATCATCCAGAGGTAGAACTTGCTTATTTAGGTGGCGAAAGCAGCGCGGGTAAATCCCTTACTGATCTTTACCCACATTTAGGTAATATAGTTGATTTGGATATTGAGGGAGTAGATCCGGAACTTATTGCTAGTCGTTGTGAAGTTGTATTTCTATCTTTACCTAATGGTCTAGCTTGCCAAATTACTCCTCAACTTATAGAAAAAGGTTGTAAGGTCTTGGACTTGAGTGCTGACTATCGCTTTAGTGATTTAAACACTTATACAACCTGGTATGGGACACAGAGAAGCGATCGCACCATGGCCGCTACAGCAGTTTATGGTTTACCGGAATTGTACCGCGATCGCATAGCCGAATCTCAACTCATTGGTTGTCCTGGTTGTTATCCTACTGCCAGTCTTCTAGCACTTTCTCCACTACTAAAACAAGGGTTAATTGTTCCCGAAACAGCGATAATTGATGCTAAATCCGGAACATCTGGCGGTGGTAGACAGGGGAAAATCAATCTCTTGTTAGCAGAAGCAGATAACTCTCTGGCTGCTTATGGTGTAGCCAGTCATCGTCACACCCCAGAAATTGAGCAAATTTGCAGTGAATTGGCAGGACATGAAGTAACAATTCAGTTTACACCCCACCTTATTCCCATGGTGCGGGGTATTTTGGCGACTGTGTACGCCACTATGCGCGATCCTGGTTTAGTTCGTGATGATTTAATCACCATCTATAATGCCTTTTATCGCAATTCTCCCTGGGTGAAAATCTGTAATAGCGGTACTTATCCCCAAACTAAGTGGGCTTGTGGCAGCAATAATTGTTACATTGGATTGGAAGTTGATCGCCGCACGGGTCGGGTTATCGTTATGTCAGCTATTGACAACCTAATTAAAGGTCAGGCTGGACAAGCGATTCAATGTATGAACATTATGATGAACTGGGATGAAACTTTAGGATTGCCTAAGGTGGGGTTTTATCCATAGGAGAAAGCAGAAGGGAGAAGCCAGTGGTGCGGCTGACTTCAACCCTTCGACTAGGTTGGGGTATAGCCAGATTCAGTACAAGTCGCTCCCAAAGGCAGGGAGGCAGGGGTAAAGATAAATACTATTAGCGATTCCCTGTTCTCTGAGTTCTTAGATTTTAAAGTTGATGGGAGGCCAGAAAAGCATCTACTTCTGCGGCGGTTGGTTGGGAGGCGATCGCTCCTGGTTTAATAGTAGTTAATGCTCCCACGGCGCTGGCATAGGTGACAATTTTTTTAGCTATTTCTCCATCTTTAAGACTGTGGATTCCTACTTGTTTTAATTGATGGATAAATCCAGCTAAAAAACTATCTCCTGCACCAGTTGTATCAACAACAGACATGGAAAAAGCAGGTAAATTACCTTCGTTTTCACCTAAACAATAGGCGCAACCATTTTCCCCATCTGTCACTAAAACTCCTTCTAAGGAATTAAGTCTGTAAGTAATTGCTCCTGGATCTGTAGTCTCAAATAACCATTGTGCTTCTTCTTTGGTCAATTTGAGAAAATCAAATCGTTTTAATAATGCCAAAATTTTGGTTTTAGCTGTATTTTCATCTGGCCAAAATACAGGTCGCCAATTGACATCAAGAATAATTTTCAGGTCATATTGTTCTGCTAACTCCAAAGCTCGCAAAACAGCTTTTTCACTTTCAGAATAAGCTAATTCTAATGTTCCTACTACCAAAAAATCAGCTTCATCAAAGAGCGACGGTGGTAATTGTCCCGATTGGAGATGGGTATCGGCAAAGTCTGAAGTATCATATTTACCAAAACCGGCAAAGGAGCGATCGCCCGTTAAGTCCCTAACTACATAAACTTGTCTGGTTGGTGCTGTAGAATGTCGTTGTACACCCGTTATATCTACACCAAGGTCTACTAATAATGTTACCAATGTGTTCCCAACTTCATCCGCCCCCACAGCACCAATAAATCCGGCTGATGTCCCCAACTTCACCAAGGCACAGGCCACATTAGCTGGCGCTCCTCCGGGGTAGGGAGTCCATGACTTGACTTCTTCTAGCTTCAGCCCTAATTGATCCGCTAAACAATCAAACAAAACTTCGCCAAGACATAAAACAGAGGGATTACTCATATCATTTTTGATTCACGATGGGGCATTATCAATCTAGTTTGACACTATGGTACTTCTCAGGTAAGCAATAAAATATATTTTTATAAATCCTAGTTACAATCAATACATTTCATCTGTGGCCTCCATAACTACAAACCTAAAATCAAAAGAAAATCTTTGCATTAGTATTATTAGCAACATTTAAAACTATCTACCTCGGAAAGAATCTTCTAAAATGAGAAATAAGACTTGAGTACATATACTAAGGGAGGAATAGTAAGTCATGGCTGCAAGTGAGTCTGGGACAAATGTTAGTCTGTCAGACAGAGAACTGCAAATTATAGACTTAGTGGCCGCTGGCTTAACTAACCAAGAAATTGCAGGAAAACTGGAAATTAGTAAACGTACAGTTGATAACCATATCAGTAATATTCTCACCAAGACAAAAACTGATAACCGTGTGGCCTTGGTACGTTGGGCATTGCAATGGGGAAAAGTATGTTTAAATGATATTAACTGCTGTTCTCTTCCATCTCGAAATGATGAAACTAGCTCCTAATTAGACAAATTAGCAATTAAAAAACCATTTTCTCAGGTTTTTAGCTACTCTGTATATTTTGGGACTATGGATAGTTGATTTGCACTGTTGTGTACTAATTACTTTATATATTAGAAACGTAAACTAAAAGTACAGATATTTCTCAGCGCAAATCAATTATCCTCTGACCACATAACTTAAAGTTTGTAGTGAGGACTTTAGTCCTCAAATGAGGAATAAATTCCCCACTACGAAATTATCTCAACACTTTTTACATAACTTAATTTACTTTGATTTATTCTCATTTACTTACTTAAAAAACAAATTATTAATTATCCAAACTAATGCTGTTAAATTTTTTTAAAAAATCACAATCTCCTATTACAAATATTGCCTTAAATCCTACCTGGATTGTAGCCTATGACAAGTTAGATAATTTACGAGAAGATGTAATTTGGCGAGATGATAAATTTGCAGTTATTTCTACACCAGAAAATTTTGCTATTAGCCCCCGTCAAACATTTGTAGTAGTTGGTGATATTTGGTTAAGTAATCGTTTACAATTACTCCAAAAACTAACACTTGGTCACAATAATATTAGTAACCAACAAATCATTTCTCAACTTTGGGAAAAATATCAATCTGAAAGTTTATCCTTATTAACAGGAATATTCAGTTTAGTAATTTGGGATCGAGAAAAGCAAGAATTATATTTAGTTAGAGATGCCATAGGCGGCAGAACTTTATATTATACTACCCATAGTTCAACTTGCTGGATTGCTCCTAAATTAATCACCCTTGCACCCTATCGCACCCATAACTTAGATATCATTGCATTAAGAGATTATTTATGTTGTGCATTTGTACCTGGAGAAAGAACACTTTGGCAGGATATCAAAGAAATTCGTCCTGGAACATGGAGGAAAATGCCATCTTGTCAAGTTGATCACTATTGGCAACTCCAAGAACAAATAATAGATAAAAATCAACCTTTAGGATGGTATAGTGATAAATTACGGACTTTACTTGAGCAAGTTGTTAGAGAATATTTACCGAAAGATAAACCCCTTGGTGTATTTCTTTCCGGTGGTTTAGACTCTAGCAGTATTACTGCATTAACAGCAAAATTACATCATGCACCAGTTCATACCTATTCTATTCACTTTGGCACGGAAACACCCAATGAATTAGAATTTTCTAGTTTAGTTTCCCAATATTGTCAAACACAACACCACATCTTAGAAATCACCTTTCGGGATATGTGGGAACGTCTACCAGAAACAATGTTGTATTTAGATGATCCTATAGGTGATCCCTTAACAGTTCCAAATTTATTAGTTGGGAAACTAGCACGAGAAAACGTAGGAATTACCCTGAATGGAGAAGGTGGAGATCCTTGTTTTGGTGGTCAAAAAAATCAACCAATGTTAATTAATAGTTTATATAGTGCTATTAATAATCAAGATTCATTACAAGCTTATTTAATATCTTTTCAAAAGTGTGCTTTAGATTTACCACAACTTTTAAAAACCGAAATTTGGCAAAGTTTAAAAAATGAATCATCTGTATTTTACCGTGATTTAAACAGCGATGTTAACTACTTGAATAGATTAATGACATTGAATATTAAATTTAAAGGTGCAGATCAGATTTTAACAAAGGTAAATAATTTAACTCAAGCAGCAGGGTTACAAGGGTTATCACCTTTATTTGATCAGCGTATCGTTGATTTTAGTATGCAAATTCCTCCAGAATATAAACTTTCAGGAGCAGAAGAAAAAGCAGTTTTAAAAAATGCAGTTAGAGATATTTTACCAGATACCATTATTCATCGTCCTAAAAGTGGAATGATGGTGCCTGTACAATTAGGATTTAGGAAATATTGGCAAAAACAAGCGCGAAAATTATTATTAAATAGAAATAATGAGATTTCTGCCTACATCAATCAGGACATACTGCGGAACTGGTTAGATTTTCAAGGTGATATTTGGGGCAGATATGGTGTTAAACTATGGTTATTGGTGAGTTTAGAAATTTGGTTACGAGTAAATAAATCTATATTAAATAAGTAGTAAAATGGTAAAAGAACTTCATTTAGAGTCAGTTGGACTTTCCCCTCAATTTGATATTGAATTTGCTATACCATCACCAAGTTCAGTTTAATATTGCAGAAAATTTTTGCAAATTCCAATAAATTAAATAATTTCCAAATTGGATAAAAAACAAAAACCTCCATCTTATATCTTAGAGGAGGCTTTTGTTTTAATTATAGACCTGGCATCGAGCTATTTTGACAGA
>JBJTTJ010000162.1:0-5769 GCA_046080125.1 Cuspidothrix sp.
TGATTTATGGCTGATTTTTACCCGTCGTGGAATTGATATTAATAAATATCCTGCTATTTTAAATCATTTAAGTCAATTTCGAGAAAGATTAACTCCTGGAATACCTGGAGGTAGAAAAGCAGGTAGTTATCAATGGTACGAGATTCAGGATAATATTTCTTATTATAAAGAGTTTGAAGAAAATAAAATTGTTTTAGGAATTTTCATGAAACAAGCAACATTTGCTTATGATGATCAAGGTTTTTTTCACAATAATGCGCTACATTTAATAGCAGGAATAACTAAATATACTTGTGCAATACTTAATTCTCAAGTTGGATGGTATTTTTTAAGTTCCATTTGTACTGATTTACAAAATGGATATTTACAAGCTTACAAAGAAAATTTAGAACAAATTCCCATTCCAAAAGCTACAGACACGCAGGATGCGTGTGTTACAAAAAATGTTGCCATGATTTTTATTTTAATCAAACGCCACAACCCCAAAGCAGAAACCAGACAAGTTTATTGAGGATAATGTCAAGCACAAATAACTTTAATTTGTTATAATTAACAATGTCAATTAACAAAGGTTGCTGATTAAGAGTATGATTTTGTTTCACACAGAGGCGCGGAGTTACAGAGAGTAACAAAGAAATCATTAATTTTTCAATTTCATACCCTAATTCAGCAACGCCTTAAAAACTTAGATATCGTCGCTTTAACCAAAATCTATTGCTACTAATTATCTGAATACAAATGACACAATAGAATCATTAGCCTTAAACTTAGTTAAATTAGGATTTAAACTTGATGATGCTTTACACTTAGTTTTACTCAAACCTATAAAATAGAAAACCCCGTTGTTTGGTTAATGAACATTTTACAGGAGGAAACAAGAGATTCAGATAATTGAAGAAAGTGGAAAACGATGAGTAAAAACTACTTAATTTATGCCTAAATTATAATTGTTATAGGTAAAGTGGGAGTAATCAATAAATCGTAAGTTTGGTGAAATTGTTGTAGATGACGACCAAGGGCTTCACGGGCCTCATTTGCCTGGAGGTAATCTGCTCTCTTAGTAATTGTTTGTATTTATCCATATCAGTCATCATTAGTATTTGCGCTTAATTGCTTTGAACTCATAGCTTATAAGCTCATAAAAACTACGGTAATTTTATCAAGTAAATGTAGTTTATAGATAAACTCAGAGTATCATAGTATTTCATCCCAAACCAAGTTTTGCTGGTTCTAGCTGGATTAGAAATGATTTTGGACTGGTATATAGAAACTAAATCGCGTTATTACTTATTTTAGCTGACACTACCATGACTTCTAATTTTTTGACTACTCATACTCCAACTACGATGCCTTCGGCGAGCACAGCTATCGCTATCGTTGGCGGTGGCTTTAGTGGTACTCTAGTTGCTACCCATCTATTGAAAACCGCTAGTCAACCCCTGACCATTAAGTTAATTGAGCGCGGTCGTCAAATTGGGAAGGGAATTGCCTACAGTACGGATACTAACTGTCATTTGCTGAATGTCTCGGCAGGTAACATGAGCGCGTTTCCTCATGATCCAGGTCATCTATTACGTTGGCTTCAGTACAACTACAACGAATTAGAAGCATTTTTGGTTGAAGAAGTCAATGCTAGTACCTTCATCCCTCGCAAAGTTTATGGTTTGTACATTCAGTCAATTTTGGCAGAAGCAGAAGCAACAGCACCCAGTGATGTCCGACTAGAACGAGTCACTGATGAAGTTGTGGGAATACAGCCGGAAGGAAAAGGTGTAACGATCGCTCTGCGTAGTGGCCGCTGTTTTGCCGCCGATAAAGTTGTATTAGCATTGGGAAATTCGCCTTCTGCACCTGCAAAAATTGACAATGCAGATAGTAATATTGCCAGCTATTTACGAAATGCTTGGTCAGCCGATGCTAAAGCGGATCTTGATCCTGATGCGGCTGTGTTACTGATTGGTACAGGATTAACGATGGTGGATATGGTTTTATCTCTGCACAGTGTCCAACATCGTGGTAAAATTTATGCTGTGTCTCGACGGGGATTGTTACCCCAACAACATCAACCTGCTCAACCTTATGCTAACTCTTTGACTCCAGATACCTCCCCGAAAACGGTGCGTGGTTGGCTACACTGGTTGCGAACCGAGGCGAAAGTGGCTGCTGATCAAGGTTATAATTGGCGATCGCTCATTGACTCTTTACGCCCCCACACTCAGAAAATTTGGCAAAAACTACCAAAAGAGGAACAGAGGCGCTTTCTACGTCATTTAACACCTTATTGGGACGTACATCGTCACCGTATTGCCCCACAAGTAGGGGATGTCATTACAGAAATGCTCGATTCTGGTCAACTGACTATTTCTGCTGGGAGAATTAAAGAATATCAAGCATTACCTGACGGTGTGGCTATTACCATATCTGGACGTAAAACCCAGACTAATTACATTTTACAAGTGGGTCGAGTGGTGAATTGTACAGGAGTAGCAACAGATTATCGAAAATCGCCCCATCCTCTAATTACTAATTTGCGATCGCCTACGGCGGGCGTTTCGCCATCGCAAGGATTAATTCGTCCTAATGCGATCGGTTTAGGACTAGACACAGACTCCAACGGTGCTTTATATCAGGCAGATGGAACAGTTTCTTCACTGCTTTATACCTTGGGAACACCGCGCAAAGGAGACTTATGGGAAACCATAGCTGTACCAGAACTACGGGGACAAGCACAGGCATTATCTCAGGAGTTATTGCAGTCCTTACCAGTGCGTGTCCGTCCTGTTCCTACCATACCTTTAACCAATACCAGTATAGGAATACCCCAGCCAAACTTCCTATTTCGCCAGTTTTTCGATCCTGAAACCAGTAGCTATACTTACCTCATCGCTGATCAGCAACTAGGAGATGCTATTTTAGTTGATCCTGTATTAGAGCAAGTTGACCGAGATTTACAATCATTAGAGGAACTAGGATTAAAACTGCGTTACTGTTTAGAAACCCATCTCCATGCTGATCATATTACAGGAGCAGGAAAACTTAGACAACAAACAGGCTGTCAGATCATTGTACCTGAAAACCCCGCAGTTACAAAAGCCGATCGCTCTCTTATGGGTGGGGAAATTATAGAATTGGGATCAGTAATTATTGAAGCAATTTCTACCCCCGGACACACCGCTAGTCACATAACCTACCTGGTGAATAAAACTCACTTGTTAACTGGTGATGCCTTATTTATTCGTGGTTGTGGACGCACAGATTTTCAGGGTGGTGATGCGGGAACTTTGTACGATGTGGTGACACAACGCCTATTCACCTTACCAGATGATACTTTCGTATATCCTGCCCATGACTACAAAGGACGTACAGTTTCTACTATTGGTGAAGAAAAACGTCTCAACCCCAGATTTAGTGACCGTACCCGTAGTCAATTCATCACTATTATGAATAATCTCAAATTGAGTTATCCCCAAAAGATGAATGCAGCAGTACCAGCAAATGAATATTGTGGTGATTTTATTCCCCAAGATAGCTTAAATTCCTCCACAACTTCGGCAAAAGCTGAAGAACAGAAACAAATAGAACTCACAGTCACGACAAACACAGAAATCTACAATGATTACTTTGCTATGTATATCTAGATTTACATAAAATTGGTTTTTTAGTAATAGTTTTAAGGTTTATATATCTTTCTCAAACCAATTTAACCATCCACCTCAACCTTGTACTAAGTTGACTTTTAACTTCTGTTTTGGGGTACTAGAGGGCAATATCAACAAAAATTCATGTTACTTGCGTTTAGTAATCAACCACCCTAAAGCGATAAATAAGATCGTGGCAACAAAACTTAAAATGAAAGATGCAAAAAAGGGATTTTTTGGTAATAAAGGTGGGTTAATTTTATCTATATGTTGAACTATGACACCAGAAACTATCGCACCACCACCAAAACCTATACCTAATATTTGTACTGTTGTTTCTAAGGATCTATCTCTTTGTGTTTGTTCTATTTCCACTATACCACGAATTGTATCAATTAATTGACTAAATAATTCTTGTCCTGGTGCGAGATAGTTAATATCAGTTTTTATCTGTTCTTGCCATTTTTGACATTGTTTATCTAGGAAGTCTTGCCAAAATTGGGGACTAATTTGATTATTTATTGCTGTAATTTTATTTAAGCAAGTTTGAAAATTTTTAATGTTTGTTTCAATTGCTATATTATGGGTTTGTAAATCCTGTAAACAGCGTGTATAGTCAAAACTTTTTTGGGGAATTTCTAATAATAACTTCTGTAATTCCGATATTTTAATTTTGGGTTGGGAGATTAAACTTTGAAATTCCTGAATTTTATTTTCTAAATAACTATAAATTGTTCTCGCGTTTTGGTAACTTTGACTTGCTTGGTAATTAATAAACAAGATTTTATGATAACAGCATAATAAATTTAGTAACCAGTTATAAACAGTTCCCTGAAATTGTAATGTATCTGTTGGGGGATGATTCCCTGGTTTATTTAATTGGATAATAATTTGGCTTTGTTCAGTTGGTTTATTTTGATATGCTTGATAAATAAATAATTCACTATCAAATAAGTTTCCTGAATCATCTAAAAAAGTATTAAAACCTGTATTTGCAATTAAAGCATTGGCAATTTTTTCTGCTAATAATTGACAATTTTCGTTTGCGTCAACTTCTCCATAAATCCATAAACTTTGTCCTAATGATGCTTGAATTTTATCAGGTAATAAGTTATTAGGTTCAAAATATTGGATTTCTGGTATATTAATATCAGTATTATTTGCTGATTCGGGAACAAAAGTTAAATCAACTGTGTATGTATCATTGAGTAAAAACGGTTGTAAATTGACATTGATTTTTAAACCCTGTGTAGTTGTGAAATTTCCTAAATCTAAACCTTGGGAATTAGTTAACCATTCGGTTTTTCTTCCTACTTCTTTTTGTGGTTTATATTTACCATTGTTATAACAAATTAATTGAGATTTGATATCTTTTAACTTGGTAGCAGAAAAAGAAGAAACACCAATGTTAGTTAAATTATCCCATAAAAGGCTGGCATTGGCGACAACTTGATCAGGTGTATGTGCTAAAGTATGTCGCAAATGAAAAGCATAGAGAGTAAGAGTAAAATTTTTCATGGTTAGGGTTAAGTAAGTAGGCTTAATTAATTATTAGAGAGTGGAACAGGCTTCTAGCCTGTTGACGGGCAAGACTTGTACTGAGCTTGTCGAAGTATGCCCATCCCACATTTTATATTTAATTGCAACCAGCTACTTAGTATTATGATTTTTTGGAAGTGCTATTTTTAGATAAGGGTGAATTTTCTTTGATAGCATTTTGAATTAGTTGTTGAGAAGATTCACTTTGTTGGTTTGCTGGGGTGGAAGATTTTGTACCACCTGCACCAAGATTACCATCTTTATTAATAGATGAATCTGTGTTTTTTAAGTTTTGTTCATATACCTGTAAAATTAATGGATGAGATGTTAACCAATATTCTATTTTTTCGGTTACTTTATCATCATCATCTGGTAATTCTTGGAATAATTTTTCTAATTGTTGCCAATCTTCATTGGTTAGTAAATTACTAGAATTTTTGAGGACTTCTTTAAATGCAATGGCGGCTTTTTTATTAACTGACATAATTAAACTCCTTTACCTATACAACAAAATGCAGACCAGTAAACAGGTGAGCTAAAGGGTGGATTATTTACTGTTTTTTCTTGTTCTAGTATATCAAAGTATTTGTTG
>JBJTTJ010000163.1:0-68571 GCA_046080125.1 Cuspidothrix sp.
GCAGGTAAACAGGTCATTGTTAGATCAAATTTGACAATTTATTTTGTGAATGGATTTGAGGATTTACCAGATTTTTTTGCTGAGAATCAAGTTAGAATTGTGGCATCTCTTCCCTGTTATTTGGCTGATAATGTGGATAAAATGCGGGGAAATGGTGTTTTTGATCAATCAATTAAGGCTTTACAATGGTTGAATAAAATCGGTTATGGTCAAAATCCAGATTTGATTTTAGATTTGGTGTATAATCCTCAATTACCAAATAGTGAAGATTTTTCTCTAACTCCTGAACAGGAAAATTTAGAAAAGGCTTATAAAAACTTTCTGTTTGAAAAATTTGATATTCGATTTAATCATCTTTTTACTATTACTAATATACCTGTGGGGAGAACAAAGTTTTATTTAGAAAGAAAACAACTTTATTCTAGCTATTTGCATTTTTTGGAATCTCACTTTAATGCAAATACAATTGATGGTTTAATGTGTCGTGAACAACTTTCAATTGATTATTTAGGGAATATTTATGATTGTGATTTTAATCAAATGATGAATTTACCTGCTAAAACAAGCAATGGTGAAAATTTGACGGTGAGTAAATTGCTAGAAATTGGTAGTTTAGACATAATTAATGAAATCCAAACTGCTGAATACTGCTATGGTTGTACTGCGGGGTGTGGTTCTAGTTGTGGTGGTGCTATTAGTATCACTTCATAAAAATTAATCCGTGATGATTAGCAGTCACAATTATACAGACAAAACCTACATAGGTGGATTCAAATTCTCTAGTTGTCCGATGATTTTCCGAAAAAAATATAAAAATATACAGATTTTAGATTCTAAGAATTAATATGAAAAGAAACAATTAAAAATTTGCGTGTGTATTATGGCAACTAAAAAAGAATTCAACAGCTTTGAAGAAATGCTATCCGGTTCAGATTTACCTGTATTAGTGGACTTTTATGCTGATTGGTGTGGTCCTTGTCAAATGATGACACCTATTTTAGAACAGGTTCATCTGCAATTGAAAGATAAATTACGTATTGTGAAGATTGACACAGAAAAGTACCAAAATTTAGCAAGTCAGTATCAGATTTTTGCCTTACCTACTCTGGTACTTTTTAAAAAAGGAGAACCTGTAGAAAGAATTGAAGGTGTGATGTCAGCACCACAACTGGTACAACATCTACAATCATTTTTGTAAAGAATTATTGCAGTTAGAAATAGACATCTCTAAAAAAGAATGTAGGGACAATTCATGAATTGTCCTTACAATGGGTTTAGGTTAAGTAAGTAGATGAGAATAAATCAAAGTAGATTAAGTAATGTAAAAAAAATGAGCTGCTTTGGTAGTGAGGACTTGAGTCCTCAAATGAGGAATAAATTCCTCACTACAAACTTTGAATTATTCAGTCCGTTCTACTTAGTTTGAAATGTGAATATAATCTTAATTTACAATCTCCTAATCCCCTGTTCCAAACCCTCACATACACCTGTAAGAAAATCTAAATCTAATGTTGGAATAGTATCACTGGGCTGATGATAATGGGGGTTTCGCATAAAAGCGGTATCTGTCACCATAATTGCCGGATAACCTTCATCCCAAAACGGTGCATGATCACTTAAACGAGTTTGGGGAACAAATAAACCCCGATTTGGTGCTGGTAGCCATTGACTAGATATACCTGCTTTGTCAATACTTTTACTTAAAGTAATTAAATCACCAAAAGTCTTTAAATTGCCAATTAAAGCAATAAAATCACCACGATTGGGATAAAAGAACTGTAAAGGAGAGGGGTATTTTTGAGAACCAGGAGTAGCATCTCGATATCCCAACATTTCCAAAGATATCATTAAGCGAAGCGGTTGCTTTTGTTGGTGTAATAAAGCGGCGTAATCCGTGCTACCCAATAACCCATATTCTTCCATATCAAAAGCTACCAACCGCAAAGGATATCTGGCGGGTTTTTGGGCGAAACTTCTGGCAAATTCTAATAAAACCGCTACACCTGTGGCATTATCGTCTGCTGCTACAGTACCAGGTACACCATCATAGTGAGCGCCAATTAGAATAGGAGGTAAATGGGTTTTCTGGTTTGCGGTTGCACCAGGTAAATTTAAAATCAGATTTTTGCAGTTTTTCCCTCTGACTTCAAAGGTGTGGATTTCCACACTTCCCCATTGTCCTAATTCCCGACAGATGTATTCTTGAACAAAGAAATGCGCCGCACTGTCCATATAGGGATTGCGTTCTCTCGCTACTTCCTGAAGATGGGTTTCTAAACGCTGTTTTAGATTCAAATTGGATAAAAATAATTGTAATGGTCAAGAGTAAAGATCAATATTTACTTTTCCAACGGACAACTGACAACTAACACCTGACAACTGACAACTAACACCTGACAACTAACACCTGACAACTAACACCTGACAACTGACAACTGACAACTGACAACTAACGACTGACTGAAAATGTTATCCTAGTTTAGCAAAGTAGCAAGCACAGGTTAAGCTAAAATTTCTTTAATTCCTGATTTAATGATTACCATTATACTATTGTTGATCTGATTAGCACCAAGCTAAAAGCAATCCTATCATAATAAATTTATAAAACACGCAACAGGAGACAAGTAACGCATGGGCAAGGTAGTTGGCATTGACTTGGGTACAACCAACTCAGTAGTCGCCGTGATGGAGGGTGGCAAGCCGGTGGTGATTGCCAATGCAGAAGGAATGCGAACAACCCCCTCCGTAGTTGGCTTTAGTAAGGAAGGTGAAAGGGTAGTCGGGCAAATGGCCAGACGGCAAACTGTACTCAATCCTCAAAATACCTTTTTTGCGGTAAAACGCTTTATTGGGCGGAAATATGGTGAATTAAACGCCGATTCTAAGCGTGTACCTTACACCATTCGTAAAGATGAAATTGGCAATATTAAAGTTGCTTGTCCCCGGTTAAATAAGGAATTTGCCCCAGAAGAAATTTCGGCAATGGTGCTGAAGAAATTAGCTGATGATGCTAGTCGTTATTTGGGTGAACCTGTCACCGGGACTGTGATTACTGTTCCGGCTTATTTTAATGATTCCCAACGTCAAGCTACCCGTGACGCGGGCAGAATTGCGGGTTTAGATGTGTTACGGATTCTCAATGAACCAACGGCGGCATCTTTAGCTTACGGATTAGATCGTGGTGATTTAGAAACCATTCTAGTTTTTGACTTGGGTGGAGGAACTTTTGATGTGTCCATTCTGGAAGTAGGTGACGGCGTATTTGAGGTCAAATCTACCAGTGGAGATACTCAATTAGGTGGTAATGATTTTGACAGAAAAATAGTTGATTGGTTGGCGGAACAGTTTTTAGAAGCAGAGGGTGTGGATCTAAGACGCGATCGCCAAGCTTTGCAAAGGTTAATGGAAGCTGCGGAAAAGGCAAAAATTGAACTTTCGGCCGTTAGCGTTACTGATATTAATTTACCCTTCATTACCGCCACAGAGGATGGACCAAAACACCTAGAAACTCCGCTGACGCGATCGCAATTTGAAGGTTTATGTGTAGACTTACTAGGTAGAATCAGAACACCGGTCAAACGAGCGCTGAAAGATGCCGGACTGTCTCCTGTAGATATTGAAGAAGTCGTATTAGTTGGTGGTTCTACAAGAATACCCATGGTAAAGCAGCTAGTACAAGATCTAATTGGCATTGAACCTAGTGAAAATGTTAATCCTGACGAAGTTGTAGCCGTCGGTGCAGCTATTCAGGCCAGTGTTCTCGCCGGCGAAATGAAAGATATCCTACTGCTAGATGTCACACCCCTATCTTTGGGTTTAGAAACCATCGGTGGTGTGATGAAAAAACTCATTCCCCGTAATACAACTATCCCCGTCCGTCGTTCTGATATCTTTTCTACTTCGGAAAATAACCAAAATAGTGTAGAAATCAATGTAGTCCAGGGTGAAAGGGACATGGCCACAGATAACAAGTCCTTGGGACGCTTTAAACTGCATGGCATTCCTCCTGCACCGCGAGGTATTCCCCAAGTACAAGTATCTTTTGATATTGATGCTAATGGAATTTTGCAGGTAACAGCCCTAGACCGTACCACTGGTAGGGAACAAAGCATCACCATTCAAGGCGCTTCTACTTTGAGCGAGTCAGAAGTGAATCGGATGATTCAGGATGCACAAAAATATGCCAACGTTGACAGAGAACGCAAGGAACGAGTTGAAAAACGTACCCGTGCTGAAGCATTAATATTGCAAGCAGAACGACAACTACGGGAAGTAGCGTTAGAAATGGGAATGCAATTTGCCCGTAACCGTCGTCAACGCATTGATAATATTTGTCGTAATCTACGGGAAAGTTTACAAGCAAATGAAGATCGTGGTATTGATCAGGCTTACGCTGATTTACAAGATGCTCTGTATGAACTGAATCGAGAAGTCCGTCAGTATTATGCTGATGATGAAGACGATGATTTATTTAGTGCTATCCGCGACATCTTCGTGGGTGAAAAAGAACCAGAACGGGATGTTTATCGAGATAACTATCGGGAAAGGGACTCATCTAATCGCAGTTCTACCAGAGATTATGGTAGAGACAATCGAGAAAGTCGAGAAAGTCGAGAAAGTCGTTCTCCCAATTATGAAAGTCGTTCTACCCGCAGCAAACGCCCCAGCTACCAGGATAACTGGGATGATGACGATGATTGGCTCTAAGATAATTTTAGATTTTGGATTTTCGATTAAGTATCTTGAGTCTAATATCTGACTTTAAATATTTGTAGTGTCATTAATTAAGTACAACCAACAACTGACCACTAACCACTAACCACTAACAACTGACCACTAACAACTAACCACTAACTCAAATAATAGATTATGCAAAATTTGCAAAATTTTCGTGATTATTACGAGATTTTAGGAGTTTCTAAAGATGCTTCTAGCGAAGAAATTAAAAAGGTTTACCGTCGTTTAGCTAGACAGTATCACCCTGATCTTAATCCAGGGAATAAGGAAGCTGAGGAAAAATTTAAAACCATTGGTGAAGCTTACGAAATTCTTTCTGACCCGAGTCGGCGATCGCAATATGACCAATTTAGTCGCTATTGGCAACAAAACGGCTTTGCTGGGAATAAACAAATACCTAAGCCTAAAGGTTGGGATACCCGCGCTAATGGTCGTTCTAATCAAGACGTAGACCCTAGCCAATTCAACGATTTTGAAAGTTTTGTCAATCAGGTAATTGGTGTCAGCAACCGTAAAGAACCCAAAAATACTCCCGGAAATACCACGACCAGCGACCCCTTCCGCACTCCTAGAACTAAAGTTGCCTACACCGTTAACACCCCACCCCGTAGCACTCGCAGAGATATTGAAGCGAGATTAACCTTACCTTTAGAGAAAGCTTATCAAGGCGGTAACGAAAGAATACGTTTAGAGGATGGGCGATCGCTCGAAGTGACTATGCCCCCAGCCATGGTGACAGGGCAAACTATCCGCCTCCGCAATCAAGGCATCGGTGGTGGCGATTTATACTTAAAAATTACTGTTGAAACCCATCCCTTATTTAAATTTGAAGGTTCTAACATCTTTTGTCAAGTACCTGTAACCCCTTGCGAAGCAACATTAGGCGGACAAGTCGAAGCACCTACCCTTGATGGTCCAGTAAAAATGACTATTCCCCCTGGTGTCAGATCCGGGCAAAGATTCCGCCTTGGTAATAAAGGATACCCTATTGAAAATGGACAACGTGGTGATCAATTAGTAGAAATTCAGATAGTAACCCCTAAAAATATTAGTCCTCAAGAACGGGAACTTTATGAAAAATTGCGAGAAATAGAAACCTTTAAACCCCGTGCTGATTTAATTTAATTGCCAGAATCAGGATTTAAGGATGAAAATGATATTTAAACTCCCAATTATCTTGATCTGGGAGTATTTGTTTTAATTATGATTTTCTTTTATTTTTGACCATTATTATATGTCAATAATACCAGATTTCATAACCTAATCAAGTTCTCTTCTTCCTTCTAATGCTCTTGCTAAAGTTAATTCATCAGCATATTCTAAATCACCACCTACAGGTAAACCAAAGGCAATTCTAGTAACTTTAGTAAATGGTTTGAGTAATTGAGCTATATATAAAGTTGTGGTTTCTCCTTCTATACTGGGACTGATAGCTAAAATCACCTCTTGAGGTTTTTTTTCGCTTACTCTTCTGACTAAAGGTTGAATATTTAATTGTTCTGGACTAATACCATCCATAGGAGAAATAACGCCTCCTAAAACATGATATTTACCTTTATATTCGCGGGTTTTTTCTAAAGCAATGACATCACGAGAATCTGCAACTACACAAATAGTTGTATTATCTCTTTGAGGATGACGGCAAATTTCACAGACTGGTTCTGCGGAAAGGTGAAAGCAAACTTGACATAAACCTACTTGTTTTTTAGCATCAATTAGGGCTTGTGCTAAGGCTTCTACCTCTGCTTCTGGTCTTTTTAATATATGCAAGGCCAAACGTTGGGCGCTTTTGGGACCAACTCCGGGTAGGCGTTGCAATTGTTCTATTAATCTGGCTAAGGGGCGTGCGTAAACCGTAATTTTACCTCCATGGTTTTATTTTCTATTTTACAATCATCTGAGGTTATTAATAAATATTCGACCAAAAACTGACTAACTATGTATTCTTGGTTCTGGGTGTAAAGTTGCTAATAATTGACTTTCCACTTCTGCTAATTCATCTAATCTATCCATGACTATTTTTCTGTCAAAATAGGTATCAGCTAAAACCCAATACATCCCAAAATGTCGGGCTTCCGATGTTATTAAACTACGATAAAATGCGGCTAATTCTGGTTCTGGACAGTTGGCAGCTAATAACCCTAAACGTTCATGACTGCGGGCTTCTATTAAGCCTGTAACTAGCAGAGAATCTAAAAAACGGTGTGGTTCTTGGTTACGTACTTGGGCTTTTAAACCAGAACCGTAGGGAGGAGGAGGTAATGGTTTGAGGGGAATATTGCGTTTTTCTAACCATTGGTTAACTTGTTCTAAATGTTCTAATTCTTCCCTGGCGATCGCTGTTAATTCTTTCACCATTTTAGTATTTGATGGATAGCGAAACATCATATTTAAGGCAACTCCGGCCGCTTTCTTTTCGCAGTGAGAGTGATCTAATAAGATAATATCAAGATTGGCGATCGCTTGCTCTATCCAGGCATCACTGGTAAGTTGTTTGAGAGCGTTAATAGTCGGTAGGGGTGAACTTAGCATGGGAATAATTACTCCAAATTAAACAACTAGCTAATGATTGATTTTAATTTTAAATCTTGATTTATAGGCTCGTTTATCCAGCATCTTTTATTTAAGAGAACTTTGTTAGGAAACTTAATAATTGTTTGGTTCTGGGTGTGAGTAAAGTCTTGCGATAAGCATCTGCGGCTTTTTTTATTGCTTCTGCTTGGGTAGGATAAGGATGAATTACACTACTAAGTTTACTTAAACCAATATTGTTAACAATAGCTGTGGTAATTTCGGAAATCATGTCCCCTGCATGATAAGCGACTATAGTGGCACCAAGAATTTGATCTGATCCTTTTTTGTGATGAATCTTTAAAAAACCAGATTCTTCTTGATCTGCGATCGCTCGATCTACACTTTGAAAAGGAATCTTAATAGTTTCTATCTTTATACCCAATTGTTGGGCTTGATTTTCATATATTCCCACATGAGCAATTTCTGGACTAGTATATGTCACCCAAGGCATCACCAAACTACTTAGTTTAGATCGTCCCCAACCAAAAGGAGAAAACAAAGTATTTTTAATCACAATTCGTGCCGCAGCATCCGCCGCATGAGTAAATTTCCAGTTCATGCAGATATCACCGGCAGCGTAAATTTTAGGATTTGTAGTTTGCAAATAATCATTAACTTTTACACCCAAAGTTTGATCATATTCTACACCCACCACTTCTAAATTCAAATTTTCCACATTAGGGACACGTCCTGTACCAACTAAGATATCATCTACTGTTATAGAGTTGCGATCGCCATTTACAGAGAAATATAATCGCTTTCCTTCCGTAACTGTCACCACTTCTTCTAACTGACAATTCAATACTAAACCAATACCTTCCTCAATGAAAACTTTTTGTAAAATTTCTGCCGCTTCTGTATCTTCCCGATTTAAAATATGAGAACTATTATGAAACAATGTCACCTCACAACCCAAACGTTGAAATGTCTGCGCCAATTCACAACCAATAGGACCGCCACCAATCACTGCCAATTTTTGTGGTTTTCGAGTCAGAGAAAAAACAGTTTCATTAGTTAAATAACCGGCTGCTTCAATGCCGCGAATTTTTGGTTTAATTGCCCTAGCACCAGTAGCAATTACAGCTTTTTTAAACTTTAAAGTTTGATCAGCAACTTCTACAGTATTATTGCTTGTAAATTTACCATCACCTAAAAATACGTCAATTCCTAAATTTTTAAATCTTTCCACTGAATCATGATGACTAATACCGGCCCTAATCCGGCGCATTCTTTCCATAACTGTGGCAAAATCAACATCAAGTTGGGAAATATTAATACCTAAATCTCTAGCTTTTTTAATTTCCTCGACCACACGGGAAGAACGAATCAGACATTTAGAAGGGATACAACCCACATTTAAACAATCTCCTCCCATGAGATGTTTTTCAATTAATGCTATTTTCAAACCCAATTCTAAACCAGCAACACCGGCAGCAACAACTAAACCCGCAGTTCCCGCACCAATTACTACCAAATCATAATCATCAGCAGCTTGAGGATTTATCCAATTATCTGGATGAACATTTTTTAGTAGTTTTTGATTATACTCATCCATCGGAGGAATTGTAACTCTGTTAAATTCTGAATTTGACATTTATTTGCTTTATTCCCTAAACAATTTTTAACGCCACTCTATATCATAATTAGGAAAATATCAGGTTATGAAATTTCGTCTTCCAAAGCTTTTTTAGCTATCTTAGTGATATAAATTGTCATCACAATTGTGGCTATCAAACCAATAATTTTTATTACCCAATCCACTATCATATTATCAAGTTTACTTTCACTACCAATGAAAGCTAAATTCCCGGCTAAAGATCCAATATAAACATACATAATTGTACCAGGAATCATTCCTACTGAACCGAGAAAATAATCTTTAAGAGGAACAGCAGTAATTCCCAAAGCATAATTTAAGAGATTAAAGGGAAAGATGGGAGAAAGTCGAGTTAATAATACAATCTTTAAACCTTCTTTACCAACTGCTTTATCAATAGCTGCAAATTTTTTGTTGTCAGATATTTTCTTTATTACCCAGTCTCTAGCTAAATAACGTCCTACCAAAAATGCTGCTGTAGCACCCAAGGTAGCACCAATAAAGACATATAAAGAACCCAAAATCACACCAAAAATTACACCAGCACCCAAGGTCAGAATTGAACCTGGTAAAAAAGCCACAGTAGCAATAACATAGATGCCAATAAATGCTATTCCTCCTAAACCACCAAGGCCATTAATCCACTGTAGAGCACTTTGTAATAATCCTTGGGTATTGAGTGAAAATATGTTCATAGGTTCCGATTCCTGCACTACAGCAAAATATATTTCTGATCATAATATCATAACTATCAATATACACAATAGGAAAAAAATCTAAAAATTCTTAATATTCATAATCCTGATCTTGCTGATTATCAGTAAGTTCTACTTTTTTGGATAAAGCTTTTTGGGATATTTTTGTAATGTAAATAGTTGTCAAAATAGTTGCTGTTAGTCCAGTTAATTGCATGATAAATTTCCAAATTTGTACTTCTGTAGAAATTAATTGATTAGATGTAGTAATCATGGTAATATTTACAGCTAAAGAACCCACATAAACATACATTATTGTACCTGGTAAAATACCCAAAGAACCTAAAATATAATCTCTAATAGAAATCTGTGTAACTCCAAAGCCATAATTTAATAAATTGAAAGGAAAGATAGGAGATAACCGAGTTAATAAGACGATTTTCCATCCTTCCTTTGCAACTGCTTGATCAATTAGTTTGAATTTAGGATATTTTTCTAATTGTTTATACACCCAATTTCGTGATAGATAACGTCCGATTAGAAAAGATAATATTGCCCCTGATAAAGCAGCAATTAATACGTATATAGAACCCCATAATAACCCAAATAAATAACCACCTTGGAGAGTAAGTAAAGAACCAGGAATAAATAGTAATGTTCCTAAATTATAGATAAAAATAAATGTGATTGGACTAATATTGACTGGATTATTAAAAATTGTCGAAATATCAATTACTCTTATTATATTTACTAAAATAATTAACAAGCATACCAATAATAATGTTTTGATTTTTTGGTTAAATGGCAATTTATAATTAGGTAGCATAGGGTTAACCTAAATTTCTAGCTATGAGCATCATTTAATATCATTTATTATAGACTATTTTTGTAAAAATCAGGTTAAAATTCTATGACTTCCTCTGCCGATACCAATTACAAATTCGATTTGGAGAAACACCCAGTAAGTAAGCGATGACAACAATTTGATTTAAAATCGTAGTGTGGAAAATTCCTTTTTTTAACCATCTACGAGGAGAGGTAATAACAGGTGCAGATAATAGATAAATTTTTCCCAATGATTTTAACTTCCTGATCAGTTCAAAATCTTCCATAATTGGCATTTGGGGGAAATAACCAACTTGTTGAAATACGTCTTTGGTGAGAAAAATAGCTTGATCACCATAGGGCATTTGCCAAAGATGCGATCGCCATTTTACACCAAATTCCACCAAACGTAAACCCCAATTAGGTGCATTGATATACAAAGCAAACGCACCAGCAACAATTCCCGGTTTTGCTAATGTCCTGTGCACCATCACATCAAACCCCTTTGGTAAAAGAGTATCACCATGAAGAAATAGCAGAATTTCCCCACTAGCAACCATAGCACCCGCATTCATTTGATTAGCACGTCCTGGAGAAGCAACAATAACTTTCACATCTAAAGATTTAGCTATTAACAAAGTTTCATCTACCGAACCACCGTCAACTACAATTATTTCTATATCATTACTATACCGGATACTATTAACTACTGCTTTGATATTACTAGCTTCATTGAGAGTGGGAATAATAATAGAAATTGAGTGCTTGGTAATATTTTGATCCATAATTTCCGACATTGTTACAAAAACTGCATGGAAATCAAGAACGTTTTTCTAAATGATCTAAAACACCATTGCGAATCATTAATTGTGGCCAAATTAGTAAAAAGAATCCCATCCAAATTAATAGAGGAATAGCTACTAAAATCGTCAACCAAACAATTTTAAATATTAACCAGATACCACTAACCAATGTTACTCCAGTCAGGACAACTGACCAAGGTTGACACCACCAAGGTTTATATTTCCAAGGACTAATTGTTTGTTGTTCAGACATTTTTAAAAAGTTGATGTTATTGTGGGGAACAGAGTAAAAGTTTTTATGTATCTGGTTTTCAGATCAATTTGTGCATCCTACAGCATATTTCGAACGAGTGTACAAACTGAAATCATAAAACCCTTGTGGAACAGGCTATCTCATAACTTAGGAAACTGCTGTATTCAACTGCATACCGCTATATCAATGCAGTAGTAAAAAGGTTAATAGGGAAACCAGTAAAAACAATCTTTATGGAAAACTTACCTACCATCAGGATTCCATTTATCTACAGGGATATATTGATTTTCCACTATATCTAAAGCTTGAACTTGTCCGTTAGGACTCAACACCCGAAACCAATAAATCGTACTGGTACTTTGATCAGAATGATTCTCAAATACTCTCACGACATAGTAAGGTGAGTCAATAGTAGGAGAACTATCAACCACTGATGCAACTCGGATAGATCCCCTAGATAATCTTTGAATTTCCCCAGCTTTCCGTCTTACTTGTGGTAAGTTCTGGACTAATTCCAGTGCTTTATTTGCGTCTAGTATAGAAGTAGCCTGAGAAGCTTGTACAAACACCATATTATTTGTCTGAGGGAACAAGTGAGCAGAAACTAATCTCTTATGACCCCGATCTTGAAACCTCTGATCAGTAGTAGAATGTGCTAATAACACCACAACTAATGAAGCCAGTAAAGGGTAATAGGCGAACTTTTGAGTTGAGTTACCTCTAAGCATTTACACTTACTCCTTTGCTCCTTAACGATCTCCCTAAATCATTATATCATCACTGATCCCCATATTTGCCCAAACTCTAAAAAAATTATTTCACGAATCAAGCATTATATAGGTGATGAATATTGTATTTTTACCAGGTGTCTATTTAATCGTTAATCACTGCGATACATTCAATTTCTACCAGCACATTTTTAGGTAAACGAGAAACCTCCACGCAAGCACGCGCGGGGGCTGTATCTTCAGAAAAATATTTTGCATAAACCGCATTAACAGCAGCAAAATCATTCATATCAGCTAAAAACACGCCTGTTTTGACCACATCAGCAAATGTAGCACCTGCTTTCGTCAGAATAGCTTCAATATTTCTCATTACCTGTTCCGTCTGTTTGGTGACATCATCGGTGTAAATAACATCGCCCAAAAGAGGATCTATGGCAATTTGTCCAGCTACAAACAACATTTGACCAGAAGCCCGAATGGCTTGATTATATGGTCCAACTGGTGCAGGTGCTTTATCGGTACGGATTACTTCACGAGTCATGGATATATCTTTTGCTAATGGTGTTTCTGACTTACCTGCAATCTTAGACTACTCCCTACGTAGTAAGATTGTCAAGATATTTGGCAGTATATAACTCAAGGTGCTTAAAATTACTGATATTTCCATTAGATCAGCATTTTTCAATTCACTCTTTCATACTTCATTAGACCTGTCCGAAAATTAAATATGCGTTTTCTACAACCCTTTAATTCAATAATGATATCAACAGTAGGTACAGGATTTCTGTAAGTCATACAATTAAGTGTTAATAATCTTCTCAATTCTTCACTTTTGTTTCTATTTCTTCACAAAATACAACAGTCAAGACTGACTATGCCATGATAAATTCAATGCGTGCCTTATAAACAATTACTTTTTCCTGTATATCGAGTTAAGTATGCCTTTTCCTAGATCAAGTGGTATTTTACTTCATCCTAGTTCCTTCCCCAGTCGTTTTGGTATTGGGGATTTGGGTTTAGAAGCTTATCGCTTTATTGATTTTCTCAAACAAAGTCACCAGCAATACTGGCAAGTATTACCCCTTGGCCCCACTGGTTACGGTAATTCTCCCTATATGTGCTACTCCGCAATGGCGGGAAATTACTTTTTAATTAGTCCCGACAAATTGTTAGAGGAGGGTTTATTAACTCCGGCAGATTTAGCTGATTTACCAGATTTTCCCGCCTATAAGGTAGATTTTGATGAAGTTCTTCCGGTTAAGGTCAATCTACTTATTAAAGCTTGTGAAGATTTCAAAACTAAGGCCAATTCAACTCAGAAGGAAGCTTTTGCTAATTTTTGTGCTGATAAAGGCTATTGGTTAAATAATTATGCCCTATTTATGGCAATTAAAGATGCCGAAAATGGTGAAAGTTGGCATAATTGGCGGACAGAACTAGCCAAGCGCGAACCAGCCGCTTTAGCCAAGATGGAACAGGAGTTAAAAGAGGAGATTTTTTATTACAAATTTGTCCAATATGAGTTTTTCCGCCAGTGGACAGAACTGAAAGAATATGCTAATGAAAACGGTATAGATATTATTGGTGATATCCCTATTTATGTATCCCATGATAGTGCTGATGTCTGGGCGAATCCTGAAATTTTTGCCCTAGATGAGGAAACGGGGGCAGCAGCTTTAATGGCGGGAGTACCACCGGATTATTTTAGTGCCACCGGTCAATTATGGGGAAATCCGGTTTATAACTGGGAAGAATTGCAAAAACAAGACTTTAAATGGTGGATATTACGTTTTGAAGCGATGCTGGACTATGTAGATATAATCCGCATTGATCATTTCCGAGGCTTTGAGGCTTATTGGGCTGTACCCCAAGGTGAAGAAACCGCTATCAATGGTGAATGGGTTGAAGCTCCGGGTGTCGAGTTGTTTGAAAGTATTAAAAAGCGGTTAGGTAAGTTGCCCGTTTTAGCGGAAGATTTGGGGATTATTACTCCAGAGGTGGAGGCACTACGAGATCAGTTTGAGTTTCCGGGGATGAAGGTATTGCAATTTGGTTTTGGTTCTGATCCCGCTAATCCCTTTTTACCTTTTAACTACACTCGTAATGCTGTAGTTTATACAGGAACTCACGACAATGATACGACCGTAGGCTGGTTTGATGCTGCAAATGATTACGAAAAGCAAAATTTATTGTTGTATTTGGGCTGTATCAGTCCTGACGGTATAAACTGGGATTTAATTAGATTGGCTTTGAGTTCTATTGCCAATCAAGCGATTATTCCTTTACAGGATGTATTAGGGTTGGGGAATGAGGCCAGGATGAATTTTCCCGGTACGGCGGAGGGGAATTGGGGTTGGCGTTACCAATCTGGTGTGTTAACACAGGAATTAGGCGATCGCCTAAAAACCCTCACCATCCTTTGCGGACGCAATTATGGAGGATAGCCACAGGGGCGGGGAGTAGAGGAGATGAATAGGGATCTAAACTCTTACCTCTTACCTCTTACCTCTTGCCCATGAACTCCTCCTATGAGCCTGGTCTAGCAGCAATTCTGATTTCTTCAGGTTTGCCAATTTCTCCCATTTCCTTTGCTTTCTGGCGGTTGACACTCATTAATACAACACCTGCATTATTAGTTTTGACTGTTAGTTGCTGGTTGGCTTGCCAACTACGACTAGTTCCCTCCGGTAAAACTCCTTCAAAGGCGGTCTTACCGTCTGTCACTACGCTAATCCAGGAAGAGGCTTTTAAAGTAACACCAACTTGTACGGATTGACTATTTTGACTACTGATTAATGTATTATTAGCTACTTTCTGCTCCGTGGGTTTTAGTTCTGAATTTGGTTGGGTTTGGCGATTACTAACCTGCAATGAGGAAGGATTCAATAAATGAGATAATCCATTCACAGAGGAAAAAATCACAAGAATGTAGAGGATGTAAAGATGAATAGGCCGTAACTGAGGAATAGATAGATGTTTAGGAGCGGATGGAAAAAGGACGGATTGAGAACCAAGGGGAAAATGACTGGCAAATTCCACACCGTCGAGCCCCAAAACATCAGCAAATTGTCTAATTAACCCCTGAATATAAATGGGTTCTGGTAAGTCAGCTAAATTCCCTTCTTCAATGGCTTGCAAAAGTCGTCGGGGGATTCTGGTTAATAACACTAATTCATCAAGAGTGAGATCTTGTTCTTGCCTGGTCCGAGCTAGTTGTGTGCCAAGTTGTAGCAACTTCTCGCTTTGATATTCCTGGATAGAAGGTTTGATTGGCTGTTCATCCTTCTTGCTGAACCATTTCATGTTTTCCCTTTGCTCCTTAACTCGGCGTTGTCTTAATAGGTGTGCGATTTATCTGCTTGTTTAAAAAAATAATCTCATCGGGAGTGAGATGACGATATTTACCAACGGGTAAAAACGGTGTAGTTGAGGTTTTTAATTGAATTGAACCAATAGCGGTTCGATGTAGTTTAATAACTGGATATCCTAATTGTTCGGCAACACGGCGAATTTGGCGATTTCTTCCCTCCTGTAAAATGATTTTCAAACTGCTTTGATCTATAGAACCTTTTATTAAATGCACCTGAGCAGGTCTAGTGATTTTTCCTTCTAGAACTATACCCTGACTCCACATCTTCAGAACTTTGGTTGGAGGATATCCCTGAACAACGACATGATAGGTCTTGGAAATACTGTGACTGGGATGGGTAAGTGCATAAGTCAAGTTGCCATCATTAGTGAGAATTAATGCCCCGGTAGAATCTACATCTAGACGGCCTACTGGGTGAATACCCAATCCTGTTTGCAGTTGTGATGGCAGCAAATCCAAAACTGTGGTTCTCCCCTGGGGATCATGACAAGTGGATACAACTCCTGCGGGTTTATGCAGCAATAAATATATTAAGGAAGGGCGTTTCTCTATTAATACAGGTTGACCATCAATAGCGATATGATCCTTCTGGGGATCAACTTTTTGACCCAAATTTGCCACGACCCCATTGACAAATACCCGTGACTGCCTAATCATTTCCTCAGCTTCACGGCGTGAAGCGATACCCCATTGAGCTAGAATTTTTTGTAACCTTGCCTCCATCTGTATTTGTTAGTTTTATTGCTGAATACTTATAATACTGATCGTGGCACTTGGTCATTAACAAACTTCAGTGCTACAGTAAAGAACTGGTTAAGATACTCAAGAATTGAGTATATTTACATTCCTACAAATCGTCGCAAAATGATCCAATTAAGTTCCTCAAGTAGAGATAACAAGAAGGTCAGGATAATTACAAAAATCTTGACCTCAGCGATCAAACTCTGGTTGAAAAGCCAGTTAACACAAGTATCTCATTTAGAGGTACAAATCAAAGCCAGCGATCGCCAACTGCTTTCTGGTTGCATTCCTGGGGTATTGATTGCCGCCAATGGTGCAGTCTATCAAGGTCTGTGTATCACACAAGTTGAACTTGAGGCCAAAAATATCAAATTAAATGTTGCCTCCATGCTCAAAGGACAACCATTACAATTATTAGAAGTTGTGCCCGTGGTGGGGAAGTTGATCCTAGCAGTAGAGGATCTGAATAATTCGCTCTCATCTCCATTATTATTAACGGCCATAAATGATCTACTGGTAACACTATTAGCAGAATCCAGCCTAAATTCCAAGCCTATCACTTGGGAGAAAATTACACTTGACAATCAGCTACTAATACTACACGGTCTTACTATGTCCGATCTCGATAGGTCATGTTTTGATATTTATTTAGGCTTAGAATTACTTAATGGGCAAGAACTGCGATTAACACCAGTTCAGGTCAAGACCGATCAAGAGGTGCTCTTAGAGGGAAATTCTCCTTATATTATAAACCTGGGAACAGATGTTGATATGGAAGACATTTCTTTGAGATCGGAACAACTGACTTGTTATGGACGCGTCAACGTTAACCCATAACTATAAAAAAATCAAAACTTAATACTTGTTGAATTTAGTTTAAATTATATGACTATCGGAAGGCAAGGTGGGAAAGGATCAGAAAAGCTAAATTTTAGTTTCTCTTATGGCGGCAGGGGAGAATATTTTTCCTACTAACAACTGACCACCAACAACTGACCACCAACAACTGACCACTAACTCTCCTTCATAGTGTTTTTTCCAGTAGAGGTAAAAGTAAAGTGACGAAGTAGTAGACCAAGGGAGCAGTAAAAATATAACTATCAGTGCGATCTAAAATGCCACCATGGCCGGGAATTAACTGTCCTGAATCCTTGACTCCTGCATCCCGTTTAAGTAATGATTCTGTTAAATCACCTAATAAACTGGCTATACCAATAATTAGACCTAATGTGATCCCGGTGATTAACCAGTAGGGAAAATGTAGACAATAAGAACCGATTATAGCCATAGACAGACTAGCGATGATGCCAAAAATAGCACCTTCCACGGTTTTTTTGGGACTAATATCAGATAAACGAGTTTTGCCGAAGAATTTGCCAAAAAAGTAAGCACCAATATCTGCTGCCCAAATACAGAAGAAGGTGAGAATAGTAGCAGTTAAACCTGTGGGGAGGGATGTAAAATTGCCTTGGCCAATTTCTGACCAGTTAGTAGGCCAGTAACCACCCAATGGTAGATTACTGCTAATAGCGTGATCAATTCCTCGTAACCGTACCCAGTAGCTAGGTAAGTAACCTACATAAAATAAACCCATGATGGAAGCGGAGATATCGGCAATGGTAGCGAATTTAGGTTGAAATAGTAGGTAAAAACAAATCAATGTTCCGGCTACTGGCATAATTGCATCTGCTAAACTGGCATTAAGAGTGCAAATAATTAGGATTATTTGACTCACCAACATGGTGGTTTTCACCGAGGGGATGATACCTCTGGACTTGACTAAGTTAAAATATTCTTGTTGACCTAAAAATACAACGATAGCGATCGCTATTGTAAAATACCAACCCCCAAAGAGGGTTGATGATAATGCCATGATAATCGCAATAATTCCACTAATAATTCGGGGCCAGGACATAGGATAGTATTTGGGATTTTAGATTTTGGATTTTGGATTGAATCCAAAACCGAAAACAGAAGGAGTTCAGTAGGGGCGAGGTATAATGACTATGTTTAACGTTAACCTACTTAATCTAATTTTTCACCACTAAGAATAAAAATGGGATCATCAGCAACAAAGGTTTGAGAATAACCTCGTGTTTGTAGACGGTTAACCCCTGACTGTACTACTTCCATATTTCTAGCTCTCAATTGAGAAAAACTTTGAGAAATAGTATACAGACTTTCTAGATTACCAGCAGTGGCTACCACTCGACCAGAGGATGGTAAATGTTCCCATGCAGCTTTGATAATTTCCCGGATGGCTTTGCCACCTTCAATACAGATCCGATCCGGTGCTAATTTGATTGTGTCTAAACATTCTGGGGCGCTACCTTCTATAACTTCGACGTTTTTGACTTCAAAGCGATCGCAGTTACGTTTAATGAGGTTAACCACATCCCCATCTCTTTCAATGGCTATTACCCGTCCTTGGGGACATAATAACCCCACCTCTACGGAAATTGTACCTGTTCCTGCCCCAATATCCCACAATACCGAATTAGTTTCTAGTCGCAGTTGGGAAATTAACAACAATCTTAATTCTCGGTGACTCAGGGGTATACCTGGTAAATTTTCAAATAATTCATCGGGAATACCTGGGGTAATGTATGGCCAAAGTTGGGAAGGCATAAGCAATTAAAAATTCACAATTAAAAATTGGGAATAGGGAAGATAATCTTAGTAGTTATGCTGATTAGTGATACACAGCAGATTCCTTTGTTATGAAGTATATTATAGCCCCTGGTTTCTTGTTGTAAACCAGCGCTGTAGGCGATTGCTGAACTCTAAGGGGGAGGACTTGGGGTGATTATACATCATAACATCGGTAAGTGCTGTAAGTAGTGATCATTATTCTACATTTATCCAAAAATCTGCTGTCTTAATTTTGCCATTACGGTTAAATTGCATCCACATTTTATATGTTCCTGATTTGGGTAAATTGGTATGAAATTCTACTTTATCATTTGCCGTATTTTTTATAGCGTGTGCATGGATATAGTCACCCACTGTTAGCGGCGATGAACTTTTGATAATTACTAAATGTCCTTTTTCACCTAAATAGGGTTGGAGGTCTGTAACTGGTTGATTTTTGTTATTCTGGATGTTGAATGTTAAAGTTATATCTTTACCAGCTTGAATAGTTTTTTGGAAAATGTTTAAGTTAACTTTAGTATCTGATAAATTTTTAGTTTTTGTGAATTTTTCTAAGTTTTTAGGTAGGGTTACTGCACCGGGAATGGAGATATTTGTTAATGAGATAACTTCTTTTTGCCCAGCAGGTTTATAATCGCTAAACATGATATAATTTCCAGGCTCAGGGAAGGTGACACTGATTTGAAAACGACCATTATTTTTATATTCTGGATGAATATGATCGAAATTACGCAAATCATCACTAACAACTATTAAGTGCATGATCTTTTCTTGAAAAATATCAAATTTGGTTACAGGTTTTCCTGTGGAATCTTGAATATCTATGGCTAAATTAACAGGTTGATTAGGTGCTAACTTTTCGAAAGGGGTTAATTTAGCTTTAGTATTGACTGGTGAATGATGTTCATGGTTTGTATTTTCCATGCTATGTTCATCATGATTTTGGGGAGATTTGACTGAAGATGAACAAGCAGAAGTGAATAATAAAGCTGTGACAAACAAAATACTATAAAAAAATCCTTTCATTCTGATGTTGTCCTGTGATGAATTAATACAGTAGAACGCAATAGGCGTGAGGCAAAATAAGATTACTGTAGCTGAATATGTAATAATTGAGGATACAGAATACAGCAATCATAGTTTTAGAGTCATTATTGATAGGAGAATTATGGCTACCAACAAATATTCTCAGTTTTAACTTCTGAGTTCCTACCTGACAATTTACCACAAAGATTGACTTTTAACTACATTATTTATAACATCTTGTTTTTCAGGATTAGGCAATAAAGCTGAATCAATCAAAGGTAATTTGATAATTACTGTTGTACCTTGATTTAAACCCAAACTTTCTAAGGTGATCTTACCACCCATAAGTTCAATTAAATTGCGAGAAATAGCTAAACCTAATCCAGTTCCTTCAAATTTCCGGGTAGTTGTACCATCAACCATCACAAACGGACGAAATAGTTTACCTTGTTCTCCTGGGTCAATACCGATTCCTGTATCTTTAATAGATATAATTACATAGGGCTGATAATTATTTAAGTTAATATTTGTGCTAACTCGAATACTACCTTCATCAGTGAATTTAGTGGCATTGCCAATTACATTAATTAGCACTTGTTTAATTTTGATCACATCAGCCTTAATAGGAATAGGTTTATCACCTATATTACAAATTAACTGTAGTCCTTTATGTTGAACATTTACTGATTGTAAATTAATTACCTCTAATAATAATTGTCGTAAATCTAGAGGTACTAGAGTGACTGAAAGTTTGCCGGCCTCTATTTTAGAAATATCTAATAAATCATTAATTAAACCTAATAGATGAATAGCTGTATCATCGGCTTTTTTGAGGAATTCCAATTCTTCTTCTCTAGAATCGCATAAATCATCACGCACCAAACGAATACAGTTAATAATAATATTTAATGGATTTCTTAATTCATGGGAAGTAGTGGCTAAAAACTGACTTTTGACCTGATTTGCTGACTTGGCTTCTTTCCAAGCAATTTCTAATTCTTCAGCCCAATCTTTTAGTCTTTCTACCATTTGATCTAATGCTTGTGCTAATTGATTAAACTCTCGAATTTTAAAATTGCGGGGAATCGGTTGTGCCGCGTGATGACTATGCAAATTCACTGCATAATCGCGGAGTTCTTCAATAGGACTAGCTAAATAAGGAACTAAATATAATGATGCGAATAAACTTGCACCAATTAAACCAACAGTTAAAACAATGAGAATAAGTTTGATTTCCTCTAACCCATATAGGGCATTTCCTACAGTTGTAGCGGCCAGGATAACCCATCTTTGTGAGGGTTTAGTGGTGATGGGTTTAGTGGTAGCTGTATAACCTGAAACAAATTCTTTACCTTCTCCAAAAGACAGATTACTGGAATTATCATGTCCGGCCAATGCACTTTTCATGATATCTTGAATTCTGTTGAAATCGGAATAATTTTTGATATTAGTACCTATTCTTTCTACTGATGGATGTGCTAAAACTCTACCGTCTTCAGAAATGACGACTAAAACACCAGTTAGTGAACCAGGATGATTAGGGTTTTGTTGGTACAATGTAGTTTTAAGACTTAATCTGTAAGCTAAATTTCCCCATTGATTAGCAACAGGAATTGATAGAAATAACTGTAATTGATTTCCTTTATCTAAGTTACCAGTTTTCCCCCCTTGAGGTGGCAATAGAAATTGAATATCAACATCATTATTGCTAGGAGATAATCCTGATGGAGTAATTTCCTGATTACCACAACTACTGGCGATGATATCAACTTGTTGTAGTCGAGTAACTTGGAGACAATCAATTTTAGTTGGTAGTTGTTGTTTTAACTGTTGAAAGAATTGTTGAATTTTTATAGATGAGCCCGATTGGATTACTTTTGTTTGACTAGCTGTAATTAAATTTGAGCGTAAAGCTGCAATATCATCACTAATTTTTTCTTCTTTATTGACAGCACTTTCAGTTAAATTTTGTCGAGCCGTATTTAATAAACTAGAACGGGCTTTATTAAGGGCAACTATTTCCCCAATTAATAATACTGGAACAAATACTAACAAAATTCTGGTTACTAAAATACGTCGAAATGATGATTGTCGAGATTTAGTCATTGTTTGTCCCACTTTGCATCTTCAAAACATTAAGATTAAGACATGAGATTGTAGGAATTAAAGGAGACATTCTATGAATTCATAATACATTGTTAGTGAATACCAGTAGGTCAGTGCAAATAAATTAAACTATATGGAGCAGTGAATGATGTTGCATAGTAAGATTAATGGTGTAAAATTCATGAGAAATGTGTTGTATATACTATAGGTTGTTGGTAAATCTCAACAAAAAAACTCAGATGGAAAATCGTCCTCATACCACAGTAGTTTTAGCTATGAGTGCTGATGGTAAAATAGCAGATTTTAGGCGATCGCCCGCACGATTTGGCTCAAAGCAGGATCTAGCACACCTAGAACAACAAATTGCTGCCTCTGATGCTGTTTTATTTGGTGCTACTACTCTTCGTGCCTACGGTACTACAATTACCATAGCCAAGACAATACTCTTGCAACAAAGGATAAATGCCAAGCAGCACCCCCAACCAGTTCATATAGTGATTTCCCCTTCAGGAAACCTGAATCCGGACATTAAATTTTTTCAACAACCCGTAAGACGTTGGTTGCTGACAACCTCTTTAGGTGCTAATTTTTGGCAAGAAAATCCTGGATTTGAGCAAGTCTTGGTGTTTGAAACTCCCACGGGAGAAATTGACATTGTGGCTGCTTTAAAATATTTAACAGAGTTGAAAATTAACCGTCTCGCTATCTTGGGGGGAGGACAATTAGTAGCATCTTTCTTCCTGTTTAATTTAATTGATGAAATTTGGCTCACTATTTGCCCCTTAATTTTAGGTGGTAGTATTGCCCCTTCACCTGTGGGTGGTACAGGATTTTTAGCCGATATTGCGCCTAAGTTAGAATTGCTAGAAGTGTATAGAGTCGAGCAAGAAGTTTTTCTTCACTATCGGAAAATTGAGAACTAAACCCACAATCTAAAATGTCAATTTTTAAACAACATAGATCTAACTATTCTTTTACCTGGACACAAACCATTGCTGATGTTCCCCAGTCAGCTTGGGATGCTTTAGCACTACCCTTAAAAACACCTTTTTTAGAATGGGATTGGTTGAATAATTTAGAAATATCCCACAGTGCTACAGCTAATGCTGGTTGGTTGCCAAATCATTTAATTGTGTGGCGAGATCGAACTTTAATTGCTGCTGCACCATTATATTTAAAAGGACATAGCCAAGGGGAATTTGTGTTTGATCATCAGTGGGCAGAATTAGCATCTCGTTTAGGCATAGAGTATTATCCAAAATTGTTGGGAATGGCACCATTTACCCCAGCAGAAGGCTATCGCTTTTTAATTGCTCCCGGAGAAGATGAGGAAGAAATTACAGACCTGATGCTCTGGGAAATTGATAATTTTTGTGTTAAACATGGCATTTCCGGCTGTCATTTTCTCTATGTTGATCCCCAATGGCGATCGCTTTTAGAAGGACAGGGTTTTACAACTTGGTTACATCATAGTTATATTTGGGGAAATTCTGGGTTTCAAACTTTTGATGATTATTTAACTGTGTTTAATGCCAATCAAAGACGCAATATTAAACGCGAACGTAAAGCTGTAGAAAAAGCAGGGTTAAAACTACAAGCGTTGACATGTGAGGAAATGCCTAATTATTTGTTTCCTTTAATGTATGATTTCTATGCTGATACCTGTGATAAGTTTGGGTGGTGGGGGAGCAAGTATTTAACCAAAAGATTTTTTGAGCAATTATATCATAATTATCGCCATCGGGTCGTATTTTTTGCCGCTTATAATCAGCAAGATTCACAGTATCCTGTAGGAATGTCTTTTTGTTTATTTAAAGAAGATCAACTATATGGACGTTATTGGGGCAGTTTTCAACAAGTAGATTGCTTACATTTTGATGCTTGTTATTATACACCAATTGAATGGGCGATCGCTCACGGTATCCAAAGTTTTGATCCCGGTGCTGGTGGTAGACATAAAAAACGCCGAGGTTTTCCCGCGACTCCTAATCACAGTCTACATCGCTTTTATAATAACCGTTTAGGACAAATTATTCTCCCTTGGGTACGTCAAGTAAATCAAATCGAACAACAAGAAATAGATGGGATTAATGCAGAATTACCTTTTAATTAGGTAAGCAGTATAAGCTCTGAAGAGAAAAACTTCGCACAATAATTACACTAAAGATGTAATCTGAAAATACCTCTCCATCAATTTACTTTTAGCAACAGCTATGGATTTACTACTTGAAGATTTGACAGCAATTGATAATAAACTTTCCCAGCGTCATATTGATCTCGACCCCAAAGGCTATTTTATCATCTACATAGACCCCAATCAAAAATTAATTTATGCCAAGCATTTTACTAATCTCATTGATGAACGGGGTTTAGCGGTAGATCCGGAAACAGGTAAGGTAATTCCCGCACGGGGTAAGGTGGAAAGAACCCACACAACTGTATTTAGCGGTCGCACTGCTAAAGAACTATGTGTCAAAATCTTTGAAGAAAATCGAGAATCTCTTGTTACTTTCTTAGATCACGCTGCCTATTTAGGTAGGGAATTTGTTCGGGCTGAAATAGCTTTAGTCTCAGGACAAGAGTACATTCAAGATTAACACCAAATCACTGATGAGATGGGGGTTTCAATTACTGTTAATTAATCCCAATTCCTAATCCCCAACTCCCTATTCCCCAGTTTCCCTACTTGATGGTTGGAACACTTGGTAAATGTAGTATGTTGCCATTGGAATTACAGTAGCCGCAATTAATAACCCCACTACCCAAACGGTAGCATTACGTTGATCTGTTTCTTCCGCCTTGGTGAAAGTTCCTTCCACCTTGACTGTTTCTATCACCTCTGGTGGACCTGGATCGGGTTGACCAGATAGAACTGCAACCAAGCGATCGCTCACTGCCAGAAATCCTTGGTTGTATTTGTTACCACCACGTAATGCTGCACCTAATGTTTCATTAGTGATACTTTGGGCGATCGCATCAGTGAGCAGAGACTTCACTTGATCACCACTAATCAAAGCAGTTCCATTGGTGACAGTATCAAGCACTAATAAAACCTGATTAGCTTGTTCTGCTGTTGTGGGAAACCATTTCCTAAATAAATCTTTGGCAAAACTTGTCGGTGTTTCTCCATAATCAAGGCGACGAATAGTTACAATTCTGGCTTCATTACCAGTTTGCTCTGCCAAATCCTGAAAACTCTTGCCAAGTTGACTTTCATTCAAGCGGCTAATTATATCACCTTGATCTAAAATCCAAGTATCTGCCGTTAAATTGGATATTTCGTATACACCCGTAGCTAAAGCAGGTAAAACTAATGCTGAACTGGTCATGATCGTTACCAATACAGATAAAAGCAGACGAGCTAAGTATCTTTGCATACTAAATAATTGCTGTAGTAACTGTTGCATGGGATGAATCCTTAAACAGACTTGCAATCAAAATACTATAGAATCAGGTAACAGGGAAGAGGTGACAGTTGACTGTTGTTTGTTAACCGTGGAATATTTTTTCTTCTTGATAACTTCACTGCGGTCCTATGCTAGGTGTATTGAGTTTAAATAAAAAATATAGCCAGATATAGTCAAACATAATCATCTATGTCATAGTTGAGGAATGAAACTATCTGAACTATGGCAAATCAAAAGGAATCAGCTATCCCGACCAAGGTAATATTAAAGCTAATAAAACTAAAAAGATCCTTGTTCAGAGAAACATCATGACAGCTTCTACCACCTTTGACTTAGTAAAACTAAATGAGCAATTTGAAACTGCAACTCCTAGAGAAATACTAGCTTGGTCCGTTCAGAACATCCCCACAGGACTGGTACAAACCAGCGCCTTCAACGTAGATGATATCATCTTGACTCATATCCTCTATAATGCTCTCAATCATCCAGTCCCTGTCATTTTCCTTGACACCCTTTACCACTTCCCCCAAACTTTAGAATTGGTGGCTCAAGCTCAGGAGATCTATCACCTGGATTTGAAAACCTATAAAACACCAGATGTAGACAGTCGTGAAGCTTTTGCAGCTAAATTTGGTGAGGCACTTTGGGATACAGATATTGCCAAATTCCACGAAATTACCAAAATTGAACCACTACAACGGGGTTTAGATGAACTGAATACGGTGGCTTGGATTACAGGTCGTCGTCGTGATCAAGCTGTTACCCGTGCTACTATGCCCGTATTTGAATTAGATGGTAAAGGTAGACTGAAAATTAACCCCCTTGCAACTTGGACACGCAAACAAAGCTGGGATTATGTAGCTGAACATAAGGTAATTTATAACCCTCTCCATGATCAAGGTTATCCCAGTATTGGTGATGAACCCATTACCACTCAAGTAGGCGCGGGTGAAGACGAACGGGCTGGACGTTGGCGCGGAACTAATAAAACTGAATGTGGGATTCACATTTAAAACTAGATACAGCATGAGGCCTTAGGTAAAACACTGTTGCTGTTTGATAGCTATTGTAGGCTGCCTTAGACGGCTACTCTGTGAAACAACCAAAATTAACAATCCGCCGTAACTCTCGGACTTGATCATCACTCTGCCAACAATCTCTTAGAGGATGTTTTAAAACTCATGATTGATGTATCAAATATTTTTTACTCCTCCCTAACCCTCCCTTTGTAAAGGGGAGGGGATTGGATTGTTAAAGGTTCTTGGGTACAACTACTTTTGTAAATTGGCCTGTTCTTGTAACCAAGGATCTACGGGTTGTCCATCTTTACGTTTTAATTCTATTTCTATAACCATGACCTCTTTTGATCCAGGAGGTGCTGGTTTTTGGTGGAAAATAATCTCATATTCTAAAGGATTATGATTATGTTCTTTTAACCAATCTTGAACTTTAGTCAAGGCAAAAAATGATTGTCCCTGGGTAAACATCTGGGTAATTTGCATTTGCAGGTTATAAGGATTTAAACGTCCCATTTTTTGATAACTCCTAGTTGGGGAAAATGAATGTAGAAGCGACTTCTTTTATTAATTGTGTCCATAAATTATAAATTGATCACAGGAAGTCGGGGATCTATAACTGAATACTTACCTTAAAATAAATATTAGACTCTCTTTTTAGGTCTATCATGTCCTGAATAGAAAGATTCTCACAATTTAACAATGTCTGTAGCTTGTGCGACTTTTTGCCGTCAACCTATCAAATGTTGTCATTTTTTCTTTTCTTGTAGAATTTTGTATTTTATGTGGGAGCAAATGGCAGATTAATGAAGTTATAGTATAGTTATCAATGGTGCGACTGTGAATATGGCTAAAAGTTAAATCTACTACCATAAAATTTGATAGCATGGCATAAGCCATAGAGTTTATTTAGACACATTTACTAACTTGATGACAGGCAAAAACGCAAGACGGAATGCTTTTCTGCGACTGGTGTCTAGTAAGGTTGAAGTTTCAGAGTCAGCATCTCGCTACTCGATGCTTCCTGGTAAAGAAATGGTTATTGGACGTGACCCTAGCTGCCAAATTGTCTTGGATGCCATGATTTACCGAATGGTATCTCGTCGTCATGCTGTGGTTCGTCCCCTTTCTTTGTCTCCTCATAGCGGATACAGTTGGATAATTTGTGATTTGAATAGTGCTAATGGCACTTTTTTAAATGGGAAACCTTTACAAGGATGTCAAGAATTACATTTGGGCGATCGCATTACCCTTGGATCTGACGGTCCAGAATTTATTTTTGAATATGAGGTTGTCCCTCAACCAACGATGATATCTGTTAATAAAGCTACAGTATTATCATCTCTCAGTAACCAGCAATTATCGTCCAAGCAAGATTCTGTAAGCTTTACACAATTATTCCCCATTATCTCTACTGGTAAGGATCTAACTCGTAAAGCTTATTTAGTACCGGGAATACTGACGGTGGTATTTGTAGTATTAATGTTTACTACTGTAGGTTATCCCCAAGCAAATCAGGTGATTGTCGGTTCTTATATCGCCTTTGCGGCTTACTATTTTGTTTATCAATTATGTGGTAAACCTAAGCCTTGGTGGGTATTGATAGCTGTGGCATTGAGTACAATGTTAATTTTACTCAGTCCGCTTTTAGATGTATTCATCAAAATATTCCGCGATATTTTACCGGGAAGGTGGGATGCTACATCCCAAAATGGCATTACTTTTACAGAATTATTGGTGCGGATGTTCTTTGGGGCAGGTTTAATGGAGGAATTACTGAAAATATTACCAGTCTTAGGAGCATATTGGCTGGGTAATTCTCTCCCCTCACCCTGGCGAGAACGAATTGGGGTATGGGAACCTTTAGATGGTATTCTTTTGGGTACAGCTTCTGCTGTGGGCTTTACTTTATTAGAAACCCTAGGCCAATATGTACCTTTAATTTCCCAAAATTCTGGTCAATTAGTAGGTTTACAGCTACTTATTCCCCGGATTTTAGGTTCTGTGGCGGGACACATGGCTTACAGTGGGTATTTGGGCTATTTTATTGGCTTGGCCGTATTAAAACCACGCAGAGGTAAGGAAATTTTAACTGTGGGTTATCTAAGTGCTTCAGCATTGCACGCTTTATGGAATGCTACGGGTTCTATTAATGCTTTTTTGTTAGTGGTAGTTGGTGTTTTATCCTATGCCTTTTTGATGGCGGCCATCCTCAAGGCCAGAGTATTATCACCAACAAGATCACAAAATTTTGCCACTCGCTTTCTTGATCCAAAATAGAATCTTCATGGCATTATGTGTTAAATTTGATTTTGCCTGGGAATTGATCTAAATATTCCAGGGCATAATTAGCGATCGCTAAACTAATTTTTGCCTGTTCTATTCCTGATAAATTTGCCCAATCTTGTTGGTAAACATCTTTACTCAAACTTGTCAATGTCTGAGGTTGACTACTTCGCATCGAATAAGCAAAAGGACGGGCTAAAACTAATAAATCATCTGTTTGCCAACCAGGTAATAAAGCTTGTACACATTGCACGAGTTTTTCACTGGCCGATTGTTCTATGATAAAAACTTCAGCAGCTTTTTGAGCGATAGCTGTAATTAAAAACCCAGGAATGGTAGAAAAAGTATTTTCTAAAGCTTTTTGCAGAGAGTTAGCTGTATTTTTATAAAAGTTATCTTGTTGAACCTGCCCAAGTTGGTCCCAAATTATATCTAAATTTTGATAAAAATTATCTGCACCTGTGTTTAATTCTCCTTGAGGAAAATCCTGCCACCCACACTGTTCTTCTAAATGATCAAAATAAGCTTCTGAAGCAGTATCAGCAAGATTCCAGGGATATGTAGGATCTGGGGATTTTAGTAGCACTTCGAGTAATTCTAGTTCTAAACATGACGGGATCATGTTATGAGTATTTATCTCATTGATGTGGTTGTTCATTTTTTTTCTCGCTATTTAAACTTATGGTCTTGTTGACAGCTACAATCTCAAGGATGAGATTTCCGTAAAAAAAATTTACTCTAGGTTAAGTTGATAGAACTTAATATTATTCCTGAATAAATTCCCAAATTTCTCCCTTAGAACTACCAAATCTTAACTGGATTCCTGATGTTAAGGACACTTCTTCCCGGGGGATCTGTTGCCAACCATTGGGACTTAAATACCAGGTAGTGCCATGGGTAGAGAAATCTTGTAGGTAATAAGCTGTTTTAGATGTATTTCCACTCAGAATATTGCGACACAAAATTTCCGCGTGGCGTTTGGAAATATAAATTTCTGGGATGACAATATCACTATCATTCATGCGTCCGATGCGGGTAACGGCAGAACGCAATAACCAAGTTTTGCCACCTGGTGAAAGCGATCGCAAATATGCCGTTTTTTCTGGAGTAACAACATCAAAAATTGCTGTATCTGGTAGTTCTGTAATCCCTTCATCTACGCCTTTGATTAATTCCCCATCAAAATCTGGATGCAGGTACAGCACCGGCAGAGTCCAAGCTGGCTGATTGAATTTATACAAAGTTAATAGTTCTTGTCTGGCTACAGCTACAGCTTCGTCAATGGATTTGCGCGATCGCAAGCTTAAAGCAAAGGTTTGGACAAAACTATGACTTTCCCTATCCGTAATTTCATCACGCATTGCTAAAACCGCCGGTACTCCATGACCAATCAGCACCTCGGCCAAACTACTGGCAGGTATAGCTTGGTGATTAATTACTGCTGGTTGCGCGCCCCAACAGGAATTAAAAACAGCTAATTTTACCCCTGTACGAGTGAGAACCTGAGCTAATTCTATACCATTAATTTTCAGTCCATTGCCTAAAAATAATGAGCCTCCATCCGGGTCTGGTAGCCCATGACCAGCATAAAAGAAGACATTATAGGCTTTAGTTTCTAACTCGTCAATTAACTCCGCACCGGTGGGCTGCATCAATGTTTTTACTGTACAAGGTGCATATCCTAAATCGCTTGTTCCTCCAGGACGACTTTCTAAGAGAATTTGTTTTAACAAGGACGCTTCCTGATCTAGTTGTAATTGATGATCATGTCCTAACACCAATAAAATATTTACCGTCCGATCAGTTCGCAATTCTGGCAGAGGTTCAACTTGACTAATAGTACGACTAAATAAAACATTCTGGGAAAGAGAGATGGCAGCTTGGCCGGCTTTCCTTTGCATAATTTCCCAAGGTAAGCTGATCAGATCGGGATCACGAATTTCCAGACGGAACTGTAATTGGGTATGCTGACCCATGGCCATACCCCGACTGCGTTCCCAACTACTCAAAATCGCGCCATCAAACACCCATTGCCATAAATGGATGCCTAAAGATTGCATGAGACGACTACTGTAAGGACTGGGATTTTGACCTTCAGCCGGCGACATCACAGATGGGGGTAAAGTCTCTGATCCAGAAGTAGGTAAGGAAGTAATATTTAAAGGAGTATGATCGGCAAACATTTGTTGCCATTCTCGCCAAATTTGGTTAAGTTCGACGGAGAAAACACAGTCACGAAGGACATAGCCACTGGGATAGGGTGCTTTGACTACCCAAATGGCGAAATTATCAGTACCAGTATTTACTAGACGGGCGATCGCCAAATTTAGGCAAAACATGAATTAGTGAAAGCTAAATGTTTAAAATATGGATATACAGGAAATTACAGGCCAGGAAAATTGCAACAACTCAGCATTTTTCTTTCTGTCTATAATATTTGTATTATTCCAGGTTTTTTACAATTTAGCGATGTTGGCAATATGTTTTCAAGGTTGGAAAAATTTAGTTCAATTTTTTTCAGTGCGTTGGGAATTTGTTGGACATGACTGCAACACCAAATCTGGATTATCTGGATTAGGATTAGATTCTTTCTTTATTACTTGGAAAAAACCTTGCTTCGTAAAGGATTTATTCCCAATAGTTAAAGGCTTATTTATCTGAATCACCCTACTTTCAGATAAATTCTCTAAATTCGTTAATTAGTTGGAGATTGACTAGTAGAGGGTGAGGGTGAGGAATTATTTGTTGGTGATTTCATTAGGGATCTTCCAAACCAATATCCTACTCCTAATAAACCAACTAATAGCACTAAGCCTAAAATTACGACTAACTGTAGTGGTACTGAAGGCAGTGTAACAGATTTATTTTCCTTGATGACTTGAGTTTTCTGCCTGTTAATCTCACTTTGATTATTGGTATCATTAAATTCAGGCGCTTGTGTATTAGCGAGGATATTATCAATGTCTACTGCAATATTTTGATTTGGTTCAGAGTATTTAACATTATAATGCACTAAAGCAATAGTCACATTATCATGACCATTTTTAGTATTAGCAATGTTGATTAGTTTTTCTGCCACATTATCTATAGTGGTTTTATCTAATAGCAGGGGTAATATTTCTGCTTCCCAAGATTCTTCTACCCGGTCAAAATCACTCAATCCATCTGATGTCAGCAAGAAAACTGCGTCTTCATCAATAATAAAGCGTTGACAAGTAGGATGTAGGAGATCACTTTTACTCATACCCAAAGCCTGTATCAATGAACCAGAACCACTATGTTGCAGTGCTTCCCGATACAAGGCATAGCCCAAACGAACTTCACGGGAGGCCACATCATCATCCAAGGTGACTTGATAGCAGTTATGGCGAGAAATCCAGTAGGCACGACTATCACCTACATGAGTAATATAAATTTCATGGGCAACAGGTAAGGCCATGACAATGGTTGTCCCCATGCGTTGTCGTCCTTGACGATTGTCGCTATCGTTGCGCTGACTGATTTTGTCGTTGGCATTGTCTACTGCTGCCTTTAAATTTGACAGCAGTTGGGAGGGATCTATCTGATTGTAGACAGGTGGGGTTATGGTTTCAATGGCGAGGTTAGAGGCGACATCTCCTCCCTGATGTCCACCAATACCATCACAAACAATGGCCAGGAGATGATGATCGGGTGATTGAGTAATTAAGGTATCACTAGGAGGATAACAGGCATCTTCATTGCGGGGACGACTAGGACCTTTGTCTGTTTTCGTGTAGATTTTAAATGTGGAAGTTTGAAATTCTTTTAATTGATTTAATCCGTCATCTAAGGTCTTAATTAATTGTTCGGGTGATTTAATTTTTCCCTGAATCAACAGATTGCAGAGTTCTTGAAGAAAAGGGGCAATACTGGGTTTAGCATTTTTAACCAATCGTTGCCAAAATTCCCCCAATCGGGATAGTCCGGGAGCGTGTCCTGTATCAGGTCGTAATTCCAATAATCGAATTAGTGATCCTTCTACTCTGATGTAATGCGGGTCAAGTAGGGTAGAAGATACACCTTCCGTAGCTAGAGGTTGCCATAAATTCCCTAATTGCCACAATAAATGGATTTGGCGAATTGATGACGCTTCCATCCAGGAATTTTCTAAACTATTGCACAGACTCGGTTTATGGCTGGTTGGATTAGTAATTAATGGTGGTCTTTCGAGGAGGATAATCCATTTGTGTCGCTGATGCTCTAAATTGAGAATGCCATAAACTTGTGGGATATGCAGACGATGGTGAATGAGTTTGAGATAAGGTCTAACTGGTTCTAAATTATCTAATCCGGGTATTCCGGGTAATGACCCAGGTTTAAGATCTAAAAGAATTGATTTGTCAATAACTAAATAGCGATCGCCTAAGATAGTTCCATCGGGACGATTATCGAGGTAATTGCCCACAGCCCAAAGGCAACGCTTGGGCAAAGCTGTGGAACACTTCTCGCAAGATTCGTGGGTGAGAGGATTAGCAAATTGACAATGTTCATTTGGGCAGTAAAGCCTTACCGCATCATTTTCCATAATTTTCCCACCGATTCTGCTATTGGCATTTTTTTCGACAGTATTTGGTAGCAGCGCTGGCTGCTGTTTCTATTTTGGGCAATCCACAGACTAATCATAACTTTTATTTTTGTGGCAATATGTAGCCATAACAGAATTAATTTGCCACTTGTCAGTAAAGCTTAACATTTTTGTTCAATCTATGGAAGAGTAAGGGGGTGAAAAGAGACAGGGGAAATAATTAATCTTTACCCTTATCCTTTAACTTGCGAATTTTTTGACGTACTCACCGCACTTTTGGGCTGTGATCATTAACACTTTATTTTAACTTACTTTTGAGGTATTCTTAAATAGTGGTCAGTGCCGTGGTGTAAGCCATTAGTTGCGGTTTTGAGTGTGACAGAGATTTAAACAAAGAAGCAGTTAGATTAACCGTGTTAGCTGGACTAGATAGTGTGGTACACTGAGCCTGTCGAAGTGCCGACACTTCCAGAATGAAGGAGAGGAGAAAAAGCCAACTTTTGTTAGCGTTAGTTAGCTTTTTTGGGATCGGCCGATTAATTGTTTTTTGTTGCTACTTGGGGTAATCCCATGCTGTAGTTAGTCACACGACTGGAGAGATTGTAGCTTATTTCGCCTTTTTGCAGAAGCGATCGCAGATAATGTTCCAGATCCGAACCAATGCGACGTAAGTTATAATCGTTTAAGTCTGCCCCACTAGATGCTTCTACAAGTTGATCAAACTGGCGATAAACTTTTTGCACAGCGTCTTCATTCCAGTTAAACTCGTTATCTGGATCAACATCTAGGGTCAAGACTTGATTACTCGGAATCAGTTCATCCCCGGTCATTTCCGCCGCAAAAATGCGAATATGACGGGTTGTAGATTTAAGCAGCATTGGGTTATCCATAAATTTGGGTGTAAGAGTTTGGCTGAATTACACTGCCATCATTTTAACAAGAATACAGAAGTTCAGGAGTGCAGGAGTGGGGAATTTTGGGATTTGATTTTTCCTGACCTATGTTACCCCCAAAAATTTCTGATTTTTTGTCTGATGATGATTTTTTTTGATGTAAATATACTTATCTTGTAGTGACCTTACGGAAGCTTTCTGGGAGTTAGTGAATTTTTCTTCAACTATAAGTTGCATTTATTCAAGGGGGTTGTTCAGTGCAAATGCTTAAGTGTTATCCTGCCAAAAAAGTAAGAAAATAATATTTCTTGACGTTTACAACAAGTTGATGTAAAAACCTTTAAGAGAGTCCGATCAATAGTTTATCAATGCCCAAGCCATAGCTGGTAAAGAAACATAAAAAAAGAGTAAAATCTAAAAAAATCCGAAAGGAGTAAGATAGAATGCCAGTTTTATGAATGAGGAAAAATTCCTATCTGCAAAAACTTTGGATTCACTCTAAGTATAAGAAATGCATAAAATTTTCAGCCAGAGCAAGTATGTCACCCCTATGACCACTAAGTAAAGGAATCCTCAAAACCATGAACTCCAAAGCATTACCGCGTCAAATAAATAATCCCGAAGTCGGTGTTTATGAGTGTGAGATTCACCTCAAATTCCGACTAATTGAGGAAAAAAGTTTGTTAAGTGATCGTGATCAGCTGTTACAAGTTTTACTAGAGGCTTTAACTGAAGGATCGGATGAATTTTTAGAAACTTTACAAGCTTCCGTGAAGGCTCAAGAGATCTCCGAGTTTAAGGCCTCTCCTCAAATGCGCCGCCAACTGATGCGCTTACGTAATTTTACGGATACAATTCAGTAGTTATTGCCTGTGATTACATCCCTTGGGAAATCCTATTTACCATGTAAGAGAAGAGGTTTTTAAGTTTTAGCAATCTCAGGTGCTAAATTATTTGTAAGCGTGGAATTAGGTCCACAGTATTGTAGTATCCAGGCTGGGCGGTTAGGAAAATTATCACCGTGTTGGCGACGGAATTATCCAGGTGCATTTTACCATTTTTATACCAAATATCTTAATTAGCAATAGGGGTAGCTTACTTAGCCAGACCATGTTCTAAGGCAAAACGAACTAATTCCGTGCGGCTGTTAGTACCGGTTTTACTAAATAAACGACTGACATATTTTTCCACATTGCGGACGCTGGTTTCTAAACGACGGGCAATTTCCTTGTTCATTAATCCTTGTGCGACTAGGTTTAAAACACTTTGCTCTCTGGGAGTCAGGTCTATTTTAAAGGGTGCTGGGGATGGAGATATGGAATTTCTATGAGTTAATAGTATTTTAATTTGAGCGATTTGATTAGCCAAATCGGCAAGATTTGGGGTTTGGCCATCTTCACCACCAGGAGAGGTTTGGGTGCTACGACGTGCTAGTAGGTTTTCGACTATGGCTACTAATTCATCGGGGTCGAAGGGTTTGGGTAGATAAGCGTCAACTCCGGCATGGTAGCCTTGAATGCGATCGCCTGTCATGCCTTTAGCCGTTAAAAATACCACTGGTAAGGACTGGAAGCGAGGGTCGTCTCGCAGTTGTTTGAGGAACTGATAGCCATCCACCTGGGGCATCATAATATCAGAAATAACTAGGTCAGCGGTGTTCTCTTGCATCCAGTCCCAGCCTTCACGGGCATTAATGGCAGTTTGAACCCTAAAACCGCTTTCTTGTAAGTATTCTTTCACGGCTTCCCGTAATCCTGGTTCGTCATCTACCAATAACAGTTGTGCTGACATCGCAAATTCCTATAGGTGTACATCTTTCTAATTTAGCGAAATTTGGTTTGTCTTGCCTACTAAATAACAGGAGGTGGGAGAAATTACAGGGCGGGGGTGCTGGGAATTTTCACTTTGGTAGTAGAATAACAATGTTAAGTTTTACATCCCGATCCTAAAGATATAAAACCACATACACCAAGTCTGTGATTTCTTAAGCTTTTCATAGCTTTAAACTAGAAAACAGTAAAGAGAGGATTTCATACAATGGCATTTACACAACCCCCCTTACCTTTTGCTTCTGATGCTCTAGAGTCTTATGGCATGAAGGCTGAAACCTTTGAGTATCACTATGGTAAGCATCATAAAGCTTATGTAGATAACCTGAATAAGTTAACTGAAGGTACAGATTTAGCCACCAAGTCTTTGGAAGAAGTAATTCAAGTTGCTTTTAAAGACTCTACGAAAGTTGGAATCTTCAACAATGCTGCTCAAGTGTGGAATCATACCTTCTTCTGGAATTGCCTAAAACCGGCCGGTGGTGGCGCACCTACAGGCGATTTAGCGGCTAGAATTGACAAAGATTTTGGCGGCTTCGACAAATTCAAAGAAGAATTTTCTAACGCTGCTGCAACTCAATTCGGTAGCGGTTGGGCTTGGTTAGTTGATGATAGTGGTACACTCAAGGTGGTGAAAACCCCCAACGCCGAAAACCCCCTCGCCCATGGCAAAAAAGCGCTTCTCACTATTGATGTTTGGGAACACGCTTACTACATTGATTTCAAAAATGCTCGTCCTGCATTCATCAAAAATTTCTTAGATAACTTGGTGAACTGGGATTTTGTCGCTGGGAATTTAGCTGCTTAGTGACCCGATAATCTAAAATTATCCATTAGACTTGTCCGAAAATTAAATGTGCGTTTTCTAAAACCCTTGTAGAGACGTTCTATAGTCTCTACATTAATTCCCGGAAATGTCTATTTACAGAGAGACATTCCCAGGAACGTCTCCACTAAATTTAGATTTGAGGGACATCAAAAAGAATTAGACTAAAGCTGATGTGGCTTTGAGGGCAAAAATTTTCTCAATTACATCTTCTACAACTTTATCAGGTGTAGAAGCGCCAGAAGTGATACCAACTTTAATTTTCCCTGCTGGTAGCCAGTTTTCTGTAATTACTAAATGACCTGATAATTGACGATGTTGAATACTGTTAATTGATTGAATTCTGTGGACATCATCAATGTGATAGGAAGGAATACCTCGGTCAAAGGCAATCTGTTTTAATTGGGTGGTATTTGATGAATTAAAGCCACCGATAACTATCATTAGGTCTAAATCTTCTTCTGCTAATTTTAACATAGCATCCTGACGTTCTTGGGTAGCATCACAGATTGTATTAAAATTTTGAAAATGCTGATTTAATGCTGCTGGTCCATATTTCTGCATCATTGTCCGTTCTAGCAATTTTCCGATTTGTTCAGTTTCACCTTTGAGCATGGTTGTTTGGTTAGCAATGCCCACCCGTTGTAGGTCTTGATCAGGATCAAATCCCGCCGAACAAGCTTTGGCAAACTTAGCTAGAAATTCCTGGCGATCGCCACCATTGAGAATATAATTAGTTACATATTCTGCTTCTTTTAAATTCAAAACCACCAAATATTTGCCGGCGAAGGAACTGGTGGCAACGGTTTCCTCGTGTTTGTATTTTCCGTGAATAATGGAGGTGTAGTCACCTTTTTTATGTTTTTCTACAGTATTCCAAACCTTAGATACCCAGGGGCAGGTAGTGTCTACAATTTGACAACCCTTATCATTTAAGATTTGCATTTCCTGAACACTAGCACCAAAGGCTGGTAAAATGACCACATCACCCTTACCAACAACAGAAAAATCTTTTACTTTGTCAATTACAGGAATAAATGCGATCTGCATTTCCTGCATTCTTTTATTGACCGATGGATTATGAATAATTTCATTAGTAATCCAAATGTGTTCTGTTGGGAAATGCTGACGGGTTTCATAGGCCATGGCCACAGCCCGTTCTACACCCCAACAAAAACCAAAGGCCTGTGCCAATTGAATGGTAACATCACCGCGTTTGAGAATGTAGTTGGGGTAGCTATGGTCGCTGGAGGCATGGCGCATTTCCTGAATTAAGTTACTTTGATATTCAGATTGTAACTGTGTAGAAACTTCCGCTTGATAGCCAAAACCTTTACGATTGTAATTTGCTGAATGTTGGAGGCTGCGTTTAAAAGCTTTTGTATCCATTTGATATCCACAACTAAAATTACTCTTTTTGATTTTCTCGCACTTGGAGACGATTGTGGCTTTTCGACGGAAATATTAAAGTTTCCCGTGGGGGTTGGGGGTTTTTTGTATTTCACTCAACCGAGAACAGCTATATTTCGTTTCTTTGCTGAAAATACATTTGCAAAGCAGTGCGCCATACCAGATAACCCGGAGGACTTAAATGTAAACCATCGCTGGTAAAATCCGAACGCAGATTGCCTTGTTTATCAGTAAATAGGGAGTATAAATCTAGATATTTTGCACCTTGGTCAATAGCAATTTTCTTTATTTCCTGATTTAAAGTGCGAATTCGAGTATTAGGAATAGCCAAAAGTTTTTCTTTTCCCTCCCAAGTTGAACCTTCCGCGCCGTGGGGTAGAATTGACTGCACTACAATTTGGGATTGGGGGTGAATATTTCGCAAATAACTAATAATTTGCCGATAATTACCTAAAATTTCCCCATTACCCAGTCCACGAATTAAATCATTAATTCCCACCATGACGAAAATAAACTCTGGTTGGGTACGGTCAAAAATATCTAATCTTTGCAATAGTCCATTGGTAACTTCGCCAGAAATGCCTTGATTTAACCAATCTCTATTCTCCGGTAATAATTCTGGTGGGAACCATAAACTCAGAGAATCTCCTGCCAGTATGGTTAGGCGTGGGGGCTGTTTCTGAGCAGTTATTTTCGCTTCTTGTTTGAGAATATCTAACCATTCGGGATAACTGAGTTGATGGCGCGGTCCTAATTCTGGTGGTACATATTGATTGTTCCAGTTTAGCTTAACTGGTTCTCGTTGTTGTCCGATTGGTGTGGTTGGGAGATCAGGAGTAATTTTGTACTGTCGCCAAATTAATAAAATCACCGCTAACATCAAGATGATATTACTTGAGAGTGCAAATAATCCCCAAATGGGAAAGGTTTTTATAGAATTAGACACAACCAGGAAACATTACTGATATTGAATTTAATTTTGACATACTCCTCACCCTTCTAGTTATATAAAATGTGATTTCTTCAATATACGTAGGGTGGGTGAGGAACTGAGTTTGTAACTTAGCGGTTAGATATCCGGTCAGCAAACTCGGAATTATAACCTTCTTCCCCATGTTCGTTGATATCTAGGCCTTGGTCTTCCGCTTGTTCTGGCACTCGTAAACCAAGTGTGGCGGCAATAATTTTCAGGATGATCCAAGTTCCAACTCCAGCAATGATATAGGCCAGGGCGATCGCTGCTAATTCCACAAATAATTCACCGAAGTTACCGCGTAAAACACCATCTTTACCATCAGGATTAACTTCCGTTGTGGCAAATATCCCTGTTAAAATCGCGCCAACAGTGCCACCAACGCCATGTACAGGATAGGTATCTAAGGCATCATCAACTTGTAACTTGTGCTTAAAACTGACGGCATAGAAGCAGACGACGGAGGTAATGAAACCAATTAAAATTGCCGCTACGGGTGTAACAAATCCCGCGGCGGGGGTAATACCAACTAAACCGGCAACTGCGCCGGTGGCCGCCCCCACGGCGGTGGGTTTTCCTCTTAATGTAGCTTCTAAAATCAACCACATCAAAGCACCTGCGGCGGCAGATGTATTAGTAGAAACAAAGGCTACTGTGGCCACTGTGCCGGCGGATAGGGCACTACCAGCATTAAAGCCAAACCAACCAAACCAAAGTAAACCCGCACCTAACAAAATAAAGGGGACATTGTGGGGAGGACTAAGACGATCTGGATAGTTTTTTCTTGGACCGAGGACAATTGCTGCTACTAGTGCCGAAATACCGGAACTAATATGAATTACTGTTCCACCGGCAAAGTCTAGAGAACCTATGCCACCATATAGACCTAAGAATCCTCCCTTTGCCCATACCATGTGCGCTAGAGGTGTGTAGATAAAGGTAGACCAAAGCAAGACAAAGAGGCAATATGCACGGAAACTCATCCGTTCTGCGATCGCTCCTGAAATTAAGGCTGGACAGATAATCGCAAACATGGCCTGATAGATCATGTATGCTTGGTGGGGAATTGTCTTAGCATAGGAAACAACTTCTACCGGGGACGAACCTTGGAGATAACCTGTTGTTTCTAAGCCGACACCGTTTAACCCTAACCACTGTAAACCACCAATGAAGGGTAAACCAGGGGCAAAAGACAGGCTATAACCCCACAAAATCCAGCTTACTCCTACAATTCCCATCAACACAAAACTCATCATTAATGTGTTAAGAATGTTGTGCGATCGCACAAACCCACCATAAAAGAAGGCTAATCCTGGTGTCATTAATAAAACCAGGGCTGATGATATGAGTATAAAGGCTGTATCTCCCGTATCAGGGGCTGGTATCGCCCCTGAAGTTTCTGCCCAGGCATTTCCTGTTAATACTCCTCCCACCAAAAATAAGGTTAAACATCCAATAACAATCATTTTTTTGAACATTTGTTGTTGTTCCTCTGTCACTTTGATGTTTGCTGTCATTCAATACAATCCGTATTATTTGCTACTTTTTTTTGTCTTAAAATTTACTCAACTTTTGATTCTCTAGTAAGCTTAACAAAAATATAGCAGATTTGGATATCTATAAAACTCTTGTGGCTTCAGGCACACTATGGCTAACGCCACGCTACGCGAACGATAAGCTCAGTACAAGTCCTACCTGTTAAGCTTGTATCTCAAAATATGCGTAGCCACCAAACCCTTATAAGGACAATTCATGAATTGTTCCTACCGTAATTTTCACTCCTATGTCTAATAATATGCTCCTACTAAACTATAAGTCAGACTAACAAGGACTAATAAAGTGATGATGACGTAGATAAATTCTTTCTGTAAAAGGAACGTTAGGAAAGAAATAATTACACGCAAAATTGGAATGGCAATTAACAGTAATAGACCTAGTTGAATAATTCCTCTGTAACTACCTGCCAAAACTGCATTGAATATACCTATAGGAGACTGAAACTGAGGATCTGTACCTACAAATACTTGATATTCAGCCAGATCATAACTATGATTAATCAAGTATAATATACCTCCTAATAATACAACAAAACTGGCAGTTAAAACTCCATATTGTAGGAGGTTACTTAATAAATATTCTAATTTTTTTTCTGTTACTGATTTTGTTAGTTTTTGATTATTAATAATTTCTGCAAGAGGTATATTTATTTGTGTTTCATGTTCTAATTCTTGAGTATGGCAATCTTGTGGCTGTGATTCAAAAGCCAGATTTATTACTTCTGCTGTCGTTGAGGAAGTCCAGGGAAAACCAGAATTTAACTTATACATAATTACAGTACTCCTACGAGATTGTTGTAAACCATTTTTAATGCCATTATTACCAGTACAAGACTAAAAATAATTCTCAAGATTTGGGTTTGTGCGCCGATCAGAATTTTCGCGCCTAAAAAAGCACCTGGTAAAACTCCCAACATGACTGGCATAGATAAACCGGGATCTATATATCCCTGTGTTAAGTAAACACCTGCGGAGGCTGCGGCTGTTACGCCAATCATAAAATTGCTGGTAGTAGTGGAAACTTTAAAAGGCAGACCCATGGCTTGATCCATAGCTAACACTTTGAATGCTCCCGAACCAATTCCTAATAAACCGGAAATAATTCCAGCTATTAACATAATACTAAACCCCCCAGGTAAGGCATGAACTTGATAAGATATGAGACCTTGAGCAGTAGGATAGGTCCCATTAAGCTGAAGACATTCTGCTAGGGGATCTGGGGCTGCAATTTCCCTGTGTTCTAGTTTGGGGCGTTGGGATAAGTATGCGGAATAAATCAATATAATTGCGAGAATTATGGATAATATTTTTACACTTATATGTGTAGCTACTAATGCACCGATTAAAGCTCCAATGGTGGTGGCTACTTCTAGAAACATTGCTAAACGCAAATTGACATAGCCTTTTTTGATGTAGGTAGAAGCTGAACCCAGGGATGTAGCTATAACGGAGACGAGGGATGCACCAACGGCATAACGAATATCAACACCAAAAACAGAAGTTAATAAGGGAACTATGACCACTCCACCACCCAATCCTGTTAATGCTCCTACTAAACCAGCAATGAATGAGCCCAGCCAAACTAATAAAGAAAATTCTAGTATGCTCAATTTTTATTCCTCTGTAATTATGAATAGTTATTAGTAATTGGTGATTTGTAAAACTCTCACCGATCAACAATTATTTGTTACTCGAATGGGATCAGAGTTAAACTATTGCTATCAAAAAAAGACCATAAAATCACCTAATCCTCTAAAAACAAAAGCCATGAAGCAATTGCTGTATCGGCTAAGGACGCGAGCGATCGCTTAGAAGGCGTAGTTCTGTTAATAAATTAAACGTTACATGATATCTTTGTATTATGCAAGCATTTTCTAATATTTCTTGGCAATTTATTGATCCTAAATAAACCCTCAAAATATCATCGGAATTTGTGGAAATTAATTGGAAAATATGCTTAAAATATATTTATTATAGGACTTACTAATTGACAAAAAACATCATTCATGCAGTCTAGAGAATAGTATTTCCTGCAAACTGCTGTATATAATGTTTTTATTTTTACCATTAATTAAATAAAAATTATCAGTTCTAGATCCATTCGATTAGAACTTATGTACTAAAAGAATGTTTTAAAACTCATTGCAAAATCATTTCCCGAAAACCCTTTTGCACAGGGAAATAGAACCTTTTTTGTAATTTTTGATTAATTAATATCAAAACGACCCCAAATATTGATGGTTAAAAGGTTTTAGCGATATGAGCAAATCTGATGATCAGAAAAAATGAACTAAATTTATAGAAATTGACACTAGACATTTTATAAGTTTGGGTATAAAATACAGTAAGTCAATCGAGTCTAAGGTGTTTGTGGCTATTGAAGGAATAACCGCCGGCATTCTCACTAAGCAGAAAGACTTTTTGTTGAGTAGTTATGACAGTCTGCTGATTAGATTTTTAGTCATACTCAACCCTTCTATATAATTGCTAAATCCCACCATCAACTACAAATATGGACTACTTGTTACTACCAGTTTTTAGCTTTTTCATTGGCATTATTGTTGGTTTAACGGGAATAGGTGGCGCATCTCTGATTACGCCAATGTTAATTTTTATGTTTCAAGTTCCTCTCTCTATTGCTATCAGTTCTGATGTTGTAGCTGCCACATTAATGAAAGTCGTGGGAGGAATCAAACACTGGCAACAAAAAACCCTGGATATAGAAATAGTTAAATGGTTGGTAATGGGTAGTGTTTCTGGTTCATTACTCGGTGTAGAAGTTTTGCGCCAAATCAGAAATAGTGGACAACAAAACATAGACAATCTTTTACTAAAGTTATTGGGAGTAATGATTTTGATCGTCACATTGACAGCATTAATACAAATGTTGTTGATGATATTCTTTCCTAAAATTAATTTACCTGAATTGCCAAAATTAAATGTCAAAACTAATCGAGGCCGGTTTTTAACTCTGTTGATTGGCGCGGTTTTAGGTTTCTCTGTAGGGATGACAAGTGTTTCATCTGGTTCTATGTTTGCCTTGGTTTTAATTGCCTTTTTCCGTTTAGATGCCCGTAAATTTGTAGGTACAGATATTACTCAAGCAGCAATTTTATTAATTTTTACGTCCCTAGGACATCTGACATTAGGAACTGTAGATTGGAGTTTAGTATTACCAATTTGGATTGGTTCAGTACCAGGAGTTCTTATTGGTGCTAAATTTTGCGAAATCACACCACAACGTCCACTAAGATTTATTATCTATAGCACCCTAATGATGGTGAGTTGGAAATTAGTTGTACAGGCATAATCAAGCAATTTATAATGTAGGTTGTTCAATATCTCAATAAAGACTCAATAATGTTAAAAGTACCACGTTCATACATGATAAATAGCCCTAAACTGATTAACACAAATGGGATACAAGTTTTACCATAATGACTTAAAATATAACCAATTGTAGCTTGAAGACTTAATAAATTAGCAATACCACACCAAACACCTACCATGGACAAAAACACAGCTAAAATAATTAGTAAATTGGCAAAATTTTGCCCAGCAAATAGGGGAACATAAATACTGATATTATCACCACCATTAGCAACTGTCACCGCCACAACTTTATAAGTGTTTGGATGAAGTACCTCTGATAAAAAAGAGAATATCTGATTGGGATGTGATGACTCTAATACATGAGTATTAACAGTTTGAATTTCTGTATTGTCATCTTGTGGTTTTAGTAATTGTTTGCATCCAATACCTATTGGTAACAATCCTAATAATCCAATTAATTCTCTTTTAATGACTAAACCTCCAAAGAACCCTGGTAAGCTAAGGATAATAATGGCAACAAAACCAAGATATTGGCCGATAATAATATGTCTAGGACGGAAATTGCTATTTATTTGTGAGAATAAAAGCAATAAAATCATAATATCATCAATATTGGTGAATACAAAAGCAATGATCCCTTGAGGAAAAGCAGTAATAAGACTACTCACGGTAAAATTTGATTATATACAATTCATTAACATACCAAAGTTTGATTCTCCTATCAAAACTAAAAATTAGTATTTGTAGAGTGCGTTACGTAACGCACCATAAACTTGATTAATGAGGCTGTTAAATGTAGTACATGGGGTTTCTATGGGTGCGAGCTTCTGTTTCCTGATACAAGTCTTGAAGTGTATAGCCACCTAGCACTTCAATAGCAGCGATATTCGCTTTTTGCCAAGTTTCCAAAACTAGGGTTTTTTCTATGGTTGGAGTCTCCGAGTGTTCTTTCTCTTTTCTTTCTCCTTCTATCAAGGTGGCAATTTCTAGCACGGTAATTTGCCAAGGTTCACGCAGCAACAAAAAACCGCCTTTTGAACCACGTTGACTTTGCACCACTCCCGCACGTCGCAGTTGGGTAAGAATCTGTTCTAGATAGCGCTCCGGGATAGGTTGTTTAGCTGCAATCTCGTTTATTGTCAAAGGAACTTTTGTATCGTGATATCTAGCTAGTTCTAATAGTGCTAGGAGTGCATATTCTGCTTTAGCAGACAAGTCCAAAAGAACGTAGTTTTGCTTATTCAAATCTGAATTCAAAATACTGCTGTACATTGATTTACTTATCGGTGTTTAACCAGAATTATTTGTAATTTAAGCGTCAAGTGTGCTTTTGCTGCACTGACATTAAAATAAAAATATCATAAATCTATCGGATTAGTGTAGATTTGATATAAATTCCTCAACAATGCTTAATCTTTGATGACAATTTCAACTATTCTTGCGGGGAATTATGTTTTTTTATACAGAAACACAGGGAACAGTGGGAAAATTTATTCTTGTGAAGACTTTTCCTCGTCAGATATAGGTAAAGAAACAGAATTTGATGGTGCTGATGATTCCAACTTAGGTAGTGGCTCGGATAGTTCTACTAAGTTAATTCCAGACACATTTTTTAGGTAAGATCCAAAAATTTTATCATGATTAGAGACAACGGCTAAAAATGCTCCTCCTAATACATATATAGGTAATGGCACGGGAAATGATCGTAGCCATTTAAACAACTCTGTACCCGCAAAAAGGACAAAAAAACAGACTAACCAGACTTTCATGGTTTCATCCACCCCAAATTTAGGATATTTTCACTTCTTAATATATCTATTCTGACGAAAAAGATGTAGGGACAATTCATGAATTGTCGCCACCAAGGGTTTAGTGGTTATGCATATTTCATTACCACCAGATATCTATTAGCTATGTTGGGGGGAGAAGCGATAAGGAAATCTCATAATTAATTAGTCAAACTTGGTACAATCTTGGTTTAGTATCAGATAGCTAGTTGTATCAGGACTTACGCAAAACCGAACGAACGCAAGGGGTAATTCATGAATTACTCCCGGAACGGAATCATAATTTTTAGCTGCATCTCCCGTAACTCCTATGTATATTTCTACTCTATAAAAGTTTTTTGATCAATTAGCAGACAGATATAAGTTAAACCAACATATCACCATCATTAATAGTATGCGTGGAAAAACAACTATCGAGTTAAAGCGCGAAATTTCACAATTATTGCGTGATTACGAGCAATCTCGGTCTGAAAAGATTCGTAATCAACTTGTACAACTCAATTTTGGACTGGTGAGAAAGGAAGCTCACTATTGGATTCATCAATGCCATGAGAACTATGAGGATCTACTTCAGATAGGTTGTATAGGTTTAATTAGAGCAATTGAGAAATTTGAACTTGCCAAGGGAAATGCCTTTAGTTCCTATGCGATGCCATATATTCGTGGTGAGATTCAACACTATTTGCGAGATAAAGGCGTAACTGTGAAAATACCTAGACGTTGGTTAGCTCTACAACAACAAGCTGTTAGCATTTCCCGTTCTCTACAGGAGAAGTATAATCGTCAAGTCACAGATAGGGAATTAGCTGCTGCATTGGAAATTTCTGTGAGTGAATGGCAAGAAATTAAACTAGCATGGGTAAACCGCACCCCCTTGAGCCTGGATAGACCTATCCAAGGGCAGGAAGAAGGTACTGCTTGTTTAGGTGAATTAATCCCAGACCAAAAGTATCGTAGTTTTCAACTAGCGCAAGAAGATCAGATTCGTTTGCATCAGGCTTTGGTTCAACTAGAACAAAAAACTCGTGAAGTTCTAGAGTGCATATTTTTGCAAGATCTCACCCAAAAGCAAGTTGCAGAATATTTAGGAATTAGTGTGGTGACAGTTTCTAGACGAGTTAAAAAGGGACTTAGCTTGTTAAAAAATATCCTGGGTACATCCATAGATATTGATTAGTTTAGAGGGAATGGGCAAGCTTCTCGACTACGCTCGATGACCGGGAATAGGGAAGCTTCTCGACTACGCTCGATGACCGGCAAGGGGCAACGGGTATTGACTTTTATTCCTAAAAGCCCTAGAGTTTTTTCTAGAACTAATTGCAAGTTATTTGCAAAAATATTGATAATAATTCTTGATGGAGTGATGGGAATGGGTCAACAAGGTTTACGGAATCTGAGTCTGGGGCTATTGGCCGGAATGGCTTTGAGTGGTTTGGGGTTGATGCAGATAGCAGTTGCTAACTCTCTGGAAAATCAACCAGCGCAGCGCTTAGTTGCTCAAAATATGAAAACTTTAACTATTGTCTTTCCTAGTCGTTCTGATTCTACAGATTTACAAAATAAAGCTAATAATGTAGCTGCATTTCTATCGAAGGAATTAGGAATACCTGTGAAAGCGCAAGTTGGGGATGATACAGCCGCAGTAGAAGCTTTAAGAGCAAACCGGGCTGATGTAGCATTTTTAAGCAGTCGTCCGGCACTAAAGGCAGAACAACTGGCAAATTCTCGTGTATATTTGGCGGAAGTTCGTAAAAATTACTCCGGCAGGTATACTTATAATTCTGTTTTTGTAGTTCCCAGTAATAGCCAATTAAAAAGAAAAAATTCTGCACAAGCAACCTTAGAACAACTCAGAGGAAAAACAATTGCTTTCACTTCTCCCACATCTGGTTCCGGATTTATTTTTCCTGTGGGTGAGTTGGTAAAACAGGGTTTTGTGCCTAATCGTGATCGCTTAGATAGTTTTTTTGGTAAAGTCAGCTATGGTGGTAATTACAGCAAAGCTTTAGACGCTGTGATTAGGGGTCAAGCAGATGTAGCTGTAGTATCAGAATATGCTCTTTTTCCTCCTTATTTGGCGGCAGAAAATAGAGATAAAGTTAGAGTTTTACATAAGATTGCTGGTGTTCCTGCCCATGGTATTGCTATTGATGATGATGTTCCAGTTTTAATGAGAGAAAAGATAATTAATGCTCTATTAAAACTGAATAAATCAGAAAATAATCAATTACTTACCAATTTATACAATTCTACAGAGTTGGTGAGAGTAGATCATAGTCGTCATCTTCAACCAGTACGAGAAGCATTGAAAAATGCGGGGATAGAACCATAAATAGTGGAGAAGATTTAGATATCTGACTTGTTATATTAATTCATTATTTGTTGATGGGATAAAAACAAGTCGGGAATCTGTTGATAATTTTTGAGGATGTTTTATAATTGGGGGAGATATGAATATTTGCCAACTAGCAAATACTGGTGTTTATCTATCAAATTTATCTCAAAAAAATGTGAAATTTATTGAATGTGCTGCTGTGGAGTCTGATTACGTTGTATCATTACGACGACCGATTTTGAACAATATTAATTGTGAAATTAATCAAGGAGAGTTTGTAGTTTTATTAGGGTTGAATGGTGCAGGTAAATCAACATTATTAAAATCGTTAGTGGGGTTAGTGCCTTTATTTAAGGGAGAAGTTAAAATTAATGGTGTTACCGTGAATAAGCAGAACTTCACCCAAATCCGTCGGCAGGTGGGAATGCTATTCCAGGGAGGGGGATTAATTCGCCAGTTATCGGCAATTGATAATGTATTATGTGGGAGATTAGGTGTTAGGAAAACTCAACAGACTTTATGGGGATTTCCCCAGCGCGATCGCACATTAGCCTTAGAATTATTAACACAATTGGGATTAAAAGAACAGGTATATCAAAAAACCGGTCAATTGAGTGGTGGACAACAGCAGAAAGTAGCGATCGCCCGCGCATTAATACAATCACCACAAATACAAATACTTTTAGCTGATGAACCAACAACAGGATTAGATGTCATAGCGTCACAACAAGTAATGGAAACTTTAGCAGAATTACATCAACAAGGTTTAACGATCATTAGCGTTTTACATGACTTAGCACTGGCTACAAAATATGGTCAACGAGCGATAATTTTAGATAGAGGTAAAATTATTTATGATGGTAAATGTGAGAACTTACAAGATAAGTTAGCATATTTTAATCAACAAAATTAATTTCCGAATCTGTGATTAAAAACATGAAAAAAAATTATCATTTACGATTTTTCCATGTTTATCCATGGCTGATTTCGTTATCTATATTCCTATTTATAATAGGAGTATATGTTTGGGCACTACAAGGATTAAAAGTTGATTTTCAATTATTGAAAGATAGTTGGCCTTTCATCACAGATTTCATTTCTCGCTTATTTCCTCCAGATTTGCAAGTTCTGGATATAGCCATGAAAGGATTAATAGAAACTGTACAAATGTCTATATGGGGAACATCCATAGGTGCAATTTTATCATTACCAATTGCCATAGCTAGTGCCAGTAATATCGCCCCTTTATGGTTAAGATGGATAGCAAACTTACTACAAAACACTGTTCGTTCTGTACCGTCAATTATCTTAGGTTTAATCTTTGTTGCTGCTACAGGTTTAGGTGCTCCTGCCGGTACATTGGCATTATCAGTATATAGTATTGGTTATCTTGCTAAGTTTTATCAACAAGCTATAGAATCAGTAGATAATCGTTCCTTACAATCCTTACAGGTTATTGGTGCATCCAGAATCCAAATTGTTCAGTATGGGATATTACCGCAAATATTACCACTAGGATTAGGTTATACTCTGTGGATGTTTGAATATAATATTCGTGCTGCTTCGGTTTTAGGAGTCGTGGGTGCTGGGGGTATAGGTTTTCAATTAAAAAGCTACATAGATGGGTTTGAATATACGAAAGCGACAACTATGATGTTAGTGCTATTAATAGTAGTAACGGTTATTGATTGGTTTAGTAGTAAGTTACGGCGCTAATGTAGTAGGACTTACTATAAGATGTAGCTGAAAACCTGATTATTTGGTAGGGGTAATTCATGAATTACCCCTACTTTGGTTTGAATTGAAGGAAACTGCTGTGTTTTTTGCAATTAATTATCAAGTATTGACCAGTGATGCAGCGATGAGATTAATTTTTGAATAAATCGTGCAAATTATCACAGCTAACGACTTACTAATGATTTATAATTGAGTTAATTGGCAGAAAATGTATTTTACGATTATCTATATCTTAATAGTGCTTTTTTAAGCTTTGACGATTCGTTATGGTAGTAATATAATTATGGGCAATTCTTCCCTTTTATCCAGACCTTTAAACTTCCAAGAGGATTATCCATGTCCAGTGTGTCGCATTGGCAAAATTTCACAAATGCCGATGATGGAAGCGATGTCATGTGATTTCTGCCGTGAAATTTTCACTATGAATTTAGAATTGCAGCAAATTAAAATGCCTTCCAGAGAACCTGCTTTAGTTTGGAAATGGAATGGATTTAAGTGGGTGGAATCTCAATTAGTTGGTGTGGAATTAGGGTGGGGTTATGGTTTAGCTGGAATGGCTTTGATAATTCTCCCTACCAGTTTAATTGCTATTACTGCATATTATTTTCCTCCTCATCCCTCTAGTCCTTTATCATGGATTCCATCTATTTGGACGATATTAACCTTTATATCCCATTCAGCAATAATTATCTGGATTTTGATTGAAGTTTACCAAATCCCAATTATGGCTTATGTCCGAGGTATGACTCGCTGGCGACATGACTTAATCAGGTAAAAAAAGATAGATAGTAGTAGCAATCAATCGTTATACTGATCAAAAGGCTGTATAACTGATCATTTTCTTAAAGATTATTAATAGTAGCAATACACCATGACAAGCGAACTGGAGCGATACTACAGAATCTTGGATTTAGAGCCAGGGGCTACCCTCGAAGATATCAATCAGGCTTATAAAGATTTAATGTTTGTTTGGCATCCAGACCGCTTGCCTAAAGATAACCTGCGTTTGCAAAATAAAGCCCAGGAAAAGCTGAAATCATTTAATGAGGCGCGGGAGAAATTACGTTCTTTACGAGATAAACAGTCAACCTCCTCCCATTCCCCCCCATCACCATCATCGCCATTCTATTCATCATATACCTATACTTCTTCATCGTCACAGAGGACTCAAAACTCCTCAGTAAGTACAGATTTAAGCGGTAAAGATTTTAGCCGAGCTAATTTAAGTAATCGAGACCTATCAGGCAGAAATTTGAGCTATGCTAATTTGAGTGGGTCTAATCTCAGTGATACTTTTATGCACAAAGTAATTTTGCGAGGTGCGGACTTATCAGAAGCTAATTTATTTAGAGCTAACTTATTGTTAGCAGATTTAAGAGAAGCTAATTTACGTTCAGCGAACTTAATTGGTGCGGATCTTAGCGGTGCTGACTTACGGGGTGCTGATTTGACAGGAGCGCGGATTCGTTCAGGCGATCGCCTACTGGTAAAATTAATTGGTGCTAACTTAGCTGGGGCTATCATGCCCGATGGTATAATTCACAGCTAAAATCACAAAGCCCAGATTTAACAACAGATTTTCATTTTGGCTAAGTTACCTTTATGGAAGAGACTAGTATAAAATAAAATTTATTTGCCACAAAAAACCACAATATTACTTATAATAAAGGGTAAATTAGTAATTGTTATTGCAAAATCAATTACCAGTAAGCAATATACCAGTTAATAGTTACCAAATAAACTAAATTAATAATATAGCCATAGTCCATATTATATGAGAGAATCTATTCCCTAGCCTTTGACTGCATTAGTCCGAGCAGAGGGTCATATATATCAATAGGCAGAAATCAACAGCTAAACTCATACTGAGCAATCAAATATCTGGATATTTCTGTATATTGATACTTGATTAGTCATTGTTATGCTGTAAGCATTTAGCAGTTAGCTTTTTAAGCGTTAAACCCAAAATCTCCTGATTTAACATTCTTGCCCTTAACATCTGACTAGCATAAATTCTTACAAAATAGTTTAATTTATTTCTGTTAAAAATTATCATGAACATTGCAATTATTGGTTGTGGTTATGTGGGTTATGCAGTTAGCAAACATTGGCAAGCAAAAGGTAATTTTAATCTGACAGTAACTACAACTAATTCAGAAAGGATACCCGTTTTAGAGACAGTTGCACAAAGAGTAATTGTTACCCATGGTAATGATAGCGAAAAATTGAAAAATGTATTAAAGAATCAGGAAGTTGTTTTATTAAGTATCGGGGCAAAAAATGCCAATTCCTATGAAGAAACATACCTGGAAACAGCCAGAACTATAGTTTCACTTCTGCCTCTATTTCCTAATATTCATCAAGTAATATATACAGGTAGTTATTCAATTTATGGAGATAGAAATGGTGTTTGGGTAGATGAAGAAAGCCCTCCAGCACCAGCTAACCGCAATTCTCAACTGCTGCGAAAAACTGAGGATATCTTATTATCAGCAAATAATGAGAATACCCGCGTGTGTATTTTACGTTTAGGAGGTATTTACGGACCAGGGAGAGAACTAGCTAAAATATTTGGCACAGTGGCAGGAACAACCCGTCCAGGCAATGGTGAAGATATCACAAATTGGATTCACTTAGATGATATTGTTAGCACAATAGAATTTGCCTGTGAGCATCGCTTAGAAGGAATTTACAATCTTGTAGATGATAGTCATCTCACTAATAAAGAATTACTGGATAATGTGATGAAGAAAAATAACTTACCCAATGTTATTTGGGATGCAGATAATAAAAATACCCGCCCTTATAATGCCTGGGTATCCAATCAAAAACTCAAAGATGCAGGATATAAATTGATTCATCCCCAGATGATTTTTTAGTCTGTATTTACAATTATCATCGTCTCATCATGTCATCATCTAAACTCAACAACACAACAGCATCTCCAACCCAGTATTATAGCTGGGAAAACTGCCTGTGTGCTTACGAAATCCATCAACCAACCAGTTCTACTCCCACAGGAATTCCTTTACTATTAATCCATCCTATCGGTGTTGGATTATCTCGACAATTTTGGCGGAGATTTTGCCAGGAATGGTATGATAAAAATCACCAAAATCCTATTTACAATCCTGATTTATTAGGATGTGGTGAAAGTGATATGCCAGTTTTAGCACATACACCAATTAACTGGGCAAAACAATTACAATACTTCTTACAAACTGTAGTCAAAAAACCAGCTATTATTATCGTTCAAGGTGCTTTATCAACCGTTGCCATTGAATTGGTAAAACTGGAAAAAGAACTAATAGCTGGTATAGTATTTTCTGACCCTACATCTCGTCCGGTCATTACTAAAAATGCCCCCAAATGGCAACAAAAACTACTTTGGAGGATTTTTAAATCTCCCATAGGTAATCTATTCTTCCGCTATGCCCGCACCCGGAGATTTTTGTATTCTTTTTCATCAGAAAAATTGTTTTCTCTTAGTAAAAATGTTGATGATGAATGGCTAAATACCCTTATGGCGGATGCTAAAAATATGAATAGCCGTTATGCTGTATTTGCTTTTTTGGCGAGATTTTGGCAAAGAGATTACACAAATGATATTGCTGCCATTACCCATCCCACATTATTAGTGATAGGAGAAAAATCTCTAGGTATTAGTAAAGAAAGTAAAAAAGAACTCCCAGATGAAAGATTAGAATTTTATCTTAGTTGCTTACCTCAAAGTCAGTCAGTAAAAATGATTGGTAAAAATGTCATGCCCTATGAATATAGTCAGGAATTTGTGGGAGCAATATCACCATTTATAACTTCTATTTAAGAATGTTTTTCCCCATCATCTGTAGGTTGGGTTGAGGTACGAAACCCAACACCTCACATTTATATTTTGATGTTAATGTTGGGTTTCACTTCATTCAACCCAACCTACGGAACTATTTAGGGTTTGCAGCAAAAAGTTATCTGTGAGGAGAGGGAACAGTGTCAAGAGTTGGATAGGAACAGTTTTTCCTAGGAGTTTCCACATCATAAAAGCTTGCACTTTTTCAAATTCAAACAGCCCCAAATCCTTTATATGTATTGCTTTCAGGTTTATTCAGCCAGCCCTATTCAATAATGTTTTTCCCTATCATCTGTAGGTTGGGTAGAACGCAATGAAACCCAACATGATTTACATTTTGTAGGGTGGGTAATGCCCACCATTGATGATGATTATAATTTATGCACCGTAGGAGTCAAGCTAGTTAAATCATCAATATTCCGTTTGATAGTTGTGCAAATTGTATCTAAAGGTAAGTCATTTTCATCATAGCCAAAAGGATTTTCTATTTCTAGACCAATAGCTTCAATACCTAACAAAGTAAAGCTCACTAATCCAGTAATAAAACCAGTCCACCAGCCAAGCTGTGCTACTATTTGAAATGGTAGAAGTAAGCAATATAGTAATAATAATTGTTTGAGGTGAATAGCATAAGCTAAAGGCATGGGTGTTTTTAAAATTCTTTCACAAGAACCTAAGTTATCTACTAATATATTCAATAATCCTTGCATAGATGCTAGTTGATAACTATTCAGGCAATTACGATTATATTGGTGTTCTAAATAATCTCCAATCCAGAAAGATACTTCTAAAGGAGGATTATTCATACTCTTGAGTTTGTTACAATTGGGGCTAGATATTAGTGCTTCTACTTCAGTATTGATAGGTTCACTTCGTAAATGCAGTTTTGTAGCTACAGCAAAAGCCACAAGTAAGTTTAAAGCAGCAATTTTATTGTCTTTATCTTCTGGTTCTTTTTCATAAATAGATACCCAAATTTGTCGGGATAAATTACGGATAGTATTTACCATTGTTCCCCAGCATTTTCGCCCTTCCCAAAAGCGTTCATAGGCTGTATTAGTCCGAAATACTAATAATAAACCTAAAACGATACTAGGAATAACACTACCTAAAATGGGTTGGGAAACTGGAATCTGAGAATGATAAAGTATAGAAACTAATATTCCGAATGTACCACATAAAAGCACCCGTTTGTAAATAGCAATAATGACTGAACCTTTAATTTGTAAAGCCGTTTGAAACCATTGGGGTTGTTCTTCTGCCATAAAATCCTTTGAATATCTCCAATATCAGATAAAATATACATATCATATACAAAATTGCTATACCTGTTAATATCTAGTTAAACGTTTTTATAAATGCTCTAAGAGGTGTAATCTACAATGACCTGGGAATTTTGGATTGATAGGGGTGGTACATTTACTGATATTGTTGCTAAACGCCCCGATGGTAAGTTACAAATTCACAAACTTTTATCCGAAAATCCCGAACGTTACACCGATGCGGCTATTCAGGGAATCAAGGAAATACTCGGGATTGCTGAGGATGAAACTATTCCCATAGATAAAATTGGTGTTGTCAAAATGGGAACAACAGTGGCTACAAATGCCCTACTGGAAAAAAAAGGGGATAGAACTGTTTTACTTATCACCAAAGGCTTTCGAGATGCTTTAAGAATTGGATATCAGAACCGTCCTGACATTTTTGCCCGCCAGATTATCTTACCAGAAATGTTGTATGAGCAAGTAATTGAAGTAGAAGAACGTTATAATGCTCAAGGTAAAATATTAATAAATCTAAATTTGGATATCCTGCGTCCAAAGCTGCAATTAGCCTATAATCAAGGTATTTGTGCCTGTGCCATTGTGTTTATGCACGGTTATCGCTACACTAACCATGAAAAACAGGTGGCCGAATTAGCTAAAAATATTGGTTTTACTCAAGTTTCCGTATCTCATGCAGTCACCCCATTGATGAAATTAGTCAGTCGGGGTGATACCACTGTAGTTGATGCTTATTTATCGCCAATTTTACGGAGATATGTAAATCAGGTGGCCAGTCAGTTAGGAAAAAACGTCACTCTGCAATTTATGCAATCCCACGGCGGATTGACTGATGCGGAAAGATTCCAAGGTAAAGATAGTATCTTATCTGGTCCGGCGGGAGGAATTGTGGGGGCTGTAGAAACTAGCCTGATAGCAGGATTTGAGAAAATTATTAGTTTTGATATGGGTGGTACATCTACGGATGTGGCTCATTATCATGGTGAATATGAACGCACTTTAGAAAGCGAAGTTGCTGGGGTGAGGTTGCGAAATCCGATGATGGCTATTCATACCGTAGCTGCTGGTGGTGGATCAATTTTACATTATGATGGTTCTCGCTATCGTGTGGGACCAGAATCAGCCGGCGCAAATCCAGGTCCTGCGGCCTACTCTAAAGGTGGACCCCTAACGGTGACAGATTGTAATGTCATGGTGGGTAAGTTGCAACCAGCTTTTTTCCCCCAGGTATTTGGTGTCAATGCTAATGAACCTCTAAATATAGAAGTCGTCAAGGAAAAATTTACGGAATTTTTAGCAGAAATTGGTGATAATCGCACAGTAGAAGAATTAGCAAGCGGTTTTCTGTCCATAGCTGTAGATAAAATGTCCAATGCCATAAAGAAAATCTCTCTTGAACGTGGTTATGATATATCTGAGTATACTTTGTGCTGTTTTGGCGGTGCGGGTGGACAACACGCTTGTTTAATTGCCGATGCTTTGGGAATGAAACAGGTGTTTATTCATCCCTATTCTGGTGTTTTATCCGCCTATGGTATGGGTTTAGCAGATGTGAGGGTGTTAAAAGAAAAGGCAATTGAAGCGGTTTTAGAATTAGAATTATTGTCAGATTTACAGGCGGTATTTACAGAATTAGCAGCACAGGGAAAACAGGAATTAAACCGCCAAGATGCTGATTATCCTCAGATAAACTTGTATCAAAAACTGCTTTTAAGATATGAAGGGACAGATGCGCCTTTAGTAGTGGATTTTGCCGATTTACCCACAATGCAAAATCAGTTTGCAGAGTTACATCGGCTGCGTTATGGCTTTATTGCGGCGGAAAAGCGGTTAATTGTAGAAGCGGCAACGGTAGAGTTAGTATTACATCATCATCGCCATTCTGAACCTGTAGTTTCACGGTTAAATGATAATTTACCTATTACTGAGACTACCGTGCAGATGTACACAGTGGGGAAATGGTGGGATACTCCGGTTTACCGTCGGGAGAATTTACAACCGGGAGACTGTATTTCAGGTCCGGCAATTATTGTCGAAGCAACGGGTACAAATATCATTGAACCCCATTGGCAAGCAAAATTAACTAATCTTCAGAATTTGATATTAAACCGGACTGTAATCCAAAATCCAAAATCTAAAATCCAAAATCGTAAAGATGCTGTGATGTTGGAAATTTTTAATAATTTATTTAGAGCGATCGCTGAACAAATGGGGATAACATTACAAAATACCAGTTCTTCTGTCAATATTAAAGAAAGGCTAGATTTCTCCTGTGCGATTTTCGACCATCATGGAAAATTATTGGCCAATGCCCCCCATATTCCTGTACATTTAGGTTCGATGAGTGAAAGTATCCAGGCTTTAATTTCCACTCATGAAGATAATATTCGACCTGGTGATGTTTTCGCTGCTAATAATCCCTACAATGGAGGAACTCACCTTCCTGATATTACAGTTATTACTCCGGTATTTCTTGACTCCCAACTTCCCATTTTCTATGTTGCTTCACGGGGACATCATGCCGATATTGGCGGAATAACTCCCGGTTCAATGCCACCTCATAGTACAACTATCACAGAAGAAGGAATTTTATTAGATAATTTCCCATTAGTTAAAGCTGGTCTTTTCTGTGAACAGGAATTAATTAATATCCTTAGCAGTGAACCTTACCCAGCGAGAAATATTACCCAAAATATCGCTGACTTAAAAGCCCAAATTGCCGCGAATGAATTGGGCGTTAAAGAATTACTAAGAATGGTAGAACACTACAGTTTAGAAACGGTTCAAGCCTATATGGGTTTTGTACAAGATAATGCTGAATTATCGGTGCGTCGAGTAATTAAAGTTTTAAAAAATGGTAGTTTTAGTTATCCTTTAGACAATGGAAGTATAATTAAAGTCGAAATTACTATTGATAAAAAACTCAGAAACGCCAAAATAGATTTTACTGGGACTTCACCACAATTAAATAATAACTTTAATGCCCCTTCAGCCGTATGTAAAGCCGCCGTTTTATATGTTTTTCGCACCTTGGTAAATGATGACATTCCTTTAAATGCCGGCTGTATGAAACCTTTAGAAGTTATTATCCCTGAAGGTTGTATGTTAAACCCTTGTTATCCTGCTGCTGTCGTTGCCGGCAATGTGGAAACTTCCCAAGCAATTACCGATGCTTTATATGGTGCTTTGGGTATATTAGCCGCTTCCCAAGGAACGATGAATAATTTCACTTTTGGGAATGAAAAATATCAATATTATGAAACTATTTGCGGTGGTTCTGGTGCGGGTGTAGATTTTGATGGTACAGACGCAGTTCACACCCACATGACTAATTCTAGATTAACAGATCCCGAAGTTTTAGAATGGCGTTTTCCAGTGATTTTAGAAAATTTCACCATTCGTGAACATAGTGGAGGAAAAGGTAAATATCATGGTGGCAATGGTGTCATTCGTCGCTTACGGTTTTTAGAAACTATGACAGTCGGAATTTTAGCTAATCATCGCCTTATTCCACCTTTTGGTTTATCGGGTGGTGCAGCAGGTATGGTAGGTAAAAATTATGTGGAAAGAAATAATGGTACTGTGGAAGAATTGGGAAGTAAAGGAGTAGTAGAAGTTAATCCTGGGGATATCTTTGTTATTGAAACCCCTGGTGGAGGTGGTTATGGTCAAGCATCAATTAATTAAATTAATAAATAATTAAGCTTTTACCTGGCTAAATTGTATCATTCTGATATTCTTAATTCCTGTGGAACAGACAAGATAGCTGTTCCACTTGTACAAATTAAGTCTCTTTTTGTAAATTAAAGCACAATTATTACATTTGTTATTGAGACTTTAACCAAACCAATGAGAGGTTTGACAATTGGGTTCGACTGTTTCACAAAGGTAATTACTAATTACATCTGATTTATCTCTCATAATTGAGGAAATACCTTCATGAATTAGCTTTTGTAAGTGTAGTTGTTGTTCTAAAGCATGACGAGGTAATTTGTGAGGAAAAGAGTTAAATTTGTCATCATTATTGATGATTAAATAATCGGAGATTTGACTATGAAAACCAGGAATACGATGAATTACAAAGGAAATTAACTCTTGACGTAAATCAGGAATTGCAAAAGCCTGTTGATAAGGTTGGTATGGATATGTATCTAAAACATTATTAATTTCTCCTAACACATATTGTTCTGTGAGTTTAACTACTGTTTTCATGATTTATCTTTCCCGTTGGATGTAAATTGAGAAATTTGGACAACATTACTGCTATTCTTTTCAACTGACAATCATTGATAATTCGATTAAATCGGGTAATATTCATACCTATTGTTTAAAGGTAAATAAAGTATTAACCAATCTGACCGAAAATGATGGTTCGACACCTGCAATAGTAATTATGACAAATTACTATTGATTTGCTAAAAAAATACACAAAACGCAGTATTAACCTTTAGGGATCATTTTTAGCTAAGAACTGTCAACGTTAATAATAGTTAAAATTATATTTAGATAATAACTGATTATGTAATTTACATTACTTATATAAATCCTCAGAAATTCTGATGTATTTTGGCATTGTTTGTAAGTATTCAGCCATAGCACTCATTCACACCCATATCCCCAAATTCTCTGATTAATTTATTATTTCTTTATTATTTTACACAATCTACGGATATCTTTGTAGATTTAATTATGAAATAATTCTTAACAATAGGTAAAAACATAAGAAATATTTTTTCTATAATCAAAACCGGTGATGAGACGACATTTTCGATCAACAACATAGTAGAATAGGTGACAGACAGGTTCTACAGAAGAGAGGTAGACAAATTGGAAGAACTCAGGACTGTATTAGAATTAGCCACCGAAGAAGAACTACAGAACTTGACCGCAATTCTGTTTACGCGCAAGTTTAACCCATTAGATTATGTTCACACACCCGAACCCATTGTGATCCAAAGTCAAAACCGTCAAGCTTGGTTAGAGGCCATAGAAGCTCGCTTTCGGTTTTTAGCAGCTGATGGTATAACTGTATTACGGGGACGTACTGAGCAATTTACTTACCGACAAGCTTTGATTCAAGTATGTAAATATTTGAAAATTCCTTATAATCAAGATCTAACTACAATTGATTTAGAAGCAGAAGTTTTTTTGCATTTACTGGGAAAAGTTTGGAAACAGCTACCCAAACAAGAAAAGCAACAATTAACTATTAATATTCAAAGTCAGTTAGGAGAATCAAAACTTAGACAAACATTACCATTATCATGGCAAAGTGATCCTTTAGGATTAATATTTAAAGGTGGTAGTGCCCTGGCTGTGACTTCTGTAATTCAACCTTTTATTCTCCAACAAATTGCCCGTCAATTTGCAATTCATTTTGCTACCTATGAATTGGCTAAAGAGGCAGCAATTACAGGGACAGGATTAGCAACTAAACAGATTCAAAACTATATAGCTTTACAAATGTCTCGTCGAGGAATGACCATAAGTGCAGCCCGTTATGGTACTGTTCGCGGTGTTTTTGCTTTTATTGGTCCGGTGATGTGGGCTTGGTTTTTTGCCGATTTAGGTTGGAGAGCGATCGCCACAAATTATGGGAGAATTATTCCTACTGTCTTCACCCTCGCACAAATTCGTCTTACCCGTACAGAATGCTGGGAACTAGCTTAAAAAAAACCTTTTATCATCCAAATTATAGCTTACAAACCCCTTGGAATTGGCTGCAATTTGGACTATTATCTTTCCCCGTGAGTCCATTTTTGGGTGGAATGTCTATAGTTGTGGCCTCCTTTCTCACTTGGGGTAAACAATACCGAATTATTAGAGATAAGCCAATTCACCAGGGATTTGCTATTTTGAGTATTTTACTACTCATCACCACCGCCTTTGCCCCTCAAAAATTAGATGCTTTTTTAGGTTTATTCAATTTACTGCCCTTCTTTTTCTTTTTTACCGGACTCACCCCCCTAATTCAAACACCTGCCCAATTAAGACACATTGCTTGGATAATGGTGTTTGGTTCTGTACCTGTGCTCATCATCGGCCTTGGACAATTATATCTGGGTTGGAATTTCCAGTTTCAGTTTTTATGGATTGTTTTAGATTGTGTAGTTGCACCAGAAAAAACATTTTTAGGACGCATGAGTGCTAATTTCATGCACCCTAATACTTTAGCCGCATATTTAGTTACAATTTTGATTCTCGGCTTAGGTTTATGGCTAGAAAACTATCATCAACTCAAACAAAAAAATCCTCTAATTATCTTCTTAACAATTACGGTATCTGCTAACTTTATCGCCTTAATTTTGACTAATTCTCGTAATGGTTGGGGAATAAGTATTTTCGCCTGTTTAGCCTATGCTTTATATCAAGGTTGGCGATTAATTATCGCTGGTGTTGTTAGTATTACCAGTTGTTTTTTGTTAGCAGCTTTCGCCCCCTCACCTATTGCCCAATTTTTCCGTCTGTTCGTTCCTTACAGAATTTGGGCGCGGTTAAACGACGATATGTTTCCTAACAGGCCAGTAGCATTAATGCGGAAAACACAATGGCAATTTGCCTGGAATTTAACACAACAACATCCTCTCACTGGTTCAGGTTTACGGAGTTTTGGTGGACTGTATAAAACCCAGATGCACATTGATGTTAACCATCCCCATAACCTATTTTTAATGCTATCTGCGGAAACTGGTTTAATTACTACTTTGCTATTTTGTGGATTACTAATTTGGATATTAATTACAGCTAGTCAAGTTCTATGGAAATCTAAATCCATCGAACCAGAAAATCGCCTCATTTTCTTCAGTTATATTATCACCTTTATTGGCTGGATATTATTTAATACTGTTGATATCACTACCTTTGATATTCGGTTAAATACTCTCTCCTGGGTTTTTGTCGCTGCATTATGCGGAGTTATGTATCAATATCAATTATGTTATGCCAGGGTAAGAATTTAGGTGAGGTAATAAGACCGGCAACTTATTTTATTAATTGTGTCCATAGATGATAAAGTCTTGACTCCTGCTATACAATGATAAACAGACCTGATATACATTACTAACTAAGCGTAATTCCCAATGACCACTAAACGCCATTACCATATTATTACCTTCGGTTGTCAAATGAATAAAGCTGACTCCGAACGGATGGCTGGTATATTAGAAGACATGGGATTTGAGTGGTCAGAAGACCCAAATCAAGCAAATGTCATTCTTTACAATACTTGCACCATTCGGGATAATGCGGAACAAAAAGTATATTCTTATTTAGGTAGGCAAGCGAAGCGAAAACACAAGCAAGCCGATTTAACATTGATAGTCGCTGGTTGTGTTGCCCAGCAAGAAGGGGAAGCACTGCTGCGACGTGTGCCAGAATTGGATTTAGTCATGGGTCCGCAACACGCTAACCGCCTCAAAGACCTGCTAGAATCTGTGTTTGAGGGTAATCAAGTTGTCGCTACGGAAGCGGTTCACATTTTTGAAGATATTACCCAACCCCGTCGAGATAGTCAAGTGACAGCTTGGGTTAATGTTATCTACGGTTGCAATGAACGTTGTACTTATTGTGTAGTTCCTAATGTGCGCGGTGTGGAACAGTCCCGTACACCGACAGCTATTCGCACCGAAATTCAAGAGTTAGCTACACAAGGTTACAAGGAAATTACCCTTCTGGGTCAGAATATTGACGCTTATGGTCGAGACTTACCCGGTTCTACTCCTCAAGGTCGTCACTTACACACCTTGACAGATTTACTCTATTATGTACATGATGTACCGGGAATTGAAAGAATTAGATTTGCTACCAGCCATCCTAGATATTTTACGGAAAGATTGATTAAGGCTTGTGCGGATTTGCCCAAAGTATGCGAACATTTCCATATTCCTTTCCAGTCTGGAGATAATGAAATTCTAAAGGCCATGTCACGGGGTTATACTCACGAAAAATATCGCCGTATTATTGATACTATTCGCCACTATATACCAGATGCTTCCATCAGTGCCGATGCCATTGTCGGATTTCCTGGGGAAACTGAGGCACAATTTGAAAATACTTTGAAATTGGTTGAAGATATCGGTTTTGATTTATTAAATACTGCTGCTTATTCTCCTCGTCCTGGTACACCTGCGGCTGTATGGGATAATCAACTGAGTGAAGAAGTAAAAAGCGACAGGTTGCAAAGATTAAATCACTTGGTTAATATTAAAGCAGCCGAGCGATCGCAGCGTTACTTTGGTAGAATCGAAGAAGTATTAGTAGAAGACCAAAATAGCAAAGACCCAACTCAAGTTATGGGTAGAACCAGAGGAAATCGTCTGACCTTCTTCACAGGTGATATTAATCATCTCCAAGGGCAAATAGTCAAGGTTAAAATTACCGAAGTTCGCGCTTTTAGCTTGACTGGAGAACCAGTAGAAGTTCGTCAACCAGTTACAGTTTAATTGGAATTTATAGAACTGACCCTATGGTGGGCATTGCCCACCTTATATAAGATATAATTACCTCACATTTCTCACTAAAAAATCTGCCTCTCCACAACTTTTGCGAGAACGTTTCAAAACATCTTGGCTACAAATACCTGCTTTACCATCTGGAGAATAGCAAAAAAATACTTCTTTTAAGAATCTACCAGAATCAGAACAATAGGGTGCAATTCCATCAGCAGTAAGTTCACTATTAGCACTAATAAATGCGGTTTTTAACCCGGCAATTGTTGTCCGAAAAGGTTTTGTAGGACGATTATAAGTTGTGGGAATTGCCACAGAATCTTTTAAATTTTTACTTAATGCTAAATACTGTTCAGGAGTTTTACCAGAACAAGTTCCATGTTTTTGCCATTCATGGTTATACAGTCCTGCACTAGGATACAAACCAGGAAATTTTTCCTTAATTGCTGGGGTTAATTTCTGACTGGAACAATTAGCAGGATAACCCGTTTGATATTGCGGCCATAAACCATGCAGAACAAAGCCCAGTTTTTTACCTACATTACATTGATTGGGGTCAGGTTTTTGATTTGTAGCACAATAATCAGGAGACCAGGAAAGGGTAAGAACGTAAAGATCAAATTTTCCCGGAGTTCCCGGATTTTGAGCTAATGCACTATTAGACACAGTAAGACTAGTCACTAAAAAGGAAGATATAAACAAGATCGGCTTGATCTGCATATTTTTAATTAGTTGCTCATGGTTGCCAATGGCATTCTCTCATGATTCTGCCCCTGAGTCTGTTTTATTACGAAATTGTTACTGTGGGGAATACCTCACCTCCAGATGGGTATGCACACCAAAAAAATATTTGCAAGTTTCCTTAACAATCTGTTATATTTATTTACATAAAGTTACACAAAATCAAAACTGAGGTTTTCAAAATGACTATTTTAATCTGTTTATTCGTTGTCGCTTGGGTCGCTGTTTCCGTAATTGGTTCTTTAGCTTACTTCATGGGTGAGCAAAGCAAACCCATTCATGAACGCAACTGGGCTTCTGAAAGTTTTGAAAACTTAGCTAAATCTATTACTGGTGTAGATATAGACTATGCCAAGCGCGTACCAGCTTACGCCATTGATGCTTACGCCAGCCGTAACCTACCGAGATAGTGTTTGATTTAATGCTGAGAAAATTTAATCCTAATTTACTTGTAGAGAAGCTTGATTTAGCGTCTCTACAATTTTTATGGGGTCAAATATCCAAAATCCCCTTGTTTCCGGGACTTTTCCCCTTTGATATGCCTGGAATAGTATAGCCTGTGGTCTAAGTTCTCAATTTTGAGCAAAAAACTTTTTCAGGATAGTCTAAACGCAGAAAAGCTTGATTTATCGGCTGTTTCCGGGATCGAAACCAGATTAGTAAAAATAAATATATGACGCGTTGTCATATTTGGCATAGATTGTATTTAGAATAAGAACAGGAAGATAAAAACTATATCTCAGGAGAGAATTATGAAATTAATTGCAGCTAGTTTGAGACGCTTAACTCTGGCAGTGTTAACTGTGCTTCTAGTTGTTAGCAGCTTTGCAGTTTTCACTCCCACCGCTTCAGCTGAAGCATACACCATCAAATTGGGTACTGATAAAGGACGGTTAAAATTTGAGCCTAGTAAGTTAACTATTAAGCCTGGTGATACAATTGAGTGGCTGAATAATAAAGTACCTCCCCACAACGTTGTATTTGACCCTGTTAAAAACCCCAATAAAGATAAAGCTTTGGCCGCCTCCTTGTCTCATACTAAATTACAGTTAAATCCTGGTCAGAAAGTGAAAACCACTTTTCCCGCAGACGCACCTGCTGGTGAGTATACATTTTACTGCGCCCCTCACCGTGGTGCTGGTATGACCGGAAAAATCACCGTTCAAGGCTAATATTCAGCTATTAACCGTACTTCTGGTAGTTAATGCTACTTTAGCAGCAATAATTAATTAATCGGGGTTTAGTATTTCTAAACCCCTAAATTTTGTTGACTGACTTGTTACAGAAATTTAGGGCTATTTTTTAGATATATTCAAAATGTCTTAATTGTTTAGTTCAGTGATACGGATGTGGGAAATTTCCGTAGTCTGGAGGATGTGGTTTGAAGTTATCTATATTGATTATGTGTGTTTAGGCTAAATAGGAAGTAGAAATTATGAAAGTAAATTTACAACTGGAGCTTAGTGATGCTGGTATGGATGTCAATCAACCTAGCACTCAACGTCAATTAGTAATTTCCGTTTCCGCTAGTGGTGAGACGATAGATCGGAATGTGCCATTGAATTTATGCTTAATTCTTGATCATAGCGGTTCAATGATGGGAAAATCCCTAGAAACCGTGAAAAATGCGGCTTGTTTATTGGTAGATCGTCTTAGTTCAGAAGATCGTCTTAGTGTAGTGGCTTTTGACCACCGTGCCAAGGTTTTAGTTCCAAATCAGTTAGTTAGCGATCGCCAAAAGATTAAAAAACAGATAATGCAACTCAAAGCTGATGGGGGAACATCCATTGATGAAGGTTTGCGCTTAGGAATTGAGGAATTAGCAAAAGGTAAACATGATACTGTTTCCCAAGCATTTTTACTGACAGATGGAGAAAATGAACATGGTAATAATGATCGCTGTTTGAAATTTGCCCAGTTAGCTGCCAGCTATAATTTAACCCTGAATACATTGGGATTTGGTGACAATTGGAATGATAAAGTTTTAGAAAAAATCGCTGATGCTGGCATGGGTGCATTGTCTTATATTCAACACCCAGATCAGGCTGTATCGGAATTTGGGCGGTTGTTTAGTCGAATGCAAACAGTGGGATTAACCAATGCTCAACTATTATTATCCTTAATGCCTAATGTGAGGTTAGCGGAACTCAAACCCATTGCCCAAGTTTCCCCAGATACCATTGAGTTAGCAGTACAACCAGAGAGTGATGGACGGTTGGGGGTGAGATTGGGAGATTTAATGAAAGACTCCGAACGGGTAGTTTTAGTTAATATTTATGTGGGACAGTTGCCAGAAGGTAAACAGGCGATCGCTAACGTTCAAGTCCGCTACGACGACCCCGCCCATAACCAAATCGGGTTATACTCCCCCAATCTACCAATTTATATTAATGCTGCCAGGGACTACCAACCAGTGCCCAATCTCCGGGTACAACAGTCGCTTTTAGCCTTGGCTAAATATCGTCAAACCCAATTAGCAGAAACGAAATTACAGCAGGGTGATCGTGCGGGTGCTGCAACGATGTTACAAACCGCAGCCAAAACCGCCCTACAAATGGGAGATACCAGCGCGGCGACAGTCTTACAAGTTTCTGCTACCCGCTTACAAGCAGGGGAAGAGTTATCACAAAGCGATCGCAAGAAAACCAGAATTGTCTCCAAAACTGTGTTGCAAGATGCTTCTGTTCAATGAAAGTTCAAATCACATCTGCTTTAAATGATACCAACGTTGATGCCGCCCAACAAAGCAATCAACGTCAACTCTCCATTTCCATTTCCGCCCTAGCGGCTGAGTTAGAACAAACTTTGCCCTTGAATCTGTGTTTGATTCTGGATCAAAGCGGTTCTATGTCCGGTGAATGCCTGAATCAAGTCATTGAAGCAGTTGGGCAATTATTGGATCAGTTAAAACCAGGCGATCGCCTATCTGTGATCGGTTTTGCTGCCACTGCGGGGGTCATTATCCCTAATCAAATCGTCCAAGATACTAAAACCCTCAAAACCCAGCTAAAGGCCAAATTAAAGGCAGGTGGTGGCACTGTCATCGCCGAAGGTTTATCTTTGGGCATCACCGAACTACTCAAAGGTACAAAAGGGGCAGTTTCCCAAGCCTTTCTCCTCAGCGATGGCCATGGGGATAAGGGCTTAAAAATTTGGAAATGGCAAATTGGCCCCAATGACAACAAGCGTTGTTTACAACTTGCCCAAAAAGCCGCCAAACTTAACCTCACCATTAACACCCTTGGTTTTGGTCACGACTGGAATCAAGATTTGTTAGAAAAAGTATCTGATGCCGGAGGAGGGACTCTGGCTTATATCGAGAACCCTGAACAAGCAGTAACTCAATTTGCTAGACTTTTTCGCCGGGTGCAGTCCATAGGGTTAACTAATGCCCACTTACTCCTATCTTTCGTTCCTGCGGTGCGCTTAGCGGAACTTAAACCGGTTGCCCAAGTTGCCCCCGATACCATTGAGTTACCAATGGAAACAGATACAAATGGAACTTTGGTAGTGCGGTTAGGGGACTTAATGAAAGATGCTGAACGGGTAGTTTTAGCGAATATTTATCTAGGACAATTGCCAGAAGGAAAACAAGTCATTGGCCATATCCAAGTTCGCTACGATGACCCTTCTTTGAATAAACAGGCTTTACTTTCCCCCCTGGTGCCAATATATGCTAATTTCACTAAAACCTATGAACCTGCCTTAAATTCCCAGGTACTAAATTCAATTTTGCTATTAGCTAAATATCGTCAAACTCAATTGGCTGAGGCAAAATTAGAATTAGGCGACGCAAAGGGTGCAGCCACAATGCTACAAACTGCTGCTAACACTGCTTTACAAATTGGTGACACCAATGCAGCCACTGTGTTACAAGTTTCGGCAACCCGCTTACAAGCCGGTGAAGAACTAACAGAAGCTGACCGCAAAAAGACCAGAATTGCCTCAAAGACTGTTTTGAAAGAATAGCTGTAGGGTGGGCTAAACAGCCTACCCCTTTAGAAGCTAAAACAATGGGAGGTTTTGATGCTAGTCTAAATATAGATTAATTTAGAAGATCCAAAATATCAACTTTAGTCAACCACCCATCACTTCCCTTCGGGTAAGTGAGGGCTTGTAAAAGCCTAGTTGACCAGACTCAGTTCTTAACCGAACTACGTTAGAGGTAAGAGTTAAAGACCTACCAGAGGATGCGTAGCTAGTTCCCTGCTCTAG